>JAACPN010000005.1 GCA_009995425.1 Legionella sp. | reverse complement strand
TTGGATGCTTTCCTGTTTGGGTCCATTGCAATACCTAAGCTATTTAACTTTCCCTGCGTTCTTTCTTCTGTCATTTTTTATAACGCCCCCCGCCCAGGCCATCGCGAACAAATTAACCGACGCATTTGATTTTAAATCGTTAATCACCGCACTAAACACCTACGTGACGTATGATAATAACCGGGATTATTACCCGTATCACCAGCGAATCGCTGCCTGGCTCGACGTAGGCAAAGCTCAACGGGATGTGCCTGTACATATCGCAAACGAATATTGCAGATCGGACCGGTCATTTGCCCCTCGGCCTGAATTTAATGAGTCCAGGTTACCGCGCACGCGTTCATTTTCTAATTACATGTCTCGTTCTTTGGAGTTTTGGTTTCCTCTTACTTCTTCGGCATCTGGCGTTGGGTTTGATTTTACTATATATCGGGGGGATCGGTGGGAGAGGGCGGACGTCGGCTGGGGCTGGGGCTCGGGCTCGGGCACCGTTGATTTGGCGGCCGTTAGCCGCCTTGATGAAGTAAGAACCGCTGACCTCACGCAGTCGCGTGAAATCCTGAAGGTGGAGGCACCGAATTATGAGTCGCGAGCTTGATCATGGCGTGATGAAGACGATACTGTCCAATTAGGGTTTGCATGGTGTTTTTGTTTGTGGATTTTAGCAAACAGTTTGCGGCCAATCTTCATACGCACATCTATTCTTACCTTGCAAAGACGAAGGGTAGCGTAAATATACCAGCATTGGCCAGAATTCATGGAATGGTGTACTAGCTAGACATATCCGGCGCATCGATCGCTATTCTGGTGAATGTGTTCCCAGCTTGTTATGATGCACGCGGATATTTATCTAAAGAAATGTTGAGCCAAGCTGGAGATAGACATGCGGGACAAATTTGAGAAATATTTTCAAGCAGAATTAGTGGTTCTTAAACAAGAAGGCTTATTTAAGCCCGAGCGTGTTATTCAAAATCAACAGCAGGCCATGGTTAGCCTGGGTGAGCATGATGTGATTAATCTCTGCGCTAATAATTATCTAGGGCTTGCCAATCATCCTGCCTTAATTGAAGCAGGAAAAGTAGCGTTAGATAAATACGGATACGGTATGGCTTCTGTTCGTTTTATTTGTGGAACGCAGGCACCGCATAAAGCCTTAGAGAAAAAAATCAGTGATTTTTTAGGTAAAGAAGACACGATTTTGTATCCTTCATGCTTTGATGCTAATGCGGGTTTGTTCGAAACGTTGCTCGGGCCTGATGATGCGATTATCAGTGATGCTTTAAACCACGCCAGTATTATTGATGGGGTGCGTTTATGTAAAGCCAAGCGTTACCGTTATGCCAACAATGATATGCACGATCTAGAAAAGCAGCTGCAAGCGGCAAGCGACGCACGTTTTCGTTTGATAGCGACCGACGGTGTGTTTTCGATGGACGGTATTTTGGCAAATTTGCCAGCTATTTGTGATTTAGCCGATAAATACGGTGCATTAGTCATGGTCGATGACTCGCACGCGGTCGGTTTTGTGGGTGAAACTGGCCGAGGTACGCCAGAGCATTTTGGTGTGTCGGATCGCATTGATATTATTACCGGCACGTTAGGTAAAGCATTGGGTGGGGCGTCGGGTGGGTTTACGGCCGCGAATGCAGCGATTGTGGCTTGGTTACGACAGCGCTCACGGCCGTATTTATTTTCAAATACGCTGGCGCCTATGATTACAGAGACCTCAATTGCTGCGCTAGATTTAGTCATTAATAATCAAGATTTAATTCGGAACGTGCAAGAAAATGGGCGTTATTTTCGCGCCGGTTTAGAGCAGCTTGGGTTTACGTTAGTACCAGGCGAGCATGCGATTATACCTGTGATGTTAGGCGATGCGGTACTTGCTGGAAAAATGGCCGAGCGTTTACTGGAGGAAGGCATTTATGTAGTCGGATTCTCATTTCCTGTTGTGCCCAAAGGGCAGGCGCGTATTCGAACTCAAATGTCAGCTGCACATACCGATGCACATCTTGATAAAGCGTTGGATGCGTTTGGGCGTGTTGGTCGAGAACTGGGTATTATCTAACTTTATTTGGAAAACATCATGAAATCATTGATTAAAGCAAAACGTGAGCCAGGCATTTGGATGGATGATTCGCCAAAGCCAACGTTTGATGCACATGAAGTCTTAATTAAAATTCATAAAACGGCGATTTGCGGAACAGATATTCATATTTATGCTTGGGATGATTGGGCGCAAGCAACCATTCCCGTACCGATGATTGTTGGGCATGAATTTTTTGGTGAGGTCGTTGAGGTTGGCCAGTACGTAAAAGGCTTAACCGTTGGACAACGTGTGTCAGGCGAGGGCCATATTACCTGTGGCATATGTCGTAATTGTCGCGCAGGTCGGCAACATTTATGTCGAAAAACGCTCGGTGTGGGGGTGAATCGTCCCGGTTGTTTTGCTGAATATTTAGTTTTGCCCGCCAGTAATGTTTTGCCTTTACCGGATGATATTACGGGTGATCAAGCGGCAATTTTAGATCCGTTTGGGAATGCAACGCACTGCGCACTTTCGTTTAATTTAATCGGTGAAGATGTGTTAATCACCGGTGCAGGGCCGATAGGCATGATGGCGGTTGCGATTGCGCGCCATGCGGGTGCACGCCATGTGGTGATTACGGACGTGAATGATCACCGTCTTGCCTTAGCAAAAAAAATGGGCGCAACGCGTGCTATTAATATAAAACATCATACGCTCCAAGACACCATGGCTGAATTGGGTATGCGCGAAGGTTTTGATGTGGGTCTCGAAATGTCAGGTAACCCTATGGCATTAAACGACATGATTAAAACCATGAACCATGGTGGAAAAATGGCTTTGTTAGGCATTCCTCCCGAAGAAACGGCGATTGATTGGACACAAGTGATCTTTAAAGGCTTGGAGCTTAAAGGTATTTATGGGCGAGAGATGTACGAAACATGGTACAAAATGATTGCCATGCTTCAAAGTGGTCTGGATTTATCACCGGTCATGACGCATCATTTTTCGGTGGATGATTTTCAACCGGCTTTTCAGATGATGGCCTCGGGCCAGTCAGGAAAAGTGATTTTAGATTGGACTTAATTATTTTAAATTAGAAAAATTGGAGTAGCCCTTATGGCACAGTATATTTTTACAATGAACCATGTGAGTAAAGTGGTTGAAAATCAACGCGCGATTTTAAAAGATATTTCACTGAGTTTTTATCCTGGTGCAAAAATTGGGGTGCTTGGACTGAATGGTTCGGGTAAATCAACGTTGCTTCGTATTATGGCTGGGGTCGATAAAAATTTTGAAGGTGAAGCACGTCCTCAGGCAGGTATTCGTATTGGTTATCTGCCTCAAGAGCCTCACATGAATCCCAAGCAAACCGTTCGGGAAGTGGTGGAAGAGGCCGTTGCAGATATGAAAAGCTTACTTGCAAAATTTGATGAGATCAGTGCAAAATTTTGTGAGCCGATGAGTGATGAGGCCATGACAGCCTTGCTTGAAGAGCAAGGTGATTTACAGCAAGCGATTGAGGCCGGTGGTGGCTGGGATCTCGATCGACGACTTGAAATTGCTTGTAATGCGTTACGCTTACCGGATGGTGATACGTTGATTGGTGTGTTATCGGGTGGTGAGTGCCGTCGGGTTGCTTTGTGTCGGTTGCTGCTTTCTAATCCTGATATGCTCTTACTGGATGAGCCAACCAATCACTTGGACGCCGAAAGTGTGGCTTGGCTTGAGCATTATTTAGAAGAATTTACCGGGACGGTTGTTGCAATTACGCATGATCGCTATTTTCTTGATAATGCCGCGCAGTGGATTCTTGAGCTCGATCGTGGGGAAGGTATTCCTTATGAAGGTAATTATACAACTTGGCTTGAGCAAAAAACCGCGCGTTTAGCACAAGAACAAAAACAAGAGTCAGCACACGATCGTGCGCTGAAGGCGGAGCTTGAGTGGGCGCGTAGTTCGCCCAAAGGCCGTCGTGTTAAAAACAAAGCGCGTTTGGCACGTATTGAAGAAATGACCTCTCGTGAGTTTCAAAAACGTCAAGAAACCAATGATCTATACATTCCACCGGGTGAGCGCTTAGGTGACTTGGTGATTGAGGGTGAAAATTTAGCCAAAGCCTTTGGTGATCGAGTTTTATTTAAAAATTTAAATTTTAGATTACCGAAAGGCGGTATTTTAGGGATTGTGGGGCCCAACGGTGCCGGAAAATCAACATTTTTGAAAATGTTGACACAGCAAATCACACCAGATCAAGGTGAGATCCGTATCGGAAAAACCGTTGATTTAGCGTATGTTGATCAATCTCGCGATAATCTGGATGATAGTAAAACGGCTTGGGAAATGATTTCAGACGGTCACGATATCATTCAAGTCGGAGCCTTTCAAATGCCATCACGTGCCTATGTTGGACGTTTTAATTTCAAAGGTGTTGATCAACAAAAACGTGTTGGAAGTTTATCCGGTGGTGAGCGTAATCGCGTGCATTTGGCGTGTTTGTTAAAGCGTGGTGCGAACGTCTTACTTCTCGATGAGCCCAGTAATGATTTAGACGTAGAAACCTTACGTGCGTTAGAAGAAGCGATGCTGAACTTTCCAGGATGCGCCATTGTTGTTTCGCATGATCGTTGGTTTCTCAATCGTATTTGCACGCATTTATTGGCGTTTGAAGGGGATTCAAAGGTTGTCTTTATTGATGGAAATTATCAAGATTATGAAGAAGATCGTAAACGTCGTTTGGGAGACGCTGCAAACAATCCTTCCAAAACCAAATACCGTCGTCTTCATGAAGATTAAACGCATGAAGTATGTTTGGTTGCCGTGGGTGTTGTGTTTCAACTTGACGGCATGCCTCGATGTTGATGAGGCGACGATTGTTACCGATGATGATGGGGCTGTGCATTACATGCCCCATCATTTGAAAGATACACGGGGACGTCATCATTTTCCTTTACAAATTAAACCGCGCGGTCGAAAACTGTTTGTATTCGACCCGAAAGTCTCTGCCTGGGCCGCTTATAACGAGGAAGGCGAGCGCGTCATGACAGGGATGGGCTCCGGCGGTGCAGATTTTTGTGATGACAGCAATGAACCGTGTCGTACCGTGACCGGAAATTTTCGCATTTATTACAAGCGCGGTGTAAATTGTAAATCTAGAACATACCCTGTTGAAACGGGCGGTGGTGCTAAAATGCCGTATTGCATGTATTTTTATCGAGGGTTTACCATTCACTCGGGCTATGATCAGCTAACAAGCAATGCCAGTCATGGATGCATTCGCGTACTTCCCAGTGCAGCCAAATGGTTAAACGAAGAATTTGTGAAGGTCGGTAGCACAGAAGTGGTGGTTTTATCGTATAAAGATGAGGATGGTGATGGCAGTTGGTTACGTGACGCCATGATGTAGTTGGTGCAGTTTAATGCACGAGGGCAATGCCCTTATTTTTAAAGCACTTTTCACGCTACCCACAATGTTATCCACAGATAATGGGGATAACATTGTGGGGTATTTTAAGATAAAAAATATATTATATTTCAATGGGTTATGTTGATTTTAAAGAGAGTATATTCTGAACTTGTGATGCGTGGATTTTCACTTACCCACATGTAATCACATGAGATGATATAGAAAATTGGTTGATGATTATAAAGCAGTATTTTTTTTAAAAACAGTCTTGACAGTCATGTTTTTGACTTTTTTTTTATGCCATGATGAAGGCTTATATTTTGAATATTTTCGCGTTAGATTTTAGGGAGTGCATGTGAATCGAGTCATCACCTTTGCTGCAGGATTAATCAGTGTAACGCTTATTGGTTATTTATTGATGACCGGACGTAGTTTTCTCTTGCCTTGGGTTATTGCGTTGTTTATTTGGAATTTACTGAATACACTCAATCACTCCATACAGCATATGCCATGGTTAGGTCGGTATTTTCCTGCCAAGCTGAGTATGGTGTTGTCTTTTTTGGTGGTGGTTGGGTGTATGTGGGAATTGGTTCATATTGTCACGAACAATGTGAATGAGGTGATTCATGCCTCAGCCCGCTATAAAGAAAGTTTTAAGCAGTTAACCGATCAGCTTAATCAGCAGTTACTTGCCAAGTTGGTCGCTTATGTCGAGCGATTAAGCGAAGATCTTGATATTCAAAAAATATTAATCAATGTGTATGCGGGCTTTACTACGGTCGCAAGCTCTGCATTTTTGATTGCAATTTACACCATTTTTTTATTTGTGGAGCAAGCTGTTTTTGCAACCAAAATAAAACGTTTGGTGCCATCTGAAAAGCAGCGCAACGTCATGAATGAACTGATGACGCGAACGCTGCGTGATATACAAACGTATTTGGGTTTAAAAACATTGATGGGATTATTAACGGCGCTTGCGAGCTGGGGAATCATGACGTGGATTGGACTGGATTTTGCTGAATTTTGGGCGTTGCTTATTTTTTTCTTGAATTATATTCCGAATATAGGTTCGATTATTGCGACATTATTTCCAGCACTACTCGCTTTAATTCAATTTCAAACGTGGTTTCCGTTTGTTGCGATGACCTCGGGCCTTGTGGCTGTGCAGTTTGTGATTGGCTCGTTGATTGAACCACGTTACCTTGGGCGTTCGTTGAATTTGAGTCCTCTGATCATTTTGTTTGCGTTAGGCTTATGGGGAGTGATTTGGGGGGTTGTGGGAATGTTTTTATCCGTACCCATTACGGTCATGATGATGATCGTTTTTGCTCATTTCCCAGCAACCCGCCCGTTTGCCATTATGTTGTCAAAAGATGGGCAGGTTGAAATCGAGAAAGCTGAGTTTTAGTTGTTTCTTGGTGTGTTGGGTTGATGTGCAACCGGACGTGTGAGTGTTGAATGGTGAATGAACCAATACACCGCAGCAATAAAAACACCACCGAGCAAGGTTGCAAACGCCCAAGTCGGTGCGGCAACTAACGCTGGTTGTTGCCCAACTTTTTGCAATTGTCCCGCATCTTTTGCGACAGCACCTGCAAAAAGAATGTGAATGAAAGCATTAACAATCAGAATTAATAAATAAAATGTTTGAATCGAATGACTGTATTGTTGCGCAAGTTCTTGAAGCATCATGACCCCTTTTTTAAGTAAAAACAGTAAGAATGCATATCATAACAGAAATAACGCATGTTTTACGTTGCAGCATCTTGGATAAGCCAAGTGCGCGTGGAGGATGCCGTGTTGGTTTTTATCCAGAGTAGCGAGGGCATTTTGTGGTGCTTTTCAGGTGCCATGTTATCATGCAGGGCCGCAGAAAAAGGATATTTTTTATTGACGTTTTGTAGAGCTGACCATACCGCTTGTGTATTTTTTGATTGATCTTCTAAAAGTAGATGATCGCCACGATAAATCACGGCGACTGGTTGGTCTTTGAGGGCGCGTTTTAAAGCAAGTTCAATATGACGCCATTTTTTTTCATGCTGCCGTGCCGTTTCGATTTGTACGGGGTGCTCTTGATAAGCGCTGCGAGCATGCGCATGCTGTGCAAGATTTTTAAGCTGATTGCTCGGAGTTTGTTTTAAGAAAAAAGAACATAATTTATCCACAAGCGGGGCGTAGCGCCACGTGATTTTAGCTTGAGTTTGTGGGCCTTTGTTGATATAAATAGCAAACGCCAAGGTGTGACCGTTGGTTGTGTACATGTAACCTGAAAGACTGGTAATACCTGACATCGTACCTGTTTTTGCACGAATAAAGCCTTGCTCCGAAGGTTTTTTTAAACGTTTACTGAGTGTGCCGTCACGTCCTGCTACGGGAAGTGCAGAAATATACTCGTAGGCAAGTGGGAAGCGCGCATGAAGGAATTTAAGTAAATCAACCGTTTGTTTGGGGGTTATCTGATCCAGTCGTGATAGGCCTGAACCATCCCGTAGAACGGCTGTTTTCATAGAAATCTTGGTTTCTTGTTCTAAAAAGTTTTTAATAATCGGCTCAGCTTTATTCCAATTCACCGGTGAGCCATGTAAAACTTCAGCAGTATGTAAATAAAGGCTTTCAGCATATAAATTATCGGATGTTTTTAACGTTTTTTCTAAAAGTCCAGCAATCGATTTTGATTGATGCGTACCCAAAAGCAACGCCGTTTTTGGTTTTTTACCAAATTTTATTTTTCCGTCCAAAATAATACCCATTTTATTTAAATCTGAGGTTATATGGGCTTTTACATAGCGTGTTGGATTAATGATGGCAAGCTTTTGTTGGCCGGACCATTGACCAAGCCCCACGCAGCCATGAATGGTGAGTTGATTTTTTTTATCCATCACGTAGCTTAAGCCACACGTTTTGGCTGTCGGATTGGTCATCACTTCATTGTTTAATGTGATGCCAGCATTGGTTGTGTTCAGTTCAATTCGCGCGTTTTGACCTGCTTTGGCCGCAGGATTTACCGTCACGATGAGGCGGTTTTCATCTAAAATCAGGGGGGCTAGTGGGGCACCGTAACCATGGGTTAAATCTTTTTCTGACCAGCCGGGACCGTAGGGGTCGATTCCATAACGCGCACTGACAAGAATAATATTTCCATCAATGCGCTTAATACCCCACGTTTTAAGGTTGGCAAGCAAATCGCTTAAATCTTCATTTTTAAACGATGGATCGCCTGGCATATTGAGATAAATCGATCCGTTTAATACGCCGTCTTCTAAGCGTGTGGCATCGGTGCTTAATTCGGTTTTAAATTGATAATTTGGGCCTAAGGCAAGTAGGGCAGCAGCATCTGAAAATAACTTCATGTTACTGGCAGGAATAAAAGTTTTTGAAGCATTACGTGAGTAAAGTGTTTCACCGGTATTAACATCGACAACAAGCGCACCAAGATTAATCGCGGGATCCACTTCTTTAACGATCTTTTCTACATCCAGGGGTAGCGAATCAAGCGGTAACGGATCCGCCGCCCAGGCAGGTAAGCTGAGTATGAATAAAATAAAGCTAGGGAAAATCCTTTTCATAAGCAATCAACCTTTTTATGTGGCCTACATAAAAAGCATAGTCTAAAAAAATAAATTTTGTTGTTTTGTGTCAATTTATTTGTATTCAGGCAGCGGTTGTTGATCAGGAAATATATCGGCAAGCGAAACCGAAAAGCCATCTTCACGTACGATACGCGCATGGGCGCGTTGCAGTTGCCGAGCTTCATCAACACCGCAGGAATGACAGAGCGTACTCACTTCAGACGCCATGTTATTGGCATAATGAAAAACACGTTCAATTTTATCCTCCACAACAAGGCCGCGTTGCAGGCGTGGGTTATGTGTCGTAATACCCGTTGGGCACGTGTTCTTATGACATTTCATCGATTGAATGCATCCTAAAGCAAAAAGAAAACCTCGGGCTGAATTGATCAAATCAGCACCGGCACATAAAGCCCAGGTGACATCTGCAGGGGTAATCAGTTTACCGCTAGCAATAATTTTAATTCGTGAACGCAGATTGTACAGAACTAAAATATCGACAAGTTTAGGCAGAGACTCGGAGATAGGAATACCCATATAATCCATTAAACCTTGGGGGGATGCTCCTGTGCCCCCATCCGCGCTATCAAGTGTAATAAAGTCAGGTGCCGATGCAATACCTCGTTGATGAATGGCTAGGCATAAGTCATGCAGCCATTCATAACTGCCCAGCACGAATTTACAACCGACGGGTTTGCCTGTGATGTCTCGAATCCGTTGCGTCATGTTTAAGAGCTCTTCAACATTGCTAATATCAGGATGACGGTTTGGACTAATGGAGTCTTGATATGGCGGTATACCACGAATTTTCGCGACTTCTTCGGTTACTTTAATGGCTGGAAGAATACCCCCTTTGCCTGGTTTTGCGCCTTGGCTTAATTTGATTTCAAACATTTTAATTTGGGGCTTTTTCGCGAGTTCACGTAATTTTTTATCTGATAAGTGACCGAGTTTATCGCGCACGCCGTATTTGGCGGTGCCAATTTGTACGACTAAGTCGCAACCACTTTCAAGATGGTAGGATGAAACACCGCCCTCACCGGTGTTAAGCCAGCAACCCGCTTTTTTTGCGCCTCCAGCCAGGGCACGTATGGCAACTTTGGATATAGAGCCGTAGCTCATGCTTGATATATTAAATAGATGCTTAGATACGTAAGGTTTTTTACAGTAGGGGCCGATGGTTATGGGTTGAATATTGACATGACCTGAAGCGAGCACAGGAAAAGGAGCACTGACAAAATACACCGTTCCTGTCTGATTAAGTGGGCGTGTGGAGCCGAAACCGATGGTGGTGTCCGCTTGTTTGGCTGCGCGATAGACCCAATTACGCTCCGCGCGATTAAAGGGAAGTTCTTCTCGATCATTAGTAAAAAAATATTGACGAAAAAAGTCACCCAAAAATTCACTTAAATAACGAAAATGTCCAATCAGAGGAAAGTTACGAAGAATCGCGTGCTTTTTTTGATACCTATCCCAAACAACAAGCACCAGCATGATCAGCAGGAAGCCAAAAAATAGAATACGTGAGATGAGTTGATCGAGGATCACAGATTGCATAAGAAGAGGATATTTTTCATCCACTAAATTTGATAATAAGGGGTTCATAAACGCTCCTTGGCTTTCTCAAAGATGAATTTAATCATCATACTCAGGCGTGTGCTTGGGGGCAAGTAAAGCAAGATATTGAAAATCATCTATACTGTAAAATAAGATAGCGCAAAAGGAGACGGAATGGGTACACCGTTAGCACTCAGAAATCATTTATTAGCTGCCATGCCGGTACTTCATGGAACAATTTTTGAACGTAGTGTCGTTTATGTGTGTGAGCATCAACCCGAAGGCGCGGTTGGGTTGATGATTAATCGGCCTCTTGAGTATTCTTTAAGCTTTATGTTTGATCAACTTCATATCAAGTCAGATCGCTCAGAACAACGTCATAAGCCGCTTTTATTGGGTGGACCCATGCAGCCGGAGCGAGGCTTCGTGATTCACCGACCGTGCGGTAACTGGCGCTCAAGCTTGGTTCTCGATGATGACGTGACCATCACGACCTCGAATGATATTATTCGCGCGATTGCTCAAAATCATGGGCCTAAAGATAGTTTGGTCGCTTTGGGATTTGTTGCGTGGGGGGAAAAGGCGTTGGATAAAGAAATCGAGGAACAATGGCTGGTGTGTCCGTATGAGCCTGAGTTGCTTTATGAGGTGCCTTTTGATGAACGTTGGGAAAAAACGGCAGAAACCATCGGTGTCAACGTCGGGCATATTATGCCAGGAGCAGGCCATGCCTGATCCCGTTTATCTGGGATTCGATTTCGGTTATAAACGTATTGGTGTGGCTGTTGGGCAGCGCTTAACCTGCACCGCAACCCCATTATCGACCTTAAAAGCCACCGACGGCGCACCCAGTTGGGACATGATAGCTGAGCTGATTCATACGTGGCGCCCAAGCGCATTGATCGTAGGGTTCCCAACCCGCACAGACGGTGGCCCGTTATATGTCACCAAGCCAGCTAAACGCTTTGCTGATAGACTGCATGGACGCTTTAAACTTCCGGTGTTTTTGGTCGATGAGCGTTTATCGACGATTGAAGCACGCGCCTTATTATTTGAAAAAGGCGGGTATCGTAAAATTAAAAACTCAGAAGTGGATAGTCTTGCAGCCTGTGTTATTCTGGAGCAATGGCTTCAGCAAGCGGAGTAATCAAACGTGAAACATTTTCTTGATGTCGATCAATTATCATCGTCCATGGTCTTAGAGCTGATTGAACGTGCCCTTTTTTTTAAATTATCTTCACAAAATCAAGCGCCAAGTTATCCAACTTATCCCGGTGTTGTGTTGCTGCAAGTGTTTTATGAAAACAGTACACGCACACAGCTTAGTTTTGATTTAGCCGCCAAAAATCTTGGTTTGACGGTTTTGAGTTTAGATCCAAAACGTTCGTCTGAAAGCAAAGGTGAAGCCATGCAAGACATGTGCCAAACCTTTGCGGCGATGGGGGTGCGTTTGATGGTGATACGGCATCCTGAAGACGGTGCATTGCAACAATTATCACGTGTCATTCCAGAATCTTTGCAGTTGGTGAATGCGGGTGACGGTATGCATGCGCATCCAACGCAAGCGATGTTGGATATGATGACCATCATCGAGCATAAACTTAAGCCTCAAGATATTAAAATTGCGGTGGTGGGTGATATTCGACATTCTCGTGTTGCTCAGTCTTTGCAGTGTTTGTGTCGTGTGCTTCAAGTAGGAGAGCTCGCGTTAATTGGACCTGAAGCATGGTTACCTAAAAATATTATTTATGGCGAGGCTACTTCGTCACTTCAAAAAGGTTTAGATCAAGCCGATGTGGTGATGACACTGCGTGTGCAACACGAGCGCTTTTCAGATGATGAGGCATGTGATTTGCTGGCATATCGAGAAAACTATGCGATCACGTCAAGTTCACTTTTGTATGCAAAACCAGGTGCACGTGTGATGCACCCAGGGCCTATTAATCGAGGGGTCGAAATTGATAGTGATGTCGCAGATGGTCCACAGTCGTGCATTCTTCAACAAGTCCAAAACGGCGTGTTCATGCGTATGGCGATTTTGGAGTGGCTTATTCGGGCTTCGTTTTTTTAACGGTATATTTAAATTTAACAACGGCAAAATTTAGCTCAATACTGGCTTCAGACTCAGATGTATCAATCTCATCCGGTTGAATTAAATCAGAAAGTAATTCGCTTGTACGATGAAGTAATTTTTCCTGCCGAGGGGACTTTTCTGGAAGTTCAGTTAATTGATTGACTGAGCGGTTTATTTCTCTCACCTTAGAAAAGGTATTAATAATGGCCAGTGTAGTTTCTGTTGCCTTGGGGCTTTTTAAGATCGTAGCCAGCATATATAAGCCACGTTATGTAAAGGCAACGGGTAACTTCATTTTGCCACCTTTGGTTGAAGTCGCAAATTGCGACTTCAATAATTCCCATTCTTGTTGTGTTATTTTAAAAAGATAATCTTTAGGGAATTTATCGGGGTTTCTAGTAACCGCCTCATTGATACGTTTAGTCTCAACACCGTAGAGTTCAGCAATATCGGTATCTATGATAACCTGTTGATTTCGAAGATCAATTATTTTTTCTTCAATTTTTTCATTGTGTATTATTTTCATAAAAAATCCTTATTTTCAATCAAATCTTAGTCTGCAGGGTTTGTTTATACGATAACGCTTGCTTTAAGTCTTTACTGCTTACAGCATCTCGTTCATCCATATCAGCGATGGTTCGTGCAATTTTAAGGAGGCGATGAAACGCACGCGCTGAAAGTTTGAGGTGACTTAAAATCTTATTGAGTAACTCTTTTTCATCGCTTCCGAATGCACAATGCGCTTCGCATGTTTTCGGGTTTAAAAAGGCATTGAGCATGCCCTGGCGGTTGATTTGACGTGCTCGGATATTTTTAATGTTGGCACGAATACGCGTGCTTTCATTGGCCGGAGCCTCGTTGGGTTTAAGTAACTCATCTTTGGTGAGCGCTTGGACCACAATATGCATATCAATGCGATCAAGTAAGGGGCCTGAGAGTTTTGCTAAATAGCGGTTGATACGATCGGGTGTGCATAGGCACGTCATGCTGGCATTGCCTGCGTGGCCACAAGGGCAGGGGTTCATGGCGGCAATGAGCTGAAATTTTGCAGGAAATTCAGCTTGTGCTGCGGCACGTGAAATACATACATGTCCCGATTCAAGCGGCTCGCGCAGTGTTTCAAGGACGCGGCGATTAAACTCAGGGAGCTCATCTAAAAATAATACGCCATGATGCGCGAGTGAGATTTCGCCGGGTTTAGGTGGATTGCCTCCACCCACAAGAGCAACCGGTGAGGCCGTGTGATGGGGTGAACGAAAAGGCGGCTCATGCCAGCGGTGTGTGCTAGGAAGCCTGCCGCGGGTCGAATGAATGGCGGCAGACTCAAGCGTTTGATGTTCATCCAGCTCAGGAAGCAGGGTGGTGAAGCGTTTGGCCAGCATGGTTTTGCCACTGCCAGGCGGGCCGGAAAGTAATAAACTATGGCCGCCGCTGGCCGCAATTTCAAACGCACGTTTGGCATGATGCTGTCCTTTGACATCCGACCAATCCAGCATGGCCTCCGCGGATGGGGCCGGAGTGTATTCAGGGATCGCTTGGAGCGCTTCGCCGTGGCAGATGTAATTACAGACTTCACGTAGATTTTTTGCGCTAAAAACAGCGCTATATTGCGCGATACTTGCTTCGGCGGCGTTTGCTTCAGCAATAATCAACTTTTGCTGTGCACGGCGGGCTGCGAGCACAACGGGAATGATGGAGGTAATACCCCGTAACTCACCGTTTAAGGCAAGTTCACCGATAAATTCATGCGATGTAAGTGGTCCTGGAGGTATTTGGCCTGAGGCAGCTAAAATACCGAGCGCGATCGGTACATCAAAACCGCTGCCTGTTTTAGGTAAATCAGCCGGCGCTAAATTGACGGTGATACGGCGGTTAGGGAATTCAAAATGGCTGTTTAAAATGGCACTGCGAACGCGGTCTTTGCTTTCGCGAACAGCGGTTTCGGCAAGGCCTACAATGGTAAACGAAGGTAATCCATTGGATAAATGGACTTCTACTGCAACCGACTGGGCATGGATGCCGAGCGTGCTGCGTGTTTGGGTGATCGCGAGGTTCATGGGTGCACTCATTCATTCATTAAGTTAAGTTGGACAAAAACACCCCATTTTCCGTAGGGGTGTTTGGCTACAATAACTGATTTTAATGAGGTGTGCTATGGATTTTAACTGCAAATTAAGCTGTTTTTATGTTCATGCTCACGTATTCATCAAGCTGCTTTTGAAGTGTTTCAACTTTTTCACGGGTACGTGCTAAAACTTTGACTTGGGCATCAAATTCTTCACGTGTGACCACGTCTAATTGCGCAAATCCTGTTTGTAAAATGGATTTAAACGTTGCTTGCACATCGGCTTCAAGTGTTTGTAAGCCTGTTGGCATAGCCGCATATAATTTTGTCGCGATATCATCAAGTTGACCAGGGTTGAACATGAGTAAAAATCTCCAATGATTATGAATAAATTAGCGTGCGAGGTTTGAAATAAAAGCCCATTCATCAGGACTTACCGGTAAAATAGATAAGCGGTTGCCTTTTTGTAGCAAACGCATCTCATCAAGCTCAGGATGCGTTTTGAGCGCTGCAAGCGAAATAATCTTCGAAAACTGTTGTTTAAAGCGCACATCCACCATAAACCATCGAGGATTTTCTGGTGTGCTTTTCGGATCAGGATGATCGCTTGCCGGATCAAACGCGGTGTCATCAGGGTAAGCTTCGCTGACAATTTCTATGGTACCGACGATCCCTGGGGTTGCACAACTGGAATGATAAAAAAAAGCTTGGTCACCGATAGACATGTCATTGCGCATAAAATTACGTGCTTGATAATTTCGAATACCATCCCAAGGCGAGGTTTGATGGGGCATGTTTTGTAAATCTGTGATGCTAAAACAGGAAGGTTCAGATTTTAAAAGCCAGTAACGGGTCATGATGCACTCCAATGGATAGTTTTTTCGGTTACCACGCCGTGTAAAGGAACATCCCATGGTTCGGGTGGTAGTAAATCGTCATGTTGAAATTCGTAGGCCACACCGAGTAAACACCGTGGTTTTGTATGAGCAAGTGTGCGGTCATAATAACCTGCGCCACGGCCAAGGCGTGTGCCATGGTCATCAAAAGCCACTAAGGGTATAAGCATTAAATCGAGATAATCAAGTTCGATAGCTTGTGTATGTGGGGTCTTGGGCTCTACTATATGATAGATATTGCTTTGTTGAGGTGATGTTTGTGTTGTAGGCAAAAAAAATAATGTTTTTGTTTGCGTGTTCATGACAGGCATATAACAGGTTTTACCTGCTTGTTCTGCAAGCGTCCAAAGGGGATGTAGGTCGATTTCACCCTCGATGGCTTGATAGAGTGCAATATGCGTAGCCTGCTGATACACCGAAAGGGTTTGAAGGCGTGCACAGAGCGCCTGTGAGGCTTTGGTACGTGCATGAAGAGGCAGCGCCTTACGCTTAGCCTGCATTGAGCGACGAATGGTTTGTTTAATGATTTGTTTCTTAGTCACAGTGTCAGTATGGTTATGATGTTGCATAGGTATGATTATGGCGTGGATGTGTTCGAACATCAAATATCTCGCATTGCATTCGATACGGTCTTCGGTATACTTTTAAGTCTGATTGAGATCATCAAAAGTGAGGCCATGATGGCATATGATTTTCCTCCTGGAACGCATTGGCGAGATTCAGCGAGGAGCCCGCGTTTTTTTATTGTGGATGCTCGCGCAGCGTTTCCTATTTTTTTCTTTTTGATGCATATTCGTGTTTGGACCGGTATTCTTGTGTTGATTTCAGCGGCTTTTTTTGGCGTACTCGAGCGTTATGGCTTTAGTTTGCCGGTATTCTTTCGTTGGATACGCACGTTTTTTGCAGGCTATATCAAATCATCTCGACCATGGTGGACGTAATATGTCACTTGAAATTTCTAAAGGTATGGTGTTGGTCGCTTCAAAAATGAAAGCTCATTTCTTTTTGAACAATCATCCCATTAAGCATGAAGATGTTTTTTCAGCCACGGGGCTTTTACCAGCGATTGTTCGCCGTGCAGATCAATTGGCTTCGTTATGTTTGGGCTACGGTCTTGGCGCATCGTTTGAAGACGCGGAAGACGCCTTACTTGGCACGCGTGTATTATTTGATGAAGTCACACCCAATGCTCTTCGCTTGCTCTGTATGACGGATGTGCTTCATGAACTTGTGCAAGGTGGTCCGAGCAAAGATCACACGCCTTTGGATGAATTGATGTATGATTAAGCTTTAATTATGTAAGATAATGTAAAGAATTCGAAAAGAGATGCCTTATTAAGCTTCCTTTAAGCTATCTTTTGTACGCTTAATATTATGTATTGCTCTTTGTTTGGGCATGCTGCTTTTAATAGGGGCTGTGGGTATGAAATTTTTTGAGAATCATGTAGAACTCAATGCGGCTGATCGCAGTGATGTTCTAGCCGTGTTAGCTGTACTGGCTGAAGTGATGGCGCCTTTACAGACTTTGTGTAACTCGTCTCGTCAAAGTGAGCAGAATGATGAAGCTCTAGCGATGCTTAAGTATGCGGAGCGCCGTATTTATGATGTGATTAATCCTGAATTAAGCGTTGAAAAAACAGCCGATGAAGCTAAGATTGCATCGTCTACTCCAACGCGAAGCATGTAACGGTGCTATAATCTGAATAACACCTTATTTTTGCTAGCCTACGCTCTATGAAAAATAATAAATTATCAGAAAAGCAAGTTCACACGGTGTTGGATTCACTGCGTGAGTTATTGGAGCGGGGGCCTTGGAATAACTCCGCTTTTTTACGTGTACTTGGTAAGAAGATACAAAAAAGTCATGATGATTTTACTGAGCGTGCGGGCCGTGCCGCGCAAACTGAGAACCATCAAACAACAGAGCATAAAAAAGTCCAAGCACCGTCTGATACGCAACAAGAAGTTTTTATAGCCTTATATTCATCTGACGGTGGGAAACTCGAATCCTGGGAAAAGATTTTGACAAACCTTCCGCGTCAAGCGATATCAAGGCCTGTCTATGCAGATCAAAAAGCCATCGAGAAAGCATTCAAAGAAAGGCGCAATCATCTGAATGAGGCTTATGTTGCGATCTATATTATGCGTGATTTTATTTTGCCAACACCGGCAGATAAAACACCGAAAGATCGCTTTGGAACCGAGCTTTTGACCTTAAAAAATAAAGCATTAGAACTGGATAATATCATGCGTTTTGTGCATGCTAGTGGTGAGTATAGGTATAAAAAAGGACGACTTATTAAAATGCCTGATGCGAATTCTGCTGGGTAGTCGCATCTGGGTAAAAGTGAGTATATACTAAATTTATTATATGGATTCATAACATAAGGGCAAGCGCATGGCCCAACAACAATCAGGTGGTGGTGATAACTCCTTAGCACCGGTTTGGATTACCCTCCTTCTGTTTCTTACAGCCTATTTTATTTGGTATGTTGCACATCAATATATCGTTGCCGCTGTTTTTTCAGTGAATCTTGTGCAAGCGAAGCTGGTTCATCTTGTTTTAGGTGGTACGGTTTTGACCGACGAAATTGATTTGATGCAAACGGTTGACCCAGCTTATGTTAAATGGGGGGATCTGGTTGAAATCATGAGTCGTGTGGGTGCCTACATGCGCTATCCTTATGCCGTTGCATTGTTTGGGTTTGCGGTCATACTTTATCGCTCGAATACAGCATTACGCTATCGGAAAACCTACAGTATGAAATCGCTGCGTGAGCAAGAACAACAAAATTGGCCATGCATTACGCCTGTTGTTAAAGCACAAGATCTTGTGAGCATGGATATTAATACAGGGCCTTGGGCTATGGCTTTAACCCCCGTTGAATTTGCTTGGAAGCATAAATTATTGAAGCTGGAAGATCCTTTAATTGACGCACCACTTCCAGGCATGGAGTTGACGGCTGGGATACGGCGTGGTGATGCGAAACGTATTTTTACGTTGCAATTAGGTGCTGCATGGGAAGGCTTTGATCGTTGTCAACCGCATGTGAAAGCGCTCGCTGCTGTTTTTATGGCGCGTATGTGCCGCGATCGTGCAGCAGCGACGTTAATTTTAAGAGTGCTTGATACAACCAGTACGACAGGCAAGCCCGATTATTCAGTAGCTACACCGACGTTTGAAAAATATAAAGATTCGGAGTTAGTGCAAGAAGTCGTGGCGCGCCATGCGTATGTTTTAACCGTGATGGCGGCGCTTATCATGGCGGCTCGTAATGATGGCGTTGTGCCTACATCAGAATTTTTATGGCTTAAATTGGTTGATAGGCGTTTGTGGTACATGTTGAACAGTGCAGGAAGGCAAACACCGTATTCAGAAGTGGGGGGCGCTTTTGCTCATTGGCGTGCGGAGCAGGTGATGAAGCGACGTTCGCTCACACCGATGATTGATGAAGCAATCAAAGCACTCGAAGTCGCCGTCAAAGAAGTTAAATTATCACCGAAGGAATTTCAAGGACTGGAAACATGAGAGGGGTTGAAGCACGTCATGAAATGGATCCTACCCTGCTGTTACGGGATACCCGAACCTTAAGCCAGCGCATTAAAGATTTTTTTGCTGACTCAGTTAATGTCACGGCTTTGATTTGTGGTATTGCGATTGTCAGTTATGCGGTACCCGAAATTGCGCTGTTGGGTTTCATTCTGGGTGGCCTTGCGGGTTGGTATACCTTAACGCGTAAGCAGATTTTGCCGTTTCGGATGCCGATGACGGCACGCGTAAAAGATTATAATGATCTTATACCGGGTATTAAAAAACCGAATATGTCACGCGGCATAGCATTTTTTGGTAATGATAATAAAACAAGTGAAGAATTATGGTTTGCTAATGATGATATGCGAACCCATGCTTTGATTTTTGGTTCGACCGGGAGTGGTAAAACAGAAGCGCTGGTTTCGATTGCTTACAATGCCTTGGTGCAAGGCAGCGGCTTTATTTATGTGGATGGAAAAGGTGATAACTCGCTTTATGCTAAAGTCTTTTCGATGGTGCGTAGCATGGGGCGAGAAGATGATCTGTTGCTGATTAATTTTATGACGGGTGCGCGCGATATTATCGGTCCACAAGAAAAACGCTTGTCCAATACATTGAATCCATTTTGCCAAGGTTCATCGAGTATGTTAACTCAGTTGGTGGTTAACTTGATGGGAAGCTCAGGTCAGGGTGATGGTGATATGTGGAAAGGGCGAGCCATTGCGTTTGTTGAAGCGCTCATGCGTTTGCTTGTCTACATGCGTGATGAAGGGGCGATTTTACTCGATGCAAACAGTATTCGTAATTATTTTGATTTGCAGCGCTTAGAATCGATTGTGATTGATAAAGTGTTTCCTCGTGATGATCAAGAGAGTGTCAATATTGAATCGATTCCAAAGCTTGTGACGGATCCACTGCGTAACTATTTGAAAACGCTGCCGGGGTATAATCCTGAAAAAAAAGGAAAGCAAGTTTCTCAAGTACTCGAGCAACATGGTTTTATTACGATGCAATTGGTTCGAAGTTTTTCATCATTGGCGGATACGTACGGACATATTATTCGAACCAATTTAGCCGAAGTGGATTTTAAAGATGTGATTTTAAATCGTCGAGTTCTTGTCGTGCTTTTGCCTGCGCTCGAAAAATCACCGGATGAGTTAGCCAATTTGGGTAAAGTGATCGTGGCCTCGTTGAAAGCGATGATGGCGGCAGGTTTAGGTGAAGATGTGGAGGGGGATTATCGTGATGTAATTGAGCGTAAACCGACCAATGCGCCTACGCCTTATATGTGTATTTTAGATGAGTACGGTTATTATGCGGTAGAAGGCTTTGCCGTGGTGCCAGCACAGGCACGGTCGCTTGGTTTTTCGGCCATTTTTGCGGGTCAGGATTTACCGGCATTTCAAAAATCATCCAAAGAAGAAGCGGCCTCGATTGGAGCTAATACGAATATTAAAATTTGTATGAAGCTTGAAGATCCGACAGAGACATGGGATTTTTTCACAAAAACAGCGGGCGAGGCCTATGTAACCAAAGTTGACGCGTTTCAGACAGAAGAAAGTGGTATCTCGAATACTTATAAAGACACCAAGAGCTCTTCTTTTGAGCGCCGTGCGCGTGTTGATTTATTAGATCTCAAAGAACAAACAGAAGGTGAAGCACACATCTTTTTTAAATCGAAAATTGTTCGAGCACGTATGTTTTATGCGAATCCAAAGCCCGTGGCTCGTCTCAAAGTGAATCAATTTTTAAAAGTAGAACCGCCTCCCGATGTGTATTTGAATAAACTTATGATGCAAGCGAAGAGTTTTCAAGAGGCTTTAGCACGTGATGATTTAACGATACGTGCAGTAATCAAAGATGATGAGGTCCCTCATATAGCGCACTATTTACGGGAGGCTCAGGCTGCTGATCCCATGGAACGAGGTGTTGCTGCTTTGCTAGCCTTTCATAAACGTAATGAACCCGAAGAAGTGGAAGCCTTGTTTGATGAAACGCCTCCAGAGAATATCACCATCTTCAGTGAGCTGCGTGAAGCTCCAGAGGGCAGTCCTGCTGTCAAAGCCGCAGATGTTAAAGCTTTTTCAAAAGCATTATTACCGATTCAAGAAGCGCGTGATTATTTAATGAATATTGGTCGTTTGTGTGGCGATAAAGATAAGTTGGCGGGTGCCGTTGCCAACGAAATCGTGAAAGACCTTCAAATGGCGACAGCTTACCCACCTGAACGTCGTGTCCTCATGGAACCGAATTTACTCGCAGACTCGGTGAAAACTTTAGTTAAACGCATCGATGAGTCACGTAAAGCAGGGGCAAAAGGCAAATAAAATATCAAGCTTAGAACTTGTCTCTTGATGTGTTCTGTGTTGTTATGATAAGTATATAAAAATAAGTAAGGGTTTGAATTCGTGTTAAGTCGATTGTTTGCTGATCTGCGTGCGATGCCAGTTATGAAAGCAAGCCTTGTTGCTGTTTTAGTATGCCTTGTTGCATGTCAGTCCAATCTTCCACCAAGCTTGATTCAGAATGAACCTCAATTGCCAAATCAAGTGGCTCTAGGGGATGCTGAAATCATCGCTTTGGAGCGACGTTTAGAACAGCAAGGTGTGCAAATTATTTCAATTGGGCAAGATTATTTATTAAGCATGCCCGCCAAATCACTGTTTGCAGACCAATCACCCCGTTTGATACGAGAATCATATAAGCAATTAAATGAAATCGCGTGTTATTTACGTCAATTTCGAATGGTTGGGCTCAATGTCGCAGCATTTACCAGTCCTTATGTTTCACCTAAACGAGAACACGCGTTGTCGTTAGCAAGGGCTCATGCGGTTGCAAATTATTTGTGGTCACAAGGCGTTGATTCGCGCTTGCTCTTTACACAAGGGATGGGGAGTGATAAACCTATTGTAACAACAGCGCGTGCGAGTGATAAATCACCCAATGCTCGTGTAGAGATTACGTTTAGACGAACGATTGTTTGATGGATAGTCTGTAGGGGTAAGCATGCGGCGACAGGTGTGGCGTAACATAAGACGAACGAAACGTTTTTATACGACAACTTTTCGTTTTTCACAAAGCGCACTGGTTTTTTCGTTAGTGATTAATGTGGTGTTAGGCGTGGTTATTTGGCACACTTATTTATATCAGCCAAAACGTCATTTTTATATCACCAACGGTATGGTTCCACCGACGGAAGTGATTCCGTTGGATGCTCGTAATATGAGTGCTGTTCCGTTGCTGGGGAATGATCCGGATGCTGTTGTGGATGAAAAAATATTAAATGTTGAATAATTAAGAGAGGACGCCATGGCAAACGATGCCTTGACCGCGGTGACATTAAGAAACGATTTTTATCGTGATGGACAACGAAAAATGATGGTGATTTTATTGCTATCGTTTATTTCAAACATCCTGATGGCGTCGCTGTTGGCGTATTTATTAACGCATCCCCCAGCACCTAAATATTTTGCAACAAGCATCAATGGTCGTATTACGCCGTTGTTTGCTTTAAACGAACCCAATCAGTCCGACTCTGCTGTTTTGCAATGGGCTAATCAAGCGGCGGTTGCAGCTTTTACTTATAATTTTGTGAATTATAGAACCGAGCTTCAAGCGTCCTCCGGATTTTTTACCTCAGAAGGTTGGACGCAATTTTTAACCGCATTAGAAGACTCGAATAATTTAGATGCGGTACGAGCGAAAAAATTAATTGTTTCAGCCGTTGCGACCAGTGCACCGATTATTCTTCAAAAAGGTGTACTCAATGGACGTTATTCTTGGCGTGTGCAAATGCCGATGTTGGTGACGTATCAGAGTGCGAGTGAATTTTCACAACAGCGAAATGTGGTTACCCTTTTGATTTCGCGTATATCTACCTTGAATTCACCGCGAGGCATTGGTATTGCTCAATTTGTGGTGGGGCCTGAGGCGTCTGGAGCAGGTGTGCGATGAAAAACAAGATAAAATACAGGCTTGTTTGGGGTATGCTGATTGCTTGTCTCGGCCTGGCTGATATCACGTGGTCTGCTGAAAAAAAAGATTCAGCAGAGCAGGCGCTCCAGCAATTGCGATTATTACAAAAACGACTGGGTACATCTTCTTCAGAAGATGGGGCGTCCGCTGAGGCCGCTGCTGCATCTTCAAAACCTCCCGTAAGGCAATCGCGCGTTACGAAAAGCCGAGCTTCCAGCGAAAATAATATTTCCTCAAGTCTATCTCCATCGAACGATGCACTCATTGATGATATGGCGTTTCGTGAAGTGAGAAAACAGATGTTTCCGTTATCACCTGAGCAAACGGTCGAGGTAAAAAAATGGTATGAAAGCGATGAATATGCGAAAGCATCTTCAGCCAGCACGCCTCCTAAACCCACGGCAACGTCGCAAATGGTCGATTTGTCACCTGGCTCAACACCGCCGGTGATTCGTTTATCGCAAGGCTTTGTGTCGTCGTTGGTTTTTTTAGATTCAACAGGAGCGCCTTGGCCGATTTCTGCCTATGACTTAGGTGATCCCAGTGCGTTTAATATTCAATGGGAT
Source organism: Legionella sp. (assembly GCA_009995425.1). Taxonomy (GTDB): domain Bacteria; phylum Pseudomonadota; class Gammaproteobacteria; order Legionellales; family Legionellaceae; genus JAALKW01. The sequence continues at coordinate 111,422 of JAACPN010000005.1, read as the reverse complement.
AGAGTCAGTAACACGCTTATGATCCAAGCGAGTAAGTTGTATAATTATGGTAACTTAGCCGTTCGACTTCGTGGTTTAAATACCCCGGTGATGTTAACACTTATTCCAGGACAAAAAGCCGTGGATTATCGTGTTGATTTGCGAGTACAGGGTAATGGTCCTAACGCAAAGCAAGCACCTATGGGAGTCAGCCTTCCTTCTTCGGCGAGTGATGTATTATTGCATGTACTTGATGGTGTTCCCCCAAGCGGAAGCTCACGATTGACGGTCAGTGGAGGGGATGCTCAAGCGTGGTTATTAAACGGTAAGATGTTTGTTCGAACGAGTTTAACCATCTTGTCTCCAGGATGGCTTGGAAGCATGACCAGTGCAGATGGCACACATGCCTATGAAATGCATAAATCGCCCGTGCTGCTGGTTTCATGGCATGGAAAAGTGATGCAGCTTAAGGTGGAAGGGTTATAAAACCATGGCCGGAAAAAAAGAAAATATAAAAGCACTTTTTTCAAACACGCGAACACGAGTGATTATTTTATTCACCGTTATTTTGCTAGGTGTCACGGTGACGATTGGCTTTTTAAAATTGAGTGGCGCCATCGAGCCAACACGTTCTGCTGGTACAAATTTGAAACGAATTTCTCCTAATATTCGCTCGATTCCTGGAGCTTTAGATCCAACAGCCCAATACGCGGGTTTGCAGGAGCTACAAAATATAAATCAAGCTGAAACGGCGGCAAAAAAAGGCGGCAGTGCAATCCCGACCTTGATTAAAACTCAACAATTTGGTGATGGTATTGATCTTATCGGCGAAGAGCCGGGTGAGGGTGGCCTCGGTTTTACCGCATTGTCGACAGCAAATCTTAACGGTGCACAAAAAGATTTATGGATTCAAACACTAAAAAATGATAACTGCAGTCGTAACGTCATTAAAAAAGTTGTTGAGCAGGGTGGTTCGATTATTGATTTACATCGCGTATGTTCGTGTGCAATTCTCAGGGATTATGGCTACACACTGCCTGATTTGGTCACGGCCTGTTCTTGTCCCGAATTAAAAGCCATTGCATTTACAGCGAGTGAATTAAAAGCCGTGGGTTATACGGCAGAGAAACTGAAGCGCTGCGGTTTTTCTGCCTGTGAAACACGTGGAGCTGAATTTAGTGCACAAGCCATGCGAGAGGGTGGATTTTCAGATGGCGAGCTACGCGGCGCTGGTTTTTCCGCACTTGAGGTCGCGCAGGCCAGCGGATTGCCAGAAGGTATGATCGTGGAAGACATTGCCAATGCTGATTGTGATGTTGACACACTCAAAGCCATGCGAGCGAAGGGTGTAACGGCCGCCGTGATTCAACGGGGTCTTGCATGTCCACCTGCTAATTTTAAAGCCGCAGGTTTTAGTGTCGCCGATCTCAAGCGGGCGGGCATCAGTGCTGCAGCACTTCTTGCGAATGGATTCAGCGCCGCAGAATTAAAACAAGGCGGCTATGATGCGCGGGATCTATTAAAAGCAGGTCTGACGGCGAAAGACCTGGCTGGAGTAGGCTTTACACCCGAAGATATTGACGTTGCACAGCGAGGTTTGCCACCGCTGCCTGCAAGTGTAATTGCATTAGGTAAAAAGGGTGATCGAAATAATGTAGGTGGTTTAAACGCTGCACGAGCAGCGGGTGTTTCGGCACGTGTGATTCGAGATGCTTTAGGCTCTTCAGCTGAGGCTATGAAAGCTGCGGGTTATACGGCTCAAGAACTTAAAGATGCTGGGTACAATGCTGCCGAGCTTGATAAAGCGGGTTATTCTTTAAAAGATTTAAAAGATGCGGGCTATTCAGTTTCAGACCTTCGTGCGACGGGTTACAGTCCAAAAGAGCTTAAAGCGGCCGGTTTTCGAGCATCCGATCTGATGAGTGCTGGTTTTTCTGCTGAAGGTCTTAAAAAATATAATTTTACTGCATCGGATTTAAAAAACCTTGGCTATGATGCAGCGACGCTTATTAAGGCAGGCTATGCTGCTGATGATCTCAAGCAAGCGGGTTATGCTGCTGCAGATTTTAAAGCAGCAGGATTGTCAGTTGATGCGTTAAAAAAAGCTGGATTTTCTGCAGCTGATTTAAAACAGTTTGGTTATGATGCGGCGGCCCTTATTCAAGCGGGTTATTCTCCTGATGATCTGGAACAAGCCGGCTTTTCTACTTCTGATTTAAAAAAGAACGGTTATGATGCTGCTGCACTGATAAAATCGGGCTTTTCTCCTCGTGAACTTGTTACAGCAGGTTTTCGTGCAGCGGATTTAAAACGTGAAGGTATTTCAGCTGAAACGCTCAAGAATTCAGGTGCTTCTGCTTCCGACTTAAAAAAACTGGGCTACGATGCTTTAGCACTGGCTAAGGCTGGGTATTCTTCAGGCGATCTGCTAACTGCTGGATTTTCTTCAGCAGAGATGATGGCTGCAACAGCCGCTGGTGTCAAAAAAAACACACCCATTCCGGATAGTCTGCGTGGTATGGAAAAAGATATTAATAACGTCAATAAGTTGCGTTCAGCACGTGCGGCCGGTGTTTCTGCAGGTGTTATTCGAGACGCTTTAGGCTCTTCGGCTGAAGCGATGAAAGCAGCAGGTTTTACGTTGGAAGAATTAAAAACGGCTGGTTACACTGCTGAAGAATTAAAAGCGTTAGGTTATACAGCTGCTCAATTGAAATCTTTAGGTTATACAGCGGAGCAGCTCAAAGAGGCAGGCTTTCGTGCGCAACAACTTGAAGTGGCTGGCTATACACCCCAACAACTTCAAGCCGGTGGTTATACCGCGCAAGACTTAAAAGAATTAAATTATACCGCGGAGCAACTTAAAGAGGCAGGTTATTCGGCTGAAGATTTAAAAGATGTAGGCTATACAGCGGAGCAGTTAAAATCGGTTGGCTACACAGCCGAACAACTCAAAGACGCAGGATTTAACCAGAAGCAGCTCGAGTCTGCAGGTTACACGGTCAAACAACTGCAAACAGCAGGTTACCAAGCCGATGATTTGAAAGCCTTAGGATATACAGCTGCGCAATTAAACGACGCAGGTTATTCTGTTGAGCAGCTCAAAGCTGCAGGCTTTACCCCAGAGCAGTTAAAAGCTGCGGGTTATACAGCAACAGAGCTCAAAGCCGCGCGTTATACGGCGGATCAATTAAAAGCCATGGGTTTTACAGCGGAGCAATTAAAAGACGCGGGTTACACGGCGCAGCAATTAAAAGACGCGGGTTACACGGCGCAGCAATTGAAAGCCGCAGGGTATACAGCACAGCAATTGAAAGCTGCAGGGTATACAGCCGAGCAGTTAAGAGCCGCAGGATTTACAGCTGAGCAACTCAAAAATGCAGGATATACAGCACAACAGTTGAGTGCGGGTGGGTATACCGCTGAACAGCTGAACAATGTGGGCTATACCGGTCCACAACTCAAAGAGGCAGGATTTACTGCAAAGCAATTAAAAGCATTAGGTGCAACTGCCGAGCAGTTAAAAGCGGTAGGTTATACGATGGACCAATTGGAAGATGCCGGGTTTAGTGCCAATGATTTAGGCGATACGGCGTCTGCTTCAGAGTCTAAAGCCTTAACGTTGGATGATATTGGCCGTGCTTCGTCGCGTCAGCAAAAAGGAGCGCAATCCGATGCTAAAGAACTGCAAGCACTTATGGCACGTCAACAAGTCAATATGTCGGATCAACGTAACAAAGAAAAAATGAAGCGCTCGACCGACCGTATGCTTTCTGCAGCTGAAAATGCCATGCGAGATTGGACCAAAGTTGCGACACAAGTCTTTATTGAAGGCAGTGTCAAAGACGATGAAGCAACAGCACAAACAGCGCTGTTGCAGGGCGATTTAGCCCAGCCAAATAACGACCGTTCCAATCAACCGTTTAATGGCCCTGGTAGTAATCCATCATCTTCAAACAGTATTTTTATTAAAACTGGGGATATTTTATTTGCTGTGTTAGATACTTCGGTGAATACCGATGAGCCAGGTCCTATTCTTGCAACCATTGTGTCAGGAAAGTTAAAAGGCTCCAAACTCATCGGAAGTTTTACACTTCCGGGCAATGCAAATAAAATGGTGCTCACGTTTAATACTTTATCGATGTTGGGATCAGATAAGACGATTTCGATTAGCTCGTATGCGATTGATCCGAGCACGGCTCGCACGGCGCTCGCAGGTCGTGTGAATCATCATTATCTGATGCGTTATGGCTCGCTGTTTGCCTCAACGTTTTTAGCGGGTTTTAGTAGTGCGATTCAATCGGCGGATACGACGATAACGATCGGTGGAACAGGTGGCACGACAGATACAACCGTTCAAAACGGAATCGATCGATCGTTACTCGAAAATGCTTTGATTGGTTTAGGTGAGGTCGGTAGAGCATGGGCTCAAACTGCTCAACAATTGATGAATCGACCCACCACGGTCGAGTTGTACTCGGGCACAGGGATGGGGATCTTGTTTACGCAAGATGTTCAACTGGCATAAAATTTAGGTGAGTAGGTGAATCATGGCTGATAAAGACACGCAAGTTGAAGATATTGGTGACAACGATGAATATCAATTTGCTGATCTCGATGGGTTAGGCACGGAGTCGCTTGACGCTGCTTTGGAAGCGGATGAAGCTGAATTTGAAGGGGCCGAAGAAGGTGTGTCCTCACCTCCAGGGCGGGGACGACTTGACCCGGCTATGATGAAAATCATGAAAAAAGGTGTTCTGGTGGTCGGTGGCTTAATTTTATTTGTGCTGACGTACAAACTTATTCTCTCGTTTTGGGATTCGTCACCTAAAGCTGTCAATCAACAACAATCCGTGGTTGCACAAAAAGTTGTACCTGTTCAACCTGAGCAACCCAAAGTTGCAACGCCTCTACCAGTACAAGTATCAGCAGCATCAAATGATGCGTTGAATCAAACCGAAAAAAAGGTAAAAGCGCTTGAAGAGGAACGGGGTCGTTTGAAAACCGATTTATTTGCCATGCAACAGCAAATGAGAGACGTCACGCAAACCGTGAGTAACATGACGACAAGCTTGGATGCAATCAAGCAAAGCATGGAGCAAATGAACGATAAGATGGAGCAGCAATCACAACAGATGGTACGTTTACAATCGATTAAACGTGCAGAGCGCCGTGCTTCAACGCCCAGCGTAAAAAAAATAAGGCCAAAAGTTGAATCGACACAATATTTCATTCAGGCCATTATTCCTGGTCGTGCATGGCTTATGTCAACCCAAGGTGCAACGCTTACGGTGAGTCGAGGCTCCGAAGTTCCAGGGTATGGTGATGTTCGTTTAATTAATCCAAAGCTTGGGCGTATTTTTACGAGCTCTGGCCGAGTGATTCAGTTTAGTCAAGCGGATAGTTGAGAAAATTATGATTGACGCAAGTCAAACCAGTGTCTTAATCAACATTGCTAAGTCACTGCTTCCCGTTCAGCAGTTGATTACGGGGGCTGCGTATGTGGTGGGTATTGCTTTTGCGCTAAAAGCGTTATATAGCCTTAAAATATATGGAGAAGCGAAGACGATGCAGTCTTCGAGTACGAGTATCAAAGAACCTTTATTTAATATGATGATCGCAGGGTTTTTGATCTTTTTTCCGACGGGTTTTGAGCTTATGATGAATACGACGTTTGGTTATTCTAACGTCCTGGCGTATAGTGATAGTAGTTTGACTCAATCGTTTTTTGGAGGGAATAGCCAATTAGGTCATGCGGTGGTGATTATCTTTCAAACGATAGGGTTGTATGCCTTTACGCGAGGATGGGTTTTAATTTCTCGAGCCGCGGGACAAGGGCAGCAACCGGGAGGAACAGGTAAAGGCTTGATGCATATTGTGGGAGGCATTTTGGCTGTAAACATTGTTGGAACGGTGGAGGTTATTAAAAATACGCTGTTTGGTTAGTCTTAGTCATTAAAAATTATCAAAAAATGTAACTTAGGGGATAAATAATGAAAAATAAAAATAAAAAATTAGCTCGAACGCAAGGCGTCATTACGTTTGCGGCTTTGGGGTTGTTGATGTTTTCAACGGGTGCCATGGCCACTTCTATGACGTTAGGTGATATGGCAGCCCAAGTAACCAGTTCATTTGAGAATCTTGCAAAATTAATTACCGCCGCATCGTATTTAGCTGGCTTAGGTTTTGCGATTGGAGCTATTATGAAGTTTAAAGCTCATAAAGATAACCCAACCCAAATCACCGTCGGTACACCGATTGCGCTTGTGTTTATTGCTGCGGCGTTGTTATTCCTGCCATCCATCTTGGATATGACCGGTTCAACCATGTTTGGTGGTGAGCAATCTGTTGCGGGCGCTGGTGGTACGCTTTATGGTCGATAAAAGACTTATAAGAGGGTGATGAGCGATGCAGCTTTCATCAAAATCGCCCTCTATACGTTTGACGGCATCTGCAGGGGCTTGGCGGTTGTATTCCGCCAGGCAAGCAGATCCTCGTTTTAAAGCGTTTGAAAAAAAAGTTTTTCAGCGTGATAACCACACGTGTCAGTTTTGTGGTTTTCAGGCGCAAAGTTTTCAAGAGGTTATCAATCTAGATGGTAATTACACCCATAATAAGCTTGCAAATTTAGTGACTGCATGTTGTTTTTGTGCTCAATGTTTTTTTATTGAATCGGTCGGTGTGGGTGGTTATGGCGGTGGAACGCTTATATATTTACCGGAGTTATCACAAGTCGAGCTCAATAGTCTATGTCATGTTCTATTTTGTGCGATTACCAACGATACAGGGTATAAAAGTACCGCACAGGGTATTTATCGAAGCTTTAAATTTAGATCGCAGCCCGTTGAAGAAAAGTTGGGGGAAGGTACCAGTGATCCAGCCATATTAGGAAGGCTGTTGATTGATTCAAATACAGATTCGGCGACACGTGATAAATTATTTCAAGATATTCGACTTTTGCCATCACGTGCAAAATTCCGTCGACAAATTGAGCGTTGGGCAGCAGGTGCGCTCGAAGAAATGTCAGGGAAATCATCTGACGAAAAAAAATGATGTGTAAACATGCGAATGTGGAGATAACGAATGGCAAACTGGGCAGAATCGTTTTTTGAAGGGGTTGATACGTTTTTTGCTTGGTTAAGTGCGTCGTTAAAACAAACCACAGAATCTTATTGTGAGTTAGAAACGGCTGATGCCCCCACGGTGTTGGTGAACCATGATGGGTCTTTGGTGTCAGTCATACGCATTGACGGCGTGACTGAACTCTTAGGAAACGATGAATTTGAGCGTTTGGTCGAAGGTGTGACGAATGCGTTTCGGGCGCCCATGGGGCGTCCTGGGCATGCCATACAAGTTTTTTTTGAGCAAGATAAACAAAAAGTTAAACAACTCATTCATGATATTTATACGCCTGCGCTCGCAACAAGCAAGCGGGTGGGGTTAAATTTAGATGATTTATTTCAAGAGCGCGAAAACTTTTTAAGTGACTATTGCGCAGCAGAAAACGTTTACTTTGTGCTATTCACGCGTCCATTTAATTTATCTACAGAGCAGTTAAAGCTTGCCAATGCTGCAAAAATGAAGATGCTCAAAGACAAGAAAGCACCACCGTTTAAAACAGCCCAAACCGTGTATGCTGCCATTCCCGAATTACGTGATACACACGATGCGTTTGTGCGTTCAGTTTTGAATGATTTTGGTACGTTGAATATCGTTGCGCGTTTATTAGAAGTCCATGAAGCGTTGTATGCGGTTCGTATGACGGCCGATCCTGATTATACCGCGGAAGACTGGCGCCCCAGTTTGCCGGGCGATAATCTCCCGATTCAAGAGGTTAATGACTTTGAAGGCGATCCCTCTGATTTGCTGTGGCCCTCCCTTGCGAAGCAGGTGATTCCACGCGATGCCGAAATCATTGATAGGCGTACGGTTCTTGTTGGTAATCGCTTATATACCAGTTCGTATATTGATTTATTTCCTAAAGATGTACGTGCGTTTGTGACCTTGTTTGCGCGCATCCTGCCCACGCATGTTCCCTGGCGAATTTCTTTTTTAGTCGAGAGCGAAGGGTTAAGCAGCATTAAGCTCAAAGGTTTATTGGCGTCTATTTTAACATTCTCGTCGAGTGAAAATCGCCTGATCAGTGATTCGGTGAATTTACTGAAGTACTTGCACTTGAATACAGACGAAGCCATTGTACGTTTACGTGTGGTTGCAACCACCTGGGCGCCCGAGGGCCAATTGTCGTTGTTACGGCGTCGCGGCTCAGAGTTGGCTAAAGCGATCCAAGGTTGGGGATCAACCGATACATCCGAGATCTGTGGCGATCCTTTTGCGGGTTTTGCTGCGAGCATGCTTGCCATGACGACGACAAGTCCGGCTGTGGCTTCGATTGCGCCGTTGTCGGATGTGGTGACCATGCTGCCGATTACGCGCCCAGCTTCCCCTTGGGAAACCGGTGCATTACTCTTTCGTTCGCCGGATGGTAAGCCGTGGCCATATCAACCGGGTTCCAACCAGCAAACCACATGGATTGATTTGGTTTATGCACGACCAGGCTCGGGTAAATCGGTGTTGTCGAATGCGCTTAACTTAGCGTTGTGTATGTCGGGCGGTATTGCCCGGCTTCCTCGCATTGCGATCATCGATATTGGGCCATCCAGCAGTGGGCTTATTTCGTTGTTGCGCGAAGCACTGCCTGAAAAACAGCGCCATCTGGTGGCATATCATCGCTTGCGCATGCTGCCCGAATATTCGATTAATCCGTTTGATACACAATTAGGATCGCGTTATTTAACGCCATCAGAGCGCTCGTTTATGGTCAATTTTTTAACGCTTTTAACCACACCTTTGGGTTTAGATAGGCCCTATGACGGTATGCCTGACTTAGCCGGCATGGTGATCGATGAGTTATATAAAGGCTTAGCCGATGAATATAATCCAACGCCATATTCACCCGGCCTAGAAGATCTTGTCGATGCGCTTTTGGAAGAAATCGGTTTTGTTCGTGATTCAAAATCGACGTGGTGGGAAGTGACCGACGCCTTATTTTCTGCAGGCTTTATTCATGAAGCCATGCTCGCCCAACGTTATGCCATGCCGTTATTGGCTGATGCCGCCTCGATTTGTCGTACGCCCGCCATTGAAGATTTATATGAAAAAATTAAGGCACCTACCGGCGAGTCGTTGATCGCTGCTTTTTCTCGTATGGTGTCGAGTGCTGTACGTGAATACCCGATTCTATCGCGTGTCACCGCGTTTGATATTGGTGATGCACGTGTTGTGTCACTTGATTTAGATGAAGTGGCAAAAAGCGGTGGGGAAGCCGCCGATCGCAGAACATCGGTGATGTATATGTTGGCACGTTATGTGCTCGCGCGACATTATTATTTAACCGAAGAAAGTGTGGCCCATGTGCTTCCGCAATATCATCCGTATCACATGGAACGCATTCGTGAAATTCGCGAAGATCCTAAGCGTATTGTTTATGATGAATTTCACCGGACCTCGCGTTCGGCTGCGGTACGTGATCAAGTGATCATCGACATGCGAGAAGGGCGAAAATGGAATGTCCAAATTTCATTATTATCGCAGTCGCTTGATGACTTCGATCCGGTGATGATTGAATTTGCGACGGCAGTTTTTATCATGGATGCAGGGCCTGCTCAAACCATCGCAAAAACCGCGAAGATTTTTGGTTTATCCGAAACGGCTAAAATTGCTTTACGCACGCGTGTGCATGGGCCGCGCCAAGGTGGTGCAACGTTTCTTGCCCAATTTGCGACAAAGCAGGGTATTATGGTCCAATTGCTCACCTTAACCTTGGGGCCTATTGAGCTTTGGGCGTTCAGCACAACCGCTGAAGACGCCATTCTACGAAATCGCCTATATAAGCATTTAGGGCCAGCTAAAGCACGCCGCTTTTTAGCCTTGTTATTTCCTAACGGTTCAATCACAAAAGAGCTGAGCGAGCGTCTCAATAAGCTTAAAGAAGACTTAGGGTTTATTGAAGAGGAAAATAAAATCAGCGTGATGGATGGGCTTATCGACGATATTTTATGGACACACTCACGTAATCCAGATAGCAAGCATCTAGAAAAACGTGAAATGTAAAACCGGCGGATGGCGTTGTTTTATAGCTCAGGACATACACATATTAATACACCATTAACTAAGCAGCCAAACTGACCCAGTTGCCTATTTTTTTGACACCACCCCTTGGTTTTGTTAAAATAATACTTTTACTATCAAGGTTCAGCAATGCACTTACAATTCAAGAATGTTTCAACGATGTCAAGCGAGGTTGAAAGTATTCTCGCGGGCGTGACCTCGCTTTATTTGAGTGGTAACGGGTTAGGCCAAAAAACCGGCGCTGAATTAGCTCAGGCTTTTGCAGCGATACCCGCAAGCGTGACCTCGCTTGCTTTGGGTGAGAACGAGTTAGGCCAAAAAACCGGCGCTGAATTAGCTCAGGCTTTTGCAGGGATACCCGTGAACGTGACCTCGCTTGAGTTGAGTAATAACAGGTTAGGCCAAAAAACCGGCGCTGAATTAGCTCGGGCTTTTGCAGGGATACCCGCAGGCGTGGCCTCGCTTGAGTTGGGTAATAACAGGTTAGGCCAAAAAACCGGCGCTGAATTAGCTCAGGCTTTTGCAGAGATACCCGTGAACGTGACCAGGCTTGGTTTGGCTTTTAACAGGTTAAACGAAAAAACCGGCGCTGAATTAGCTCAGGCTTTTGCAGGGATACCCGTGAACGTGACCTCGCTTGAGTTGAGTGAGAACGAGTTAGGCCAAAAAACCGGCGCTGAATTAGCTCAGGCTTTTGCAGCGATACCCGCAGGCGTGACCTCGCTTGATTTAAGACGTAACGAGTTATGCCAAAAAACCGGCGCTGAATTAGCTCTGGCTTTTGCAGGGATACCCGTGAACGTGACCTCGCTTGAGTTGAGTGATAACAAGTTATACCGAAAAACCGGCGCTGAATTAGCTCTGGCTTTTGCAGGGATACCCGCAGGCGTGGCCTCGCTTAATTTGAGTTACGAGTTATGCCAAAAAACCGGCGCTGAATTAGCTCTGGCTTTTGCAGGGATACCCGTGAACGTGACCTCGCTTAATTTGAGTGGTAACGGGTTAGGCCAAAAAACCGGCGCTGAATTAGCTCAGGCTTTTGCAGCGATACCCGCAGGCGTGACCTCGCTTGAGTTGAGTAATAACGGGTTAGGCCAAAAAACCGGCGCTGAATTAGCTCAGGCTTTTGCAGGGATACCCGTGAACGTGACCTCGCTTAATTTGAGTGCTAACAGCCTTGATTGCCTTAGTACACGTGATTTACTCATCGCACTTAACGGTATCCCTAAGACTGTTCGTGAAATTAACTTGAATCGTAATAAGTTATTTTTTTTACATTCAACTAATGATCGAGATGCGTTGCTCACGGCATTACGCGAAGGTGTGCCTAGTACATTGACTGAGTGCGCCATTTCGCCCATTCCTCAAGCTAGCCTGCGTTTAAATATCCGGGGTAATGGAGATACTGATATCGGGCGTGGGTTGTTACCCCTGTTTACGTTGTTCAACGCAAGGCAAATCCCGGATGATTTATTCCCTCTTATTTTATCTTTTTTATCAGGTGGGTCTCTGTTCCCTAATAGGCTATATTCTTTATGGGAAGCAACCAATACTCTGTATTCTGAAGGGAAACGCAAGGATAAAAAAGAGCTTTTCGAGGATAAAAATAAGCTTTTATTGACTTCGGCAGAGCAGTTTTCAGGACCTGGAGTTAGTCAGGCGAGTGGTATGTCGTCTTCGGAAGAGCCTTCAGGGCTTGTGGGGGCTAGTCAAGGGGATGCGTATTTTTTTAAAATACTTTCCATGCAAGAGGTTCAGCTCGCGACGATAATATTAGGTTGCATCATTTTTTTTGCATCCAGTAATGTTGCTATCATGGGGCTTGGTGCTGGGTTAGCTTTATTGGGCGCGACAAGCTTTGCAATGAATGCTTATCGCACGTCTTGCAAGGATCCTGCTGAGAGTCAAGGATTCAGTACTTTCTAAAAAACCTTGGTTAAGATTTTTCGCCCGCTATATGTATTCGGGTGCGGGGACATAGTAAATCATGGCGCACCTAATGTTTGGCATCTTAGCGTTAACAGTAGACCAACTGATGCGCTTTGTTACATCGATTTGCTAAAGGGTTTAAAAAACAGGGCTATTTTTTAGGAAGGCGGGTCTTCTTTGTTTGAAAATGAGATTTTTAGGAGTAAAAATAAACAAAAATTATATGCTCGACCCCTAACGGGCGATATTTTTTATGGAAAGCAACGGATACTCTGTATTTTCTTGGGGTTGTAATCCTGCTTATAACTATTGCTCTAAAGGGCGAGGCCTGACGAAGGGTTAGCCGGCGCGTTGCTTGCAACTTTTTCAGCGGCTTTTTCTAAAGCTGTTCGTTCCGCATGCATAGCATGTTTAAACACGTTTTGTTGGTTTTCTATTTCTGGCGCTTGGGCTTGTTTGACTTCAGAACGCCTTTTTTCTGCGATCCCTTGAAGTTCTTGGGCGCGTTGCTCTTTTCTTTGATGCTTATTGGTTTCCTCTCGTGTATTAGGATCCGTGTGTTTGTATAACTTCTCGTGCATGTTCTCTTTTGTGATTTCTTGGCCATTAATCGTGATGCTTTTAAACCCACCCACTTCAAGGGCTGCTTCATACGCTTCTTGCATGAGTCGTTGTTTCATTTTAGGGTTTCGACATTCAATGTTAAAATAAATGTTTTGTGCACCGGTCGCTTTAATAAGCTCCGCCATACTCACCAAATCAGCTTTGGTATTATGCTCGCGACTTAAGTAATATCCTGGAGAAAAAAGAGGCGTAGGAAAGTTCATTTGAAAGGTTAGGCCTTGGTCGGCCGCGCCTACTGTAATATGTCTTCCTGAAAGAGAGGTAAGTCCAGGTTTGTAACCCACAAGACCTAAAAATCCAGCGTTAACCTGCAGCTCAGCAGCAACTTCTTGTGTCTTAAGGGTGGTTTTTTGATTTAGTTCGCTGATTTTTTTGTTATATTGTTTGATTTCTTCTTTATATTTGTCGATGTTGTCTTGATTATTATCTTCTTCTGCTTTTTTTAAGCGTGTTTCAGCCTGTTTGAGATTTATGTTTGCCTCATCAAGTGCTTCTTTATCTTGACCGCTTAAATCAAGCTTGCGCATAGCCGCACGTAATTTATCAACACCTACTTGATCATCCCCGGTAACCAGTACGCTCGGAGGCGAGGCTTTTTGTTTAGACCATAGGGCGCTGATACCATGTTCACTTAAGTTCTCAACTGTACTGGTAAAGAGGCTGAGCTTACGTTTATTGGCGGTAAGTACGGCTAATAAAGGAATACGGTCACGTTCGATTTGTGCGGAACGATGCATGTCGGTGATGGCCCCGGTGAGTTGTTTCTCGAGTTCATCAAGTTCTGGTGTGCTATTATCCTCGAGACTTTTTTTTGTTGCGTCCAGCATATCACCCAGAGCCGCTGCTTCAGCATGGGTCATTGGTTTAAAATCAGTTGTTTTTGATGTGGCATCTTTATCGATTGTTACGTCATCGGAGCCTGTGCCAGTACCTGTACCAGCACGTGTATTCCTATCGGTTTTAGCACCGGGTGTTGATGCTGCTTGATGAGATGTATCTTCAGCGCCTGCTTGTTTAGTGTCTGGAAGACTTTTGGTAAATTCACGTGTTTGTTGGTTTAAAAGCTTAAGTTTTTCAATAATAAGCTTTTTTTCTTCGGTCGCTTCATTGGCTAGCGCCTCAGCAAGCGTATTCGAAGGGAGGTTTTTTATTTCAGCAGTAAATGTCTTGAGTTCTGCTTTGAGGGCTGTTTTTAAATTTTCTAATTCGTCATAGACTGCTTTTTGCTCGGTTGAAAGTTCATTAAGATCGAGATCGATTTTTTCTTGCTTATCGAGATAATCAGTCACCAGTTTTTCAAAAGCGCCAGACTCTATACCTAGCTTACCACCATAAGAGTTTATCCATACCTCTTTATGCTGAGGTGATAAATTTTTAAGACGTTGTTCTTTTTCAAACCAGGCCATAAATCAACTCCCATGGATAACTGTTATTCATTATAGCATATAATTACCAAGCTTGGATGGCGGCATCACCAAAAAGTTGCTGGGCTTTCGCTTTGACGGCATCAGAATGCAGTGCTTCCACAAACTGTTCGAGTTGTTCACGTTTTTTGGTATGGGTATGGATCACCACAAGGTTCGCATACGGTGAGTCTTTGGATTCACGGATGAGCGCATCGCGTGAGGGGTTGAGTCCTGCCGGAATAGCGAACGTCGTATTGATAACAGCGGCGTCCACGTCAGGCAAAATACGCGTGAGTTGAGCTGCATCCAACGTTTTAATATGTATGTTTTTAGGATTGGCAATGATATCTTGAACGCTTGGCGTTGGGTTTTCGTTTAATGTGATAAGTTTAGCGGCAGCTAACAGGCGTAATGCACGTGCTTCGTTACTGGGATCGTTGGGAATGGCAATGCGTGCTTTGTTGGGTAGGGCTTCGAGTGATTTAATTTTTTTTGAATATAATCCGGCTGGAAATAAAAAAGTACGCCCTATGGGTTCAATCAAATAATGATTCGCTTTGACGGATGCTTCAAGGTAGGGCAGGTGTTGGTAGACGTTGGCATCGAGGCTGCCGTCTTCAAGTGCTGCATTGGGTAGATTATAGTCACTGAATTCAACCACACGGATATCTAAATCATACTGATCGTGCGCCACGGTTTTGGCTGTTCGAACCAAATCACTCTCAGGACCTGCAATGGTGCCAATGGTTAAAGTCTTGGGTGAAGATGGCTGTTGGCACGCGTTCAAAAAGCATGATGCAACCAGGGGTAAGAGCAATAATCGTAGCGCGCGCATGTTAAATATCTCCTTGTGATAATTTGTCGCCGAGCATCTGAATTAATTGAACAATGATAACTAAGATGAAAACGGTGGATAGCATAACGGTTAAATCAAAACGCTGGTAGCCATAACGAATGGCTAAATCACCTAAGCCACCGCCGCCCACGGTGCCTGCCATTGCTGAGTAATTAACGAGGGTTGTGGCGGTCACGGTGAGCGCTTGAATGAGCGCCGGACGTGCTTCGGGTAATAAAATATGCCGAATAATTTGCCCCGTGGTGGCTCCCATGGCGTCCGCGGCATCAAACAGTCCACGGGGCAGGGTTTGATAGGCATTGTCGACCAGGCGCGCAAAAAAAGGTGCAGCACCTAATGTGAGTGGCACCATGGCGGCATGCAAACCAATCGATGTGCCGATTAATAAGCGTGTCAACGGTATGAGGGCGACCAGAAGGATAATAAACGGAATTGAGCGGCTGAAGTTAATGAGCCCACTTATTGCACGATGCATGAGGCGGTGCGGTCGGATATCACGGCTTACAAACAGTAGAGTACCTAAGGGTAAACCGAGCAGCGCTGCACAGCAGGTGCTGATGAGTACCATATACAAAGTCTCACCCGTAGCGAGTAGGATGTCATAAAGCATGGTCGGTGACATATCCGAGAATCTCCGCAGTAATATTGAACGCGTCGCAGCGTTTAAAAAAGGCATCTAAATTATTTTTGTGTGCATGAACTTCGACGATTAAGACACCGCAGGTGATGTGATTTAAGCGTTCAACGTTGGCCAGTAAAATATTAATATCCAGATGAAGTTCACGGCTGATTTTGCTAATTAAAGGCCCCGAGACGGCGTCGCCTTTAAAAAATAGACGCAGTAAAGGCCGATGATTGATTTCTTGCGTGATGTTTTCTAACATGCAAGCGGGTAACTCGGGGCTTAAGTGCGCGCATAATAATTGTTTTGCGGGGCTTGTAGGTTCTGCAAATAAATCGTCGAGGGCAATGACATCAACCAGTTGACCATGCTCCATTAAGGCCACACGATGTGCGAGTTGTTTAATTACATCCATTTCGTGGGTAATGAGTACAATCGTAATGTTGTATAGCACGTTGATTTTTTTGAGTAAATTTAAAATCGATGTGGTGGTTTCTGGATCGAGTGCCGACGTTGCTTCGTCGCATAATAACACCTTGGGTGAGCTGCTAAGCGCGCGAGCAATGGCAACCCGTTGTTTTTGACCACCACTTAAATCGTTGGGTTTTACGTGCATTTTATCGCTGAGTTCAACAAGATCGAGCAGTTCTAAAACACGTGGTTTAATCTCAGCTTCAGGTACGTTTTGAATGCGCAGCGGTAAAGCAATGTTGTCATAGACCGATTTTGCATGCAGCAAATTAAAATGCTGAAAAATCATGCCAATCTGATGACGTGCATGACGCAACGCTTCAGGATTTAAATCTGTCAGTGATTGATGGTTAATTAAAACCGTGCCGCTGTCGGGGCGCTCAAGTAAATTAAGGCAACGCAGCAGGGTGGATTTCCCTGCACCACTTTTGCCGATGATGCCAAAAATCTCGCCTTCTTGAATGCTTAAATTAATTTTGTTTAAGACGTGATGCGATCCATAGTGTTTATTGAGATCTGTGAGTGTAATCATGTGTGTTGTCATGTAGATAACTTACCACCTAAAAAGTGCTCATCGAGTATAACGAAATTCACGTGCTTGTGGTAGCTTCTGTGATTAACCGCACATCAGCTCCGGGCGATGTTTAAAATATTCAAGCGCTTCAGGGTTGGCAAGTGATCCTGTATTTTCGACAGCTTCACCGTTCACACATTGTCGTACGGCAATCTCAACAATTTTTCCGCTGATGGTGCGCGGAATATCAGGTACCGTCAAAATTTTTTCAGGCACATGGCGTGGTGAAGCTTCGTTTCGAATGGTTTGCTTAATTTTAAGCGTAAGCGCTTCATCTAATAGGCTATGCTCTCGAAGTTTTACGAATAATATAATACGAACGTCATCCTGCCATGTTTGTCCGATGACAACGCTTTCAAGAATTTCTGGGATTTTGTCGAGCGGCCTGTAAATTTCAGCGGTGCCAATGCGAACCCCACCTGGATTGAGTACGGCATCTGAACGACCATAAATCACAAGCCCGTCATGTGGCGTAATTTTTGCCATGTCGCCGTGCGCCCAAACACCAGGAAATTGTTCAAAGTAAGCGTGTTTGTAGTTGATACGGTCGAGATCGTTCCAAAAACCAAGCGGCATCGATGGAAACGCTTGCGTGCACACCAGTTCACCAGGCGTGTTATCAACGGCGTCGCCTTCTTGGTTAAAAATTTGAACATCCATGCCGAGGCCGAGGCACTGAATTTCGCCCTGATAAACCGGGCTGATAGGATTACCCAGGGCAAAGCACGATACGATATCGGTACCGCCTGAAATCGAGCTCAGTTGTACATCGTGTTTGATGTGCTCACGAACAAAATCATATTGCTGTGGCAGCAACGGCGATCCGGTGGATAATATCGTGCGAAGCTTTGTAGCGTTATGGGTTGTGTTGGGATACGTGCCGTTTTTTTCTATGGCCGCTAAAAAGCGTGCTCCGGTACCAAACACGGTGACACTTTCGTTGTCGATGATGTCAAACATGCGTTCAGGTGTTGGGTAGGTAGGCGAGCCGTCGTAGAGCACCAAGGTGCATCCTAAGGCAAGCCCCGAAACCATCCAGTTCCACATCATCCATCCGCAGGTGGTATGAAAAAATAACGTATCATCGGCATCTAAATCTGTGTGTAAGCCTAGCTCTTTGACGTGTTGAAGCAGCGTACCACCGGTACTATGGGTGATGCATTTGGGTTTTCCGGTGGTGCCTGATGAAAATAAAATCATCCATGGATGATTGAATGCAAAGGCTTGGTTGGGCAGGGGGGTGCCCGGGCAAAGCAGAGTATCCCAGCTTAAGCTGTTGGGCCAGGTGATGCGTGTGTGTGTTGGGCTTACTGGGCAAACAACAAGCTGTTGGATGGATGAAACGGCCGTACAAATTGCTTCAGCTTTGTTTTGTAAATCATACGTTTTGCCATGGTATTGATAGCCGTCGGCGATAAAAAATAATTTAGGCGTAATTTGGCTTAGGCGATCAACGGCGGCTGCCACCCCAAAATCAGGTGAGCACGATGACCAAATGCCGCCTAATGAGGCGGTTGCAAGCATCGCGATGACCGCAAATTGACTGTTCGGGAGCATGGCCGCCACGCGATCGCCCGCTTGGATGCCTTCTTTTTTTAGCCCTGCGGCGCAGGCTGCAACCTGTTCTTTTAATGCATGATAGCTGAAAGCTTCACGTTGACCTTGTTCGTTGATGCAAATTAAAGCCGTGTGGTTATTATTAAGTCTTAGTAAGTGTTGGGTAATATTTAGAGTCGCGCCTTCAAACCAGGTGGCATCCATCATGTGCTTGCCTGGTTTAAAAATATGCTTGGGAGGTGTTTCAAAGTTTATATTGAAAAAATGTGCGAGTTCTTCCCAAAACAGGGCGATATGTTGAATAGACCAGGCATGCAGGGCTGCATAGTCTGGCAGCGTACACGCGTATTTTTTTTCGAGCAGGCGCAAAAAGCGCATCATCTGAGTTTTGTTTATGATTTCAGAATTTTTTTGCATCCAAACAGGCTGATTCATGGTGTCCTACCTTTGCGGCTACGGGGGAGGTATGTGATAATCGGGATCCTACCTCTTGATGATCTATTTTTACAGGTGAACGAATGGAAGACAATAAGCAAAAAGCCTTAAGTGCTGCACTTTCGCAAATTGAGCGTCAATTTGGAAAAGGTTCGGTGATGCGTTTGGGTGATGGTACGGCGTTACCAGATATTGAAGCCATTTCAACCGGCTCTTTAGGTTTAGATATTGCACTTGGCATAGGCGGCTTACCAAAAGGGCGTGTGGTCGAAATTTACGGGCCAGAATCTTCAGGTAAAACCACGTTAACGTTACAAGTGATTGCCGAATGCCAAAAGCATGGTGGCACGGCAGCATTTGTGGATGCGGAGCATGCATTAGACCCAAGTTATGCCAAGCGTTTAGGTGTCGATGTCGACAATCTTTTAATTTCACAACCTGATACGGGTGAGCAAGCACTTGAAATCACGGATATGCTTGTACGCTCAGCTGCTGTGGATGTGATTGTGGTTGACTCGGTTGCTGCATTAACACCTAAAGCTGAGATTGAAGGCGACATGGGTGATTCACATGTGGGTTTACATGCACGATTGATGTCGCAAGCCCTTCGAAAACTAACAGCGAATATTAAGCGATCCAATACACTCGTTATTTTTATTAATCAGATTCGCATGAAAATTGGGGTGATGTTTGGCAGTCCCGAAACCACCACCGGTGGCAATGCGCTTAAATTTTACGCGTCCGTTCGCTTGGATATTCGTCGTATCGGCTCCATTAAAAAAGGCGATGATATTTTAGGTAGTGAAACACGTGTCAAAGTGGTTAAAAATAAAGTGGCGCCACCGTTTAAGAAAGCCGAGTTTGAGATTTTTTATAACGAAGGTATTTCACGTGAAGGCGAAATTATTGCGTTAGCCACCGAGCTTGGTTTTATCGAAAAAGCAGGAGCATGGTACAGTTACAATAAAAATAAAATTGGGCAAGGCAAAGAAAACGTTCGCGTATTCTTGAAAGAAAATCCTGAGATTGCCGCTGATTTAGAAGCGCGTATTCGAACGGCATATTTTGAAAATCCTGCCTTGAAACCCAAATCAGATGAGCCTGAATCACTTGAGTTGATGGATGCGTGAAGCGTATGACGTTGCTGTGGGCTTGCTTGCTAAACGTGAGCATAGTGTGCAGCAACTGCAGCGAAAGTTAGCCCAACGAGGCTTCGATGAGCAGGCGATTGCCAGAGCTCTCGAGGATTGTCAGCGCCTTAATTTACAAAGTGATACGCGATTTGCTGAAGCGACGTGCAGGTCGCGTATTGCGCGAGGTTACGGTCCGGTGATGATTCAACAGCTACTTCAGCATGACGGTGTTGCAGCTGATATCATTGAGCATGTGTTGGATGAAATAAATCAAGAAATAGACTGGGTGGCTGCAGCCTTAGCTGTTTGGATGAAAAAATTTGCTGCTTCCCAGGGTTTGGTCGATAGGTTGGATGCGCCCAATAAAGCGCGACAAAAACAATGGCAATTTTTACGTTATCGAGGCTTTGCCGACGCGACGGTTCGTTCGGTGTTTGAAGCGCTCGAAGCAGAGAGTAATTATTAGGTATTTTTTTAGGTATTTTTTTAGGTATTATGATGAACAGTGCAGCAATACGACAAGCTTTTTTAGATTATTTTAAACATCATCAGCATGAAGAGGTGGCGTCGGCTTCACTGATTCCAGATAACGATCCAACGCTTTTGTTTGTGAATGCGGGTATGGTTCCGTTTAAAAATGTATTTTTGGGGCTTGAATCACGCCCTTATTCGCGCGCGGTGAGTGTGCAGCGCTGTGTTCGTGCCGGTGGTAAGCATAATGATTTAGATCAAGTGGGTTATACGGCACGTCATCATACGTTTTTTGAAATGCTCGGTAATTTTAGTTTTGGTGATTATTTTAAGCGCGAAGCGATTCATTATGCCTGGGATTTTTTAACGAATATCTTAAAGCTTCCAGAAGAGCGTTTGTGGATCACCGTGTATGAAAAAGACGATGAAGCAGCTGCAATATGGCACAAAGAAATCGGTGTGTCGCCAGCCCGTTTTTCACGTTGTGGCGAAGATGATAATTTTTGGTCGATGGGGGATACAGGCCCATGTGGTCCCTGTACCGAAATTTTTTACGATCATGGTCCAGAAGTCGTCGGTGGCCCACCGGGTTCACCCGATGCTGATGGCGATCGTTATGTTGAAATTTGGAATTTGGTGTTTATGCAGTACAACCGTGATGCTGACGGCGTGTTGCATGCGCTTGAAAAGCCTTCGATTGATACCGGTATGGGGCTTGAGCGTCTTGCGGCAGTGATGCAACACGTGCAAAGCAATTACGATACCGATACGTTCAAATTTTTAAAACAAGCGATTCAAGGCTTATCTCAGCATCCTGCGTCCATTCCATTGGTACATACATCGTTAAACGTGATTGCTGATCATATTCGTGCCATGGCATTTTTAATGATTGATGGCGTGACACCTAGTAACGAAGGCCGAGGCTATGTGCTGCGGCGTATTATTCGTCGAGCTGTACGTCACGGGCATCGGTTAGAGCTGCCTACGCCTTTCTTGACCCTTTTAGTGGATGCGCTGGTTGATCAGATGGGTGCTGCATACCCTGTGCTTGCTGAACAAGCGAGCATGATTAAAAAAATCTTGCTGCAAGAAGAAGTGCAATTTGCAAAAACGTTGGATCACGGTTTGAAGTTATTACAAGAAGCGTTGCCTAATATTGCGAATACGACACTTTCGGGTGAAGTGGCGTTCAAACTTTATGATACGTATGGTTTTCCGTTAGATTTAACACAAGATATTTTGCGAGAGCAGGGCATTCAAGTTGATCTTCCAGGTTTTGAAGTCTGCATGAAGCGACAACGTGAGTTATCACAATCTGCAAGTAGTTTTCGTGTGGATTATAACGAGATGGTGCCGTTGACCGATGTTTCGGTATTTGAAGGCTATACCCAAAATACATGTGAAAGCAGGGTGCTTGCTTTACGTGCCGAGGGTCACGTGGTTGAGCGTATTACGGCAGGAACACGCGCATCGGTCGTATTAGCAGCCACACCATTTTATGCGGAGAGTGGTGGTCAAGTGGGTGATCAAGGCGAGTTGCGTGGATTATTATCGAGTGATGTGTTATTTCGTGTAGAGAACACGCAGCGTGTGGGGCAGGCGATTGTTCATGAAGGTGAGCTTGTTCAAGGTGAGCTTAAGCTTCAAGAGATCGTTAGGGCAGAAATTAATCATGCGCGTCGCGAGGCCATACGCTTAAACCATACCGCAACACATTTGTTGCATGCAGCGTTAAAGCAAATCTTGGGTGAAAGCGTGTCACAAAAAGGCTCCCTGGTCGATGCTGAGCGTGCACGATTTGACTTTGCCTATGATGCAGCATTAACGCCAGCACAATTGGCCGAAGTTGAAGCGCGTGTGAACACTGAGATTCGTAAAAATGCTGATGTTGATACTCGCGTCATGTCGATGGATGATGCGATGAAAGACGGTGCCGTCGCACTGTTTGGTGAAAAATACGGTGATGATGTGCGTGTGCTTACCATGGGTGAGTTCTCAAAAGAACTGTGCGGTGGCACGCATGCGCGACGTACGGGTGATCTGGGGCTTTTTAAAATCACAGCAGAATATGGGATCGCACGTGGTGTGCGTCGTGTTGATTTTATGACCGGTTCGTATGCACTTGATTGGACTAATCAGCAACTCGCGTACTTAAGCACTATGGCGAGCTTGTTAAAAGCCACGCCGGACGAAGCGCCTCAAAAATTACAACAAGCGCTCGATGCTTCCAAGCAGCAAACAAGGGAGCTCAATCATTTAAAACAGCAAGCCGCTGCTGACTCAGGACGTGCATTATTGGCTGAATTTAAGCAAATTCAAGGTGTTGATGTGTTAATTAAACGGCTTGATGGTGTGGATCCAGCTGATTTACGCAGCATGCTTGAGCAGCTTAAATCCAGCCAAGGCCATGTGGTTTTGGTTTTAATTGGCGTGTTGCAAGATAAAATGCATGTCATTGCCAGCGTAAGCAAGCCGTTACTTGAGCAAGGCCTACCCAAAGCGGGTGTGTTTGTCAAAGCCTTGTGTGGCCAAGGCGGTGGCCGTGATGATCTCGCTCAAGGCGGGGGCGTGGTTCCTGATGATTTGGATGCACGCATACAGCAGGTGTTTGGGATGATTGAAGGCGAGTAAGCACGCTTTCAATCATTTTTATTCCACGGCAGATTTTCTTGGTCAAATTTTATATGCACGTCTTGCTGTGGAAAGGCGATAGAAATATTATTTTTTCGAAACGCTTCATCAATGGCTAAATTTAACTCGCTAGTAACGACAAATTTACTGTTAACGTCTTTAATTAAACACCATAGTTCAAATAACAACGCACTATCACCAAATGAGCGAAATAAGACTACGGGTTTGTTCGATGGTGTTCTCACGACTTCAGGATTAGCGAGAGCGACATCCATGAGTACCTGACAGACCTTAGCCGTATCACTGCCATAAGCGACACCAACGGGGCAGTTGACCCTCCAATATTTGTCAGAAAACATGTAATTCGTCACATGGTGAGTAATTAGATCAGAGTTAGGAATGATAATATCTTCTTTGGATGGTGTGACGATTTGTGTTGAGCGAATACTCACTTTCTTAACAAAGCCTTCAATACCATCAATCTTAATTCTATCCCCGGGTTTTATCGGTTGCTCGATTAAAAGAATGAGGCCTGATAAAAAATTATTAACAATCGACTGTAAACCTAAGCCTATACCTACAGACAAAGCGCCCGCGATGATAGCAAGGCTTGTGAAGTTAAAACCGGCTAATAACAAGCCAAAAAGGATAGCGATAGCAAAGCCGACATACATCACGATCGAAGCAAGTGCGACTTGTTTTTCTTCTGCTCCTCCAAACTGTTGGTTTCGACTGATGTTAGCTGCAATATGGCGTGAAAAAAGCGATAAAAAACAAAACGTTAATAATCCAATCAGCCATTGAGCCGGAACAATCATCATGCCTCCCGCTTTAAAGCCAGAATAAACTTTATCTAAAAAGGTATCTAAAAAATAGCTGGCTTCACCGATTAATTGAGCAAACAAAAACGTCATGCCAACGATCACCATAATTTGACCGATGATTTTAAGCAAAATAAATTCAACCAGCGGTTTCTTTTTGGAATAACCCAAGAATTTTTTTAAATAATAGTGAACATGTTGCTTATTATTGAGCATTCCGTAAGCTTTGCTGATACATAAAAATAATACCGTACCCAAGATACTTGTGAGCAATAAAGAAAATAAAACGTAAGATGTTGTGATCGCTAAAACAGAATAACCAAGAAAATCAAGCAACAAAAAACAAACAACAATCAAACCTAAGATTTTATAAACGAAGGTTCGAGCAACATGTTTTTCAAGTCGTTGACTATTCGATTGATAAAAAGATAATGTAAAATACACGAGGGTTATCAAAGAAGCGATTAATAGTGTCTCTTTGAATAATTGTATTAAATTTTGAGAGGCAGAAAAGAGCGATAATAAGTCCAACCCAAACATATGAACAAAATAAAGGGTTGAAATGACAAGGCCTAATTTTTTTAAAGCCGTAAGGTTGAAATTTTTCCAAATTAATGTTCGTGGCAACCATTTTAAATCAAAAATAAACCGGTAGAGGAATACAAACGTTAAATAGACCAACGAGGTGAGTACCGCATGTTGAAAAATAATAGTATGTTCAGCTTCGCTGAAGAATTTGTCTGTTAGGATTAAAAAAGTCGAAACGCATAAAATAAAAAAAATGAGTCCGATATTTACGATAAATTGCACGATGCTTGTTTGATGCATGAACGGTTTTAACCGCCAGTTAAACACGAGAGCGAAGATAAAAATAAGTGCTGCATATAATGGGTAATCAACGCTATTTTCTAACGACGCTGTATTGAATGTTGGGATAGTCATTTTTTCTAGATCAGTTGATAGGCGATTCATTTTTGTCACAAGATGCTCACCTTTTGTAAATGTCATCTTTTTTTGAGTCGATAAAAGCGTATTACGATAAGCCTTGATGGCCTCACCTGAGCGGATAAAAAATAATCGACAATTGGCTTGTGTTTGCTTTAATTCAGCACGTTGATTTTCCAGATACTTCGTATCAACATTGGTTGAAGTTTTTTTGCCAGCAGCGGCACCGGTGATGGTTTGAATTTGAAGATTTAATGCCTTGATTTCTTCTTCGGTTTTTTGAACACAAAGATCGGCTTCGCCAGCGAGTTGACTTAAGCGCTCGATGGCTTGGCTCAAAGTTTGAATATGGATGTTTTTGGTGGCTAATTGTAATGAAATTTCATCAAACTGTTGATTTCCCTGGGTTACATCAAAAAATTTGGGGGTTGAATCGTCTGCCACGGTAGCAGAGCATGTCATTGTGGACACAGAGAGTAAAAAGAAAAAACTTAAAAATACACGCCATCGTTTCTGCATCATCATAAAGTCCTTTTTTTATGATTATAGCAGTAAACGTAATTATTTTTTGATTAAAAACTAAAAAGATCTTCCATGATTTCATCAATCGAGCTGTGTTCGTTTGCCTTCATCTGGGATTTTTTTAGGGTATTGAGCCATCGTTTCAAGGACTTTATATCAGAAAAAATTTCCAGTTCTTCAGCCAGTTGTGATTTTGATGCTTTCATATTGCGTGCTTCTTGGTTAAGGTAAGCAAACGCATGCTCAGGCGCATCATAAAAATAAAAAGGAGGCATCTGAATATCATGGCTGATACGTTGTTTTAGGATCGCTATTTCTTCTTTGATTTGTTTGCGTTGGCGTTGCAGCATTCGGTTGTAGGCAAGTAGCTTTTCATTGGCAAGAGAATTAAGTTCTTTTTGTTCAAATTGTTCTCTTTCAAACTGTAATTCTAAAAGAGCGAGGAGATCATTTTGTTTATAAGCAAGGTTTGCACGTTGCATTAATACACTTTTTTGTGCTTTTTTCGCTTCGTCCATTTCTCTATCGGGGTGCAAGACTTTTGTGAGCTGTCTGAAAATTTCTTTGATGGACTGGTTTTCCATGATTTCGTTGTCAGACACTTTTGTTTCTTTTACTTTTTTTTGAGCGGATGATCTTTGTTTTTTCTTACCGTTGACTGCACCCAAGAAATCAGCGTAGGCCGTTTCAGAGCCAAAGTCGAAGTCTTCCCCTAAGTTGATATCATACAAATCTTCCAGTCCAGATTTTAGCATGGCTTCTTGCTCATGCTTAATTTCAGCCACAGACATCTCGTTATAACGGTCGTGTATTTCTTCGGCAACCCCCGATTCATCAAAGCACAAACAGGTATCAGCCAGGCCTTGGATAAACGTATACAGCTTTTCTTGCTGTTTAACGGTTAGTGCTGTGTTGCTGTTGCTATGGTATTGATCGAGCATGATGAGCATGTTGAGCTGCATCGCGTTAATTTCTTGGGATAATGGAATAATTTTTTGCGCCAACTCGGTTTTTAATTGGCTATGCGCTTCCAACCACTGATGTAACTGTGCTTTATCGCGCTGTAATCCTTTGGTTAATGTATTAAAGCGCTTTTGCGCTGGATTAGGTGCTTTAGTAGAGCACTGTATGGGTGTTGTGGTGATGTTGACCAAAATGATTTGCCCGAAAAGTATGAAAAATTTGTACATATTTTACAATAAAGTTCGGGTTGTGTTCAAGAGGCTTAAATCCGTAAGACTTATTTTTTCCACCATAACCGTTCCCATAGCACCAAGATTGGATCATGAGTTTAAGTCACCGCGAGTGAAACTGAAAATTCCAGCTTGTTATGCTTGATGAAAATCATATTCTAGCGCTTCGCATAAGTCGGGATGAGAAAACGTATATCCAGCTTCAAGCAAACGCGTAGGCAGCACACGTTGGCCCTTGAGTAGTAAATAATCACCCATTTCACCGAATAATAGTTTTACAAGAAAAGCTGGCATGGTTAAAAACAAAGGACGATGCATGGCTTTTGCAAGTGCGCGAGCAAAGGTTGCTTGGCTGACTGGATTGGGTGAGGTGATATTAAACGGGCCGGTTAATTCAGGATGCTTTAAAAGAAAAATAAGTCCGCCCACCACATCATCCACATGAACCCATGATAAGCATTGTTTTCCGTCACCCACAAGGCTTCCTAGTCCGACAAAAAAGCTTGGGAAAAGTTTTTTTAGCATGCCTTGCTGTTTTTTTAAGACGACACCAAACCGTGTTGTGGTGACCGGCATACCGTAATCTATGGCAGGCTTAAGCGCTTCTTGCCATTTGACACAAATCTCCGTCAGAAAATCAGGAGGATTGTTTGCATTAATTTGCGTGTTTTCATCCAACGATGTTGTGTCATCAGATGCTTGAACACCATAAATACCGATGGCATTCGCACAAATAAAGTGAGGCTTCGCGTTTTGACTGATGCACCAGTTAATCAACTTTTCACTTGTTTCAACACGCGAGACAATCAGGTTTTTTTTGACCGTATCGCTCCAGCGTGAATTGGCAATATTTTCACCGCAAAGATTGATGATGGCGTCATAGTCGTTTGCATTTAATGTATGAAGCTCACCCCAATCATGGCAGGCCGCTATTTTAGAAAATTGTTGGAATAAGCTTTGTTTATTACGTCCTAAAACCGTGACTTTATGGTTAACATGCAAGGTGTTCACCAGCTCATGCCCAATAAAACCCGAGGCGCCTGCAATGAGAATATTCATAAATACTTCCTTGGTGATTTTTGTATTTTTGTTTACGTATAGTAAGACAAGCGCCCTCTATGGTAAAGAAAAATTCATGGAGTGAAGGCAAGGATATTTTATCAATGCTCAATATATAAAAAACATCAAGATGAGCATTTAATATTTACTTTATTTTTTGCTCATTATATAGTTTTATTTAAGTTGAGCATAAAAAGAGGCGTTGGTTTTGCAAATATTTATTGGCCGTGAGCGTGAATTAGCGCGTTTAGAAGATTTACATAAAAAACAAACGCCTGGTTTAGTGGTGGTTAAAGGCAGGCGAAGGATTGGAAAAAGCCGCCTTATCGCTGAATTTGCATCAAAACATCCGAAAAATACATTATGGAGTTTTTCGGGTCTTGCGCCGCAGGACGGCATGAGTGATCAAAGCCAACGCGATCATTTTGCCAGGCAATTAGCAACGCGACTCAATACATCGCCTTTTACATTTCAAGACTGGAGTGATGCTTTTGAGTATTTAAATCAGTATCTAAGCCCAGGTGATATTATTTTATTTGATGAAATATCTTGGATGGGAGCTCACGATCCAAGCTTTATTCCAAAACTCAAAGCGTGGTGGGATCAACAGACATTATCGATTGTGATGGTTTTTTGTGGATCAGTTTCGACATGGATTGAAGACAATATTTTAAAGAGTACGGCATTTTTTGGAAGAATTAATTTAAGCATGACGTTAGAGCCACTCACAATACTTGAAAGTGCAAAGCTTTTAAAAGCCTCGAAATATCAAGGTTCCACGTATGATATGTATAAAATTTTGAGCATTCTAGGCGGTGTTCCTTGGTATTTAGAACAAATTTCACCAGGACAAACCGCCGATGAGCTGATTAAGCAGTTATGCTTTGAAAAACATGGTTTATTGGTTTTAGAATTTGAGCGTATTGTCCATGATTTGTTTCATGGTAAAGGCACAACGTACAAAAAAATTCTGAATGCTCTTAAAGATGGCATGAAAACACTCGCCGAAATACGTGAGTCGATTGAGTTTGCACATAGTGGAACACTCAGTAAACTTATGGGGCACTTGAGCACAGCAGGATTCGTAAGTAAGCAAAATTTATGGTCGTTTAAAACCACAAAGCCACTGAAAAAAAGCTTATATCGTATCTCCGATCCTTATATGCGGTTTTACTTAAAATTAATCGAGCCCCACATGAATCAAATAAATTTAGGTGCTTACCAAGACGCTCCATTATCAACATTACCCGGATTTGATGCACACATGGGGTTGCAACTCGAGCAGTTATTATTACAAAACCGAACATTAATATTAAAAGCTCTGGGCATACCTGCCAGTGATGTCGTGTCAGATGGTCCTTTTAGGCAATTTAAAACAGCCACGCAACAAGGATGTCAAATTGATTATCTGATACAAACAACAACGAAAAACTTATTTATCTGTGAATTTAAATTTAAGCGTCAAGAGCTTGGTGTGGCTATTATTGAGCAAGTGAAGGATAAAATTCAGGCGTTAAACGTGCCAAGAGGGTTTGCAAGTATACCTGTTGTGTTTCATCTAGGGGGTGTTACATCATCGGTTTCTACAGAGGGTTATTTTTATCGTATTGTTGATATTGCAGAGTTTTTAGCGCTTCCTAAATAGAAATTACATGTTAGTATGGATGAAAAGGGACGTTTTTAATTTGCCAACTCATGATGTCAAAAAATATTGCGGTATTAGCATGCTTATTTCTCACGGCTTGTATGGTTGGCCCCGATTACAAAGAGCCCCAAATTAATACTCCCAAGCATTGGGCAAAAAAAGACAAATCAGTCAAAGAAAAAGAATTCAAACAAGATAAATGGTGGGATGTTTTTGATGATCCTAATCTGACACAACTTATCTATCATGGCTACCATAATAACTTAACGCTGCATATGGCGGGTATGCGCATATTACAAGCGCGTGCACAGTTGGCGAAATCTGTTGGTGGGCTTTATCCTCAATTACAAACCATGAACGGTAATTATTTAAACTATCGTATTGGGGGTTCGTATTTACAAGATGTGCTGCCCAGTGGTTTTGATGCCGCATTGCTCGGTTTTTCGGCCAACTGGGAAACGGACTTTTGGGGAAAGTTTCGCCGCTCGGTGCGTTCCCGTGATGCAAGTTTTTTGTCATCGGTTGCAGCTTACGATCAAGCTTTGGTTTCACTCATATCAGATATTGCACACACGTATATAGGCTTTCGGGGAAGTGAATCCCTGATTCGTATCACACAACAAAATATTACACTCCAAGAAACCAGTCTCGCATTAACCATGTCGCGTTATCAAGCCGGGGCTGCAAGCTTACGTGATGTCGAAGAAGCTAAAACGCAATTGGCCGAAACCAAAGCCAGATTGCCGGAACTTATCAGCCAACAGCAAATACAAAAAGATGCGCTTGCTGTGTTGCTTGGCATGGTGCCGAATGATATCGAAGCACTGCTTCATCAACACCATGGCATACCTAAAGCACCTGAGGCTGTCGAGGTAGGTATTCCACGCGAAATGCTCATTCGGCGGCCCGATGTGCGTCAAGCACGTTTTGATGCCATCATGCACTCAGAGACCATTGGTGCGACCAAGGCTGAGCTTTTTCCGGCTTTTTCTTTAAGTGGGAGTTTTTATTTTGCGGGAAATACAATCAGTGGCGCGACGTTGTCAGAGATGTTCAATTGGTCAAATCGTAATACGACGATTGGGCCTGGGCTTAATTGGCCTATATTGAATTATGGACAAATCACCAACATGGTGCGTACACAAGATGCTTTGTTTCAAGAGAAATTACTTCATTATCAAAATATTATTTTAATTGCACAGCAAGAAGTGCAAGATAACATAACACGCTACACCGAAACTAAAAAAGCCGTCAAACATTATGAAGATGCCGTTCGTGCAGCCATGAAGGCGACACAACTCACGTTGATTCAATACAAAGAAGGTGAAACAGGCTATACATCCGTGTTGTATGCGCAACAACAGCAATTTTACACGCAAACCGCTCTCGTGAACGCCCGTGCCGAACTGCCTAAATCGCTGGTGAATTTGTATCGCGCATTGGGTGGTGGCTGGCAAATTCGGGAAAATCATGACTACATACCCGAAACGATTAAGCGTGACATGGCAAAAAGAACCAACTGGGGTAAGTTGTTGCTGCAACAGAATCATGAAGTGCCCGAAACAAAATACGCACAATTTAAAACCCTTTATTTTCCTACATGGTGATAAGCATGAATTCAGCCAAGGCAGAAAAATTTAAACGCATCACACGTATGATCTTAATTATTTTATTGATCATCAATATTGTAAATTATTACACATCAAAATATCGAACCGTTAAAATTCCTTTGCCAACCGTACAAACCCAGCAGCCTGTTTCAAGAGCGATGTCTGAATATGTGATTCAAACCGGCAATACAGTTGCGTTTCATGCGGTTGATTTGGTTGCACGTGTTGAAGGTTTTCTCGATAAAATTAACTTTATTGACGGTACGTTTGTTAAGCAAGGGGCGATATTATTCTTGATTGAGCCTGAGCCGTATCGCGCCAAAGTTATCGAAGCAGAAGCTAAGCTTGCTTCAAAAAAAGCAACCCATACGTATGATGCTATCGAGTATGCACGTCAGCAACGTATGTATAAACAAAACGCAACATCTAAAAGTAATGTTGAAAAATGGTTGGCCAAAAGTCAAGCATCAGCCGCGGATGTGACGGAAGCTGAAGAAAATTTAATTCTTGTTCAAATTAACCAAAGCTATACACAGGTTAAGGCACCGTTTGATGGCCGTATTGGCCGGCATTTAGTGGATAAACATAATTTAGTGGGTCACGGTGAAGCAACTGTTTTGGCAACGCTTGAGCAATTGGATCCTATTTATGTTTATTTTAATTTAAACGAAATTGATTTGATTCGCTTAAGAGCTGTGATGAAAGAGCAAAATATTGATGAGCAAGTCATTCGGGAAGTGCCTGTTGAGATTAATCTTCCCTCAGGTGAAAATTATAAATTTAAAGGCAAGATCGATTTTATTAACACGGGACTTAATGCCTCAACCGGAACATTAGAATTTAGAGCATTATTGCCGAATACAGAATACGCTTTGCTGCCGGGTTCGTTTGTGCAAATAAAAATTGCGGTGAATTCACCCGAGCCTCGATTAACCGTACCTGATACCGCGATTCAATATGATCAAGTTGGGCCTTATCTCTTGACGGTTAACTCAGATAACCGCGTTGTTTTAAAACGTGTTGTTTTAGGGCCGCTTGAAAACGGTATTCAGGCGATAGCAAGTGGTATTCAATCAACGGATCACGTGATTGTTAAGGGTCTTCAGCGTGCATCGGACGGTAAGTTAGTTAACCCAATATTTGATCATAAGAAGAAAACCGCATGATTTCTAAATTTTTTATTGAGCGCCCCATATTATCCAATGTGATTGCGATTGTGATTGTGTTTTTGGGATTAATAGCCATGAAGGTGTTACCTATTTCACAGTACCCTGAAATTGTGCCACCCACGATCCAAGTCACAACCAATTACCCAGGGGCCGATTCAAAAACGCTGATTAAGACCGTCGCGCTGCCGATAGAAAAGCAAGTCAATGGCGTCGAAGATATGTTGTATATGCAATCGACCAGTACGAATGGCGGTAATTATTCACTGATCATCACGTTTAAGATAGGAACCGACATGAATTTTGCACAGGTCTTGGTGCAAAGCCGTGTGCAGGCCGCTATGGCGCAATTGCCCGATCCTGTACAAAAACAAGGCGTCGTCGTTCAAAAAAAATCAACCGCTATTTTACAGTTTGTGACGTTGACGGCCAAAAACAATCAATATGATGGTTTGTTTTTAAATAATTATGCAACGATTAATATGCAAAATGAATTGGCGCGTTTACCGGGTGTTGGCAATGTCGCCGTTTTTGGTGCAGGTAATTATGCCATGCGCGTATGGCTTGATCCCAAAAAAATGTATGCCTACTCGCTTAATCCAAGTGATGTGTTGGATGCGATTAAAAATCAAAACAAACAAATCTCCGCAGGCCAAGTAGGCGGCAACCCAACCACCGGTCAGCAAGCGTATCAATTTACGGTGAATGTACCAGGTCAAATTGAAGATCCCAATAAATTTGCTGATATTATTGTCAGAAGTGATGCCATCAATCCCAATCAAACCGCAAAATTGACGAATAGCAAATTAACCCGTAGTGCTCAAACCATTCGAATACGTGATGTTGGGCGGGTTGAGTTAGGCGCGTCGAGTTATAACCAATTTGCTACGTTAAATAATAAGCCAACAGCGGCGATCGCTATTTATCAATTGCCAGAAGCCAATGCATTAGATGTAGCTGAAGATGTCCGAAAAACCGTGGCTAACATGGCCAAAAGCTTTCCGCCAGGTATTGAATACGCGATCCCTTTCGATACGACGATGTTTGTGAATGCATCCATTCATGAAGTTTATCATACGCTCTATGAAGCCGGCTTTTTAGTTTTATTGGTCATTTTATTATTTTTGCAAAACTCACGCGCCACACTCATTCCTGCGACCACCGTACCGGTGACGATTATTGGTGCCTTTTTTGCCATGCTTATTTTAAGTTACTCAATTAATTTATTAACGTTGTTCGCGCTGGTGCTCGCAATCGGGATTGTCATTGATGATGCGATTGTGATTGTGGAAGGAGTGACTCAAAAAATTGAGCAAAAGCACACGCCAAAACAAGCGTCTATTTTGGCGATGTCGGAGTTGATGGGGCCTATTGTTGGTATTACTCTGGTGTTGATGGCTGTGTTTGTACCAGCAGGTTTTATTCCGGGATTGACGGGTGCTATGTATGCTCAATTTGCCTTGGTGATTGCAGCTACGGCGTTTATTAGTGCGATAAATGCGGTGAGTTTGAAGCCCGTGCAGTGTGCAATGTGGTTACAGCCTGTCGTGGTATCAAATAAGAAGCCTAAAAATCTTGTTTTTCGTGCGTTTGACCATGTTTATTATCCATTAGAAAAACGTTACGGTAGCTATATTGAGCAAATGATTCATCATAGTGGTAAAGTTTGTTTAGTTGGCGGGGGATTCGTGTTGCTTGCAATCATCGGGCTCACGCGTATTCCTACAGGTTTTGTTCCAATAGAAGATCAAGGTTACATGATGCTCAATGTCCAATTACCGGATGGCGCATCGTTAGAACGTACCCAAGCACTGATCCAGCAATTAACACGTGAGGCAAAAAAGATTGAAGCCGTTGAAAACGTGATTGGTATCGATGGCATTTCGTTGTTGGATAATAACGCAACGCTTGCGAATGGCGGCGCGGTCTATATTATTTTTAAAGATTGGTCGAACCGTGGCAAAAACGGCGATCTTAAAACCCTATATGAAAAATTAAACGAGATTGCAGCACAAACGCTCGATGCGCAAGTCTTGGTCTTGGTACCGCCGCCGATTCAAGGGCTAGGATTATCAGGCGGTTTTCAAATGCAAATTGAACTTCAAGATGGAAGTTTTGATTATCAAAAATTACAAAGCGCAACCGAGGAGCTGTTAGATTATGCAAGAAAGCAGCCTGAGCTCAAAAATTTGATGACGTCGTTTCGAGCCAGTGCACCGCAACTTTTAGCGCCCATCGACCGACAGAAATCTGAATCTTTGGGGGTGAGTCTGGGTGATGCAACGAGCGTGTTAGAAACCTATTTAGGTTCTTCGTTTGTGAATCTTTTTGCGAAATTTGGCCAAGTATTCCAAGTCTATGTACAGGCTGACGCCAATTCACGTATGACGATTGATGATGTACGCAATTATTATGTACGCAATAATAAACAAGAAATGGTGCCTTTGGGCACACTCACCAACATGTATCCGGCTGTTGGGCCATCGATTATATCGCTTTATAATTTGTATCCCTCAAGTAATATTTATGGCATGGCTGGTGCGGGCTACAGTTCGGGGCAGGCAATTGATGTGCTTGAAAAATTAGCCAAGCAAATTTTGCCGACAGGGATGTCGTTTGAATGGACCGGTACCGCGTATCAAGAAAAATTAACGGGTAACATGAGTTATTACATCTTTTTGCTTTCGTTGGTGCTGGTGTATTTAATTTTGGCGGGTCAGTATGAAAATTGGATTACGTCCTTAGCGGTGATATTCAGTGTGCCACTGGCATTGATTGGAACGGTTGCCGTGCTACTGCTTTTGAAAATATCGAATAATATGTACACGCAAATCGGTATTTTATTACTCATAGCACTTGCCGCTAAAAATGCGATTTTGATTGTCGAAGTCGCACGAGAAGAGCGCGAGATTCATAAAAAATCCATTATTGATGCGGCACTCATTGGCGCCAAAAAGCGCTTCCGTCCTATTTTGATGACATCGTTTGCGTTTATTTTAGGGATGATGCCGTTGGTGTTTGCCAGTGGCGCAGGTGCCAATGCACGGCGCTCCATAGGTATTGCGGTTAGCAGTGGGATGCTTGCTTCTACGTGTCTTGCCGTTGTTTTTGTCCCGTCGTTTTATGTGATGTTACAAACGTGGCAAGAAAAAATGAGGGCTAAAGTTAATCAGATCCCCAAGGATTTATGATATCTACGCCTGTTTTATCAAAATCAGCAACGTTTCGTGTAACAACGGTCATCCCATGAACTAAAGCTGTTGCTGCGATGATTGCATCTCTATCTGATTTTGGATTAGGGACATGGAGTCTTGCGCAGCGTGCTGCAACAGCCGTGTCGAGAGGCAAAATGCGATCATTGAATGCTGGTAAAACATGCATGGAAAGCCATGTTCGTAAGACGGATCCTTGAGATACATCACGCCGCTCTATCTGTAATATACCGGTTTCAAGCTCTAAAATAGTCATAACCGACAAAAAAAGGTTAGATACGGGGATGCTGTTAGCCCATGAAATGACGCCTTCATGGGCATTTCCTGATTTTGCTTTTCTTAACTCAGAAATCACGTTGGTATCCAGTAGATACATTATTTCAAGTCCTCTTTTTGATAAAGTGTCTTATTTAATTTGGGTGGTTCAAAATCAATGTTAGCCGCATCAGGCATGGCTAGAAGTTCAACGATACTCTCTTTTGTTTTTGTAAGATTTTGATAATCTTTTATTGTTAATAAAACGTGCGCCGGTCGGCCTCTGTCAGTAATAAAGACAGGGCCACGTGAAGACGCACGTTTTACCTTACTAACGTCTTGATTGAATTCTCTGCTGCTAATCGTTGTTATGGTCATATCAACCTCGCATAATAAATTTTTGCTTCACTCGTGTAGATGTAGATAGTATAGCACGAAAGTAGTTATGTTTCTACTTTAGTCCAGCGCTTCGCGCGATCATAAGCAAGTATAACGATCAGCCAAAATGCGACGCATGCTAAGGCATAAAGAAATGCAGCATGAGACAAAGCAACATGAGGAAAGAGATGCAACGTAAGAAAATCACGTAAATTGATGAGCCCACCTGCTGGCGTATGAACAAAGAGTTTTGCCTGTAGTTTTAAAAATAAAACATGAAGTACAAATGCAATCAGTGCATGTTTGCCAAAAATTTCAAACGGTTTAAGCCATGAATGCCAACGGTGCATTTCAACGCACCAGTAAACTAAGGCATACAGGAGCAGGGCGATTCCAGACGTCCATAAGACGTAAGAACTTGACCAGATTGCTTTATTGATGGGAAAGCTAACCCCCCACAACCAGCCAAGTATCATGGCCACGCTCCCGGCAAGGATCATGCCATGTAACCGCCGGGTTTGAGGGTTGGGTGTCAGAAGCCACATGCTCAGCAGATTGCCAAGCAAGGCGGTTGCAATGGCAGGAAGTGTACTGAAGATACCTTCTGGATCGAAATTTTTCGTATATAAATGCTGGGCTGGAATAAATAATCTATCGAGGTAGGCAGCAAAGTTTCCTTCTTGAGTTAAGTTATGTACGCCATAACCGGGTACGGGGATTAAAATCATGACGAGCCAATAGGCCACCAATAAGCTGGTTAGGATGATGATGTGTGTTTGTGCACGACAGGTGAGAAAGAGCAGTGAGGCAAAAAAATAACAGATAGCAATGCGCTGTAAAACACCGAATAAGCGAATCGAGGTCAGATCAAAATGATGAGGAAATGCATTGATGAGCAAGCCTATCAAAAAGAGAATCGCTGTGCGTTTTATAATTTTATTTAAGATGTCTTGTGTTGATAATCCTTTGTTTTTTAAGCCTGTAATCGAGAGTACGCCTGACATACCGACGATAAATATAAAAAATGGAAAAACAAGATCGGCTAAGGTGCAACCGTTCCAACTTGAGTGTCTAAGCCATGAGTAAGCCTGTTGATCATCAATGCTATTGACTAAAATCATCATGGCAACGGTTAAGCCACGAAAGATATCAAGAGATAAAAATCGTTGAGGCGTTGTGTTCATGTTTAATCTTCCATGTACATTTATATTTATAGCACGCGGCATCCATCGCTTACATCCAACGACGGATGGAGTAAAACCGTGCCTGATGTAGGAGAAACACAAGCAAGAACCAAAACTTCTGATTTGATTCCAGCCACGCGTTTGGGAGGAAAGTTCATTATAGCGATAATTTGCTTACCAACAAGATCTTCTGGCTTATAGTTATCCGTGATTTGTGCTGAACTTGTTTTAATTCCCAGCTCTCCAAAATCAATCTTTAAAACATAAGCTGGTATTTTTGCTTTAGAATTAAAGTTTGCCTCAAGAATGGTACCTGCACGCATATCAACTTTTAAAAAATCTTCAAACTGAATGATAGATGTTTCATGATTTAAGGACATAACGCTCTCCACGTGTATTTCGCCTAACCCGATCTCTTATTAAATTAATACCTTGTATAATACTTTCATCCTTGGTGCTAAATATTGAGAAAAAATCATGTTTTACATGGATGTCACTGTCTAGATATAGCGGTTGCTCTAGACCTGTTGGTGATAAAATTCTCAAGATCATCAAGTTAAAATAGTTACCATCGTTTAATTGTAAGCTTGCATTCACGGATAGGCTCGGATTGGTTTTTTCGCCTAATAACTGATTCGTACTTGAATTTTCTTTGAGGGCGAAAGCCGCGATAGCCCCAGAGCTAGCTGTTCCCTCATCGATTAAAATTACGATGGGTAGGTTCACTCGGTTGACCGGAGGGAGGTAGCTTATTTTATAGAGTATTTCTTCTTGTTCACCAGGTATTAAAGATAAGAGGGTATTACCATCTTCTGATATTCTTATGCTCTCTCCATGTGTATATTTAAATAGGGTCGCAGGATTGATTATTTTAGCAAGACTCATCAGCATCGGGACGTAATTTCCCCCAGTATTAAGGCGAAAATCAACAATTATGCCCGTTGCAGTTTCAAGGTTTAAGCTATCAACAACACTTCTTCCTTCGCGAATCCTTGCCTCTATTTCATCATCATTGTAGGCAAAGCCGCTGGGTATATAGATATATGCAATATCGCCAAATCGTTTACCCCAAAAGGTCTCGATCTTTTTTTTAATAAAATCTCTTCTAACCGTGCTTAATTGAACCCAATCGTGCCAATAATCACTTATTTCATGGGGCTTATACAAAGGACATTCACCACTGTCTAAACCATTTTCAGTGACAAACGTATGGTAATCATATTTAAATAGTTCGGGTGCTAAAATATGACTAATTGCTGAAATACCACGGCAAGCTAGCGGCTTATCTCCAATAAACGCGAGTCCCTTTTCTTCAATTTGATTCCAATCGATATTGTCTTTAAATGCTGATTCATTTTTTGCAAAATCGAATGCTTGATAAAATATTGATCGGGCATCATGAGCATGACAAAATCCACAGAAGAAAATGGCTATCATAAATAGCGTGAGTTTGATTATTTTCATTTTTTTCTAGACTTTACATCAAAAGTGTTATTTTAACATCTAAGTGTCTAATCATCAATCTTCCCTGGGGGCTTTATCCACACATTCTGGGGATAAGACGGTGATAAAGCTGGTGTGCGTTGTGGGAATATGAAGTTAAGACCAATAGGTATAATCCCCTTGGTATATTTCAGCTTGAGGCGTCATAGCATGTGCGTGTGCAAAAAAACTTAAATCTACGCGTTGTGCTGTCTCGGTTTTATGATCGATATGCATAACTACAGGCGTGATATCACAAAAATTTGTGGTATTAATGACCAAATCAGCAGAAGCTTTACACGGATCGACATAAGTATGAAACATAGGTTTTACGTCCCGGATGTATTGCGTCAAGATGTCTCCCATAGCTCTTCCGCGTTCTGTGATATCGCGTCGAAGACGTCGTACCAAGCATACATCAGCATCGGCATCCACAAAAATTTTTGTATCATACAAGCGCGTGAGGCATGCGGGATGTAAAATCAAAATACCTTCGATAATCATCATGGGCTTGGGTAAAATACGAACGGTTTGTTCTTGACGGGCATGTGTTTCAAAATCATAGGTGGGCATGTCAATGCTTTCACCTTGTTTCAGCAACTGGAGATGATGTGCCAGAAGTTCAAAATCAAGGCTATCAGGATGATCGAAGTTAAGCTTATCTCGTTCTGTTTGTGAAAGATGACGTTGGTCTTTGTAATAATTATCGGAAGAAAGGATGAGGCATTGATCATCACCATAATGTTGATGAATTTTTCGTGCGACGGTGGTTTTTCCTGAACCGGATGCGCCGGCTATCGCAATAATGATTGTTTTCATGTTAACACATCCTTGGTGAATCGTTATGATCCTGTTTCTAAATTATCGGTTTGAAAATCGGTGCTATTGCCTTGTGTGATGGTTAGCACGTCAAATAAGGTTGTTTTGGGCGAACTATAATGCGTGATGGGTTGCTGGTTATCCATGCTCTGTTCTGTGATTGCAACAGATCCTTCAAACGCACGTGGAGAAACTAATTCGAGTAGTTTGTTGGCT
The DNA here is from genome assembly GCA_009995425.1 of Legionella sp. GTDB lineage: Bacteria > Pseudomonadota > Gammaproteobacteria > Legionellales > Legionellaceae > JAALKW01. The sequence continues at coordinate 72,096 of JAACPN010000005.1, read as the reverse complement.
AAGGCATCGTTGACCCATTGAAAAATCTCGGTGTCCGCGTGACTTGGCTGATATCCCAATTCACGGACTAATCGTTGATGTAGGGAAGAAGAAGAGATGGGCTCATTTAGCCACGCCCAAAGCAAAGAAGCGGTGGCATTCATGCAATGATAGTTTCCATCTTCAAGGTGAAGAAGGACGGTTTCATGCCCGAAATCTGCTTCAGTAATGCAAGACGTTGCTTTTTTAAGTAAGGTTGTTGAGTCTATATTCATATCAAAGCATTTACGTTACATTAGTATGGATTTATTCTAACTGGGTTGTCTGCTTTTGACAATTTACCCATCAAGGTATAATAAATAAAGATGTTAAAAGAATCGTTCGGGTTGAACATTGTATTAAAACATAAGCGTATCAACTTTCCAGATGCATCTACGCATTATTATTGTGACGCAGCGCGATTTTTTTTTAAAATTAAAGATGTTGCATGTTATGAGGTATGCGCAAAAAGTAATACCATTTTTATTGATATGGATCCTGCTTTACGTGAACCTAAGCTCGTTTTAACCTGGCTTAATGGCACGGTTTTAGCCTACTTACTTCAATATCATGATTTTTTAGTGTTACATGCCTCGGCAATTGTTGTGCATGGGCAAGCAGTTTTGTTCTGTGGCCCATCAGGACAAGGTAAATCAACGTTGGCTGCCACCATGAACCAAAAAGGTTATCCGTTTTTAACGGATGATTTAGCCGTTGTTCGTTTTCATGACCAGCAGATGGAGCTTATGCCCATGTCAACAAGCGCAAAACTTTGGACAGATACGCTTGCGTATTTAGGTAAGTCAAGCGACGCGCTTCAACCGATTAGTCATCGACCGGGTAAGTTTGAATTACCCATTGAACATGCGTGGAAGCATCCGATTCAAATCAGTCGTGTGTATGAATTACATGTAGACAATCGTCAGGGTATAATCAAAGAAACCCCGGTATACAACTTCGATAAAATCCAATTGCTTATTAGAAATACCTACCGTTATTCTATGTTAAAAGCGCTTGGAAAATTAAACCTACACTTGCAGCACGTGACGCACATGGCGAGCGCCATTCCGTGTTATCAATTAACGCGTCCAGATAATTTGGCGTGTTTTGATGAATTCGGCACGTGGTTAGATGCTCAGCTAAACGAAGACAAAAAGACAGCTAAATAAACGGCTTGTGGGATCACATAGTAATTTAAAAAGTTTGTTTCTGTGCTGAGTGCATGAGAAGACGAAGGGGTGTTGAGGCATGATAACAAGCGCGGTACATCAATCACATGTTGTACTAAAGGATGTGATTGGACGGCTTCGATAGCCTCCCGTGCTTTTGACATATGCTGATGATAGCGCACATGATAATCAGGTAAAAAAGGCGATTTTGTGATGCGCTGGCCAATGGCTTTGGGTAAATATTTTTGCATGCCTAGCCGAATAATACTGCGAGGATAGCCATGCCTAAAGCGATAGGCGTTCGGAATGTTGAGGCAAAACTCGACTAAGCGTTTATCAAAATAAGGATTACTAAAATAAAGAGCTGAATCAATTCCATCATCCAGTTGGGTAAACAAGGTGCTGGCATGTCTTAGGTGAGATTCTATCTGGATCAGGGCGTTTTTACGGGCATTCATGCTGTGTAAAATCAAAGGTTTTAAAAACTGTTGCTCAAGCCACATCAACGCATCGGGCGTCATCTGCTCTAAAATAAATGTTGGGTTGATTAAGCTCGCTGTCAGTAATTTTTGGCGCGTACTGTGCTGTCGTTTTTTAAGATATCCGTGGAGAATTTTGGGGTGTATGACCAAAGCGGCAAGCGATAGAGACGATGTTTTGTAAATTTTACGGTGAGCAAAAAGCTCGCGGATCAACGTTATCCAATGTAAGCGATGGAACAGCTCAGATAAGCGCTCGTGGCCAGAATAACTGGTGGTGAGTTCTGCAAGTGTGCCATGTAACACAACAGATGCTTGATGACGCCTTGCCGCAGCGTTGATCGCGCGGTGCTGGTAATGTTGCGGACTGGTGTACAAGTGTGTTTTGCATGCATCCAAATGATCAAAAGGCCCTCGCCATGGGTCGATCACGGTTTCTTTGATAAGGTTTGGTGCATGGATTAAATCGATGTATTCATGTTCGTCGTTTAGGCTATCATGGCTATTAGGAGGCAAAACGTTGGACAAGCAAATTAATTTCTTTTGTTCAAAACCAAGCACGTTAGCCGCCATAAGTGCAATTGCAGAAGAATCTAAACCGCCACTCAATTGTAAGCAAACAGGACGGTCGGTATCGACCGTTGCATGCACGGCGTTTGAAAAATGCTCGTGAAAGGCTTCTTGGAAATCGTTATCTGATTTAAAAGCGTAAGGCGCTCCTAACGTTGGACGCCAGTACGTGTGAAATTTTATACCCGAGGGATCAGCAATTAAAAGATTGGCCGGTGGTAAAAAATAAAGATGTTTAAAGCATGTTTCACCGGGTTCTAATAAAAAACGTTTAAAGTCATGTCGTGCAATCACACTTAAATTAGGTTCTCGTGGTACCCACGGCACATGATGTAAGGCAGAAAGCACGCTTGAAATGATCAGAAAATCTTGATTAAAAAAATAATAAAGTGGCCGGGTATTAAAGTGATCCACAGCAACCACGAAACGATGTAATTTTGTGTCCCAGAGGATTAAACTAAATTCACCCACCAAATGGAGTATAAAATCGATACCCCATGTTAAATAAGCCAATATAATAAGTTCAGCATCGGAATATTGATGTGAAAAAGAGGCGTGAAGTGATTTGTGCAGGTCAGTTCGATTCGATAAGCGAACATCAGCAACAAGGCCAATGTTGTGCTTTTTATCAAAATATGGAAAGGACGCGAGTTGTGTGCTTAATGTGTGGTAGTAGCTTTGTTGTGTTAGCCCACACGTGTTCGAAAACCAGGTGTTTGAACCATGTTTTCCATGACGAGCCATGCCATGATGCAATGCTTGCAGCGATGCTTCGTCAATCGGTTTGTTTTGAATCGAAAATATTGCACCAATCGCACTCATAAGCATCCAGTCAGTTCATTGCGGAACGAAAATAACGATGATAACATCAGTTCATGCAATCTAATGTAGTCATATTTTGATGATAAAGCCATGGGTTTTTCTATTCTTGCTTATACCACATTTGGTCTTGGCTTCGCCTCCCATGTTAAATTCTAAAAATACTGAATTCATGACGTCAAGAGATATACTTTCTGCCACACTTTCACAGATAAGCATTCAAAATATTGGTGCTGAAGATACGGTTACGGGCATTTATTTGTTCGTGCTAGGTGAGGGTGCTGGAAATGCTTGCTTAACGCCCTTGATTGAAAGTGAGGGGGCTCCTTTTGGTGCGCTTTGGTCGCCGAAAGTGACGATGGCGACGAATGAAACGAGAAATATTGGCGCGAATTATTTGTACAATATGATCATGATGTTTTTGTATCAAGCACATATTGATGGGCATGGAGCTTTGGGTACGCCTGGTTCTTTTAATGGCGGTAATACCTATTGTGTGTGGTTAGGCGTCACCAATCAAACCGTAGGTACCGGTACTTTAACAAGCACAAATGGCGCGTTAGAGAATGCCAATCAATTGGTGCAGTATATCGAGGGCGATCTTCCCATAAGTTTTACAAATATTATTTGCAATGACTCAACGAGGCAATGCACTACAACAGATATCATTCAACCGCAACCTTTTCCACATCAGCGGCCTTGATTTTTATTAAAACCTAAATGGACGAGCATGAAAAAAATTTTCTTGATCACGATAGGTATAAGTGTTTTTTTTATAGACATAGCGCATGCTGCATTCTTTGACAGGAGGCTGGGTGATTCACTATCTTCTATAACCATTCGGAATTCTTCTGAAGCCCAAATGTTTACGATCACAGGCGTCTTTATTCAACAACTTTTTCAAGCGGATTGCACGACATCTTACTTTGATAATCATGGTGATCTTTACGGGGCCATGTGGTCAAACGATATGACATTGAATCCTTCTGCGTCTGCGCCATTGGGCGCAGGTTATGTGTATAGCATGATGATGAATTATCTGTATGAAGCTGCGCAAAATTCAGGTCCAGCACCCACGACGCCAGGCAATGGTGCGGGAACTTGGTGCGTTCAGTTAGGCATTTTGCAGGGAACACCCGCTCAATATCCTACGTATACTGTTGGTACAAACACATCACCCTCTGCGGCATTAAGTAACGTGGTGACGTGGTCGAACAACACAACACCAGCACCTATTGCGATTACCTGTGTTGATGCAACGCAAATGTGTACTTCAAATGCCAGTGCAACGTTAAACTTTCCTTCATCCTGATTTTCATGCACGTGTTAGAAAAGTAACCGTTGTTTCGGTATGATTAGTAATCACAAAAAAATGAACTTAAAGAGTAAATTATGCAACATATTTTATGAATATTGTTTAAATACTAAGCTGTTTATAGTACAATCCGCATTTAAAACGAGTGTACAGAGTTTAAATCGGAGTTAGAAATGCTAGATCTTAAAAAGCAACAAAATAATTTTAAAGATTTTGGCACCCAATTCGACGGCAGCCTGAGTGCTGTAATCTATAAACTCGATTCCGAAGTTTTTAATGCTTGACTTTTTAAAGTGCCCTCCTCCCGTGGCTTAACAGCGGGAACCAGCGATGGTGCAAGATTCCTGGATACCGCGCATAAAACGCGGTACGTCGAGATCTTTGAAAGTCAAGCATTAAAAACTTCGGAATCGAGTATAAAAAAGAAGATAATCTTTATAAAATTTTCATCTCTGGTATGGATCGTTTAATGCATAATTTAATGTGGGACAGATCTCGTCTGAAATTAATGTCGTCTCTGTTTGATGATTTAAGCAACGCAGAGAAAGATTGCGTGTATTTGGATGATGCAAATAAAACCTATTTTACTCAAGGCATGCAGGAAGCAATCACTCTACCAGGTAACATTGATTTGACTGATTTATCTAACAAAATAGAAGATATTAATTTCGTCAATGAAATTTTAGATGTTACATCAAAAGCAGGACATACCACTGAAAAAGGATTTGTGCTGAGAATACACACAGAAGCAACCCAACATGGATGGCAGCTCGAAGAAATCATGCATTCAGAAACCATGCATGACTATGGAGCGAAATTAAACTACAACCGAATTACCCCTGGAGAATTCGAGTATAAATATTTATCTAGATTTGCCTCTCATCGATCAATTTCATTGGTTTTTTGCTTAAGAGAACTCGATTTTACGTCACGCCGAGCAAGCAATATAAGAGGCTATTTATTAGATACCACGAGGGTGACGGCTTTACAGCTAGTTAAAAACTTAAATTACGAAGCATTATATACCGCTCTAGATGAATCAATTTCCTTTTTTCTAGACGATATAGAAGAAGAAAAAAAGGCAGTATGTCGTTTTCCTGCGCCAGAAGTAGGTGATTTTACCGCGCCCTACACTAACCATATTTTAAGTAGGCTTAATAATCAACAGGACACCTATAGAGCGACAAATGTTTTTTTTAAAAATGAACATGAGCGTCTATTTGAAAACGAGCATTTTATTACATATGGATGTGCTGCTGAATTATGTGATAAAAAAATTGTTTCATATTCAAGTGTCAAAGAAAAAACATATGGTTTTAATCTGCCCGACTTGGGCAGGCAAGTAGAAAATTATCTTGTTCAACGCTCTTTAATGCAAGACACGATTACTTATTGGGATGAGCAATTATTAAATACACCACAAAGCCTTAAATTTAAGTCATTCAATCTACTGAAGCAAATAATAAAAAACATGGATTCCGACAAAGTTCTTGCGGCACAGTGCAATACTGATAACAACGATTTTGAACTTACCTATTCTGCAACAGAAAAACATATTTCTGATTTTATAGCTGCCAGTGAAATACTTGAAAGAATGAGGTTATCAATAAACTTTGATACGATTTATCATTCAGAATATCCTCGTATGCAAAGACCGTACTATTTTTTAGAGGAGCATAAAGATAATTTAAATGCATTAATTGAAACTGTTAATTTTATAGATGCAAGGCGTGATTTTTGGCATAAAATATTTCTCGGTTTTTGTATGTTTACAATCACGATGATAATCCTAGGTAGTTTACTATGCTCGCCAATTAACGGCCTGGCGCTATTACCCAGTTTAATGCACTGGGCGCTACCTATGACGAGTGTTTTTGCCAAATTAGCTGGTATACCGGTAACAAGTGTCGGGGCTTCAGCAATGACGGCCTCTATTTTGCCAATTGTAACGGGCTCTATTGGACTTTGTGGATATTTTGCAACACAAGAAAAGGAATATCTAAAAGAAGTTAGGCAGTTTGCAATCGCTGAAGAAAATGGCAAAGAACCGCTTCCAATACCAGTATAACGTTAAACATTCCCCCCGGCCTAATTTTCATGCACGCGCATTGCAAGGACTGCTATTATAGTCAATACTGTTTTTATAAGGTATTTTAAGATAACAGCGAGCGTACTTGATGGATAGGGATGACCTCAAAGAGCCTGAATTAGGCAATAGCTGTGTCAATCATCAATTGAATGCACAGGCTAAAGAAGTGTTGGTGCGAACGCATACGCTTTTAATTAAGCGGATTGCCTATCATTTGTTAGGGCGCTTGCCACGCTCCATTCAGCTTGAGGATTTAATGCAAGCCGGTATGGTCGGTTTACTGGAAGCGGCGATGCGCTATGATGACAGCAAAGGGGCTTCGTTTGAGACCTATGCCGGTATTCGTATTCGTGGACATATGCTGGATGAAGTGCGCCGAAATGATTGGGTGCCGCGTTCGGTTTATCGCAACGCACGTATGATTTCTGAAGCCGTGCGTAAAGTAGAAAACACGTTGAATCGTGATGCAAAAGATAGTGATGTGGCCAAAGAGCTTGGGGTCAGTCTTGAAGAATACCATCATATCTTGAGTGATGCGACCGGTGCGCATTTGTACGGCTTTGATGATTTAGGTGTCACCGATGACTCACTTAAAAGTGAAGGAGCAGCGGCCTTGCCTGAGCCACAAGACCGTGTGATGAAAGATGATTTCAAAAGGCAATTGACTGAAATTATTGATGGCCTACCTGAAAAAGAACGTTTAGTATTATCACTTTATTATGAGCATGAGCTGAATCTTAAAGAGATTGGTGATTTACTCGATGTGAGTGAGTCGCGTGTTTCACAACTGCATGGTCAAGCGACGCATCGTATTCGATCGCGTATTCAAGATTAATCTGGATTTATCTGTCATAATGTAGCGTATTTTCGTTGGTCAGCGTTTATAATCAAGCTATTGCAACACGTCAAGGGGCGTTATGTTAGAAGTGAATCAAGTCAATCTGACGTTGGATGATTTATCAAAACGTATTACAGCATTGAGCCAATATTTAGAGCTGGACGTTAAGGCCGAACGCCTGGAGGAAGTAACCCGTGAGCTTGAGCTGCCGAGTATTTGGGACAATCCTGAGAAAGCACAAGCCTTAGGGCGTGAGCGGGCACAGCTCGAGTCGGTGGTGGTGAAAATTCATGCGTTGGCATCGAGTGTCGTTGACTTAAAAGATTTATTTGAGATGGCACGTGATGAATCAGACGAACAAACGATTCATGAGCTTGCGGAAGACCTTACGAACATTCAAAAAGAAGTGGAAGGGTTGGAATTTAGACGCATGTTTTCAGGTAAGCAGGATGCATCCAATGCTTTTATTGATATTCAATCGGGCTCGGGTGGTACCGAAGCACAAGACTGGGCCGAAATATTACTCCGCATGTATTTACGTTGGGGTGAGCAGCATGGGTTTGATGTGAGCTTACTTGAATGTTCAGCGGGTGATGTGGCCGGCATCAAAAGTGCAACCATTCAGATGACTGGGGATTATGTTTACGGTTGGCTACGTACCGAGACGGGGGTTCATCGTTTGGTACGAAAATCACCGTTTGATTCGGGTAATCGTCGTCATACATCGTTTGCATCGGTGTTTGTTTCGCCTGAAGTGGATGATGATATCGAAATTGAGATTAATCCTGCTGATTTACGCATTGATACCTATCGCGCCTCGGGCGCAGGTGGGCAGCATATAAATAAGACCGATTCCGCTATTCGAATCACACATATACCTACGAATATTGTGGTGCAGTGTCAGAACGACAGAAGTCAGCATAAGAATAGAGATCAAGCCATGAAGCAATTACGTGCCAAATTATATGAACATGAGCAACAAAAGCAGCTGGCAGAGCAGGCCACACTCGAGGCAAGCAAGTCAGATATTGGCTGGGGCTCTCAAATTCGTTCGTATGTGCTCGATCAATCACGTATCAAAGATTTGCGAACCGGTGTTGAGACGAGTAACACACAAGCCGTTCTTGATGGCGATTTAGACCTATTTATTGAAGCCAGTTTAAAGGCAGGAGTAAGTAACCATGACTGATGTAATAGAAAATAATTTAGATGTATATGATGTACGTAAACAAAAGCTGGTTGCGCTTCGAGAAGAGGGATTTGATTTTCCAAATAGCTTTCGTCGCGATTCGCTTGCAGGCGATCTGAACGAAACATACGGTCATGTTGAAAAAGATGCTTTGGCTGAGCAAGCCGTTCCTGCTGCAATTGCGGGTCGTATCGTGCTGCGGCGTGTGATGGGTAAGGCAAGCTTTTTTCATATTCAAGATGTCTCAGGGCGTATTCAAGTCTATGTACGCGCCAATGACATGCCGGAGAGCTACGAGCAATTTAAGCAGTGGGATTTAGGCGATATTGTGGGTGTTACGGGTACATTATTTATCACAAAAACAGGTGAACTTACGTTGCATGCAACAAGCTTGCAATTGTTGACTAAATCACTACGACCGCTACCGGATAAATTTCATGGTTTAGCTGATCAAGAAATGCGGTACCGTAAACGCTATGTGGATTTAATTGCTAACGAAGAAACACGCCGTGCGTTTATTTTGCGTTCGCGCTTGATTCAAGTGTTCCGTCAATTTATGGACAGTCATGCATTTTTAGAAGTAGAAACACCGATGATGCATCCGATTCCTGGTGGCGCTGTGGCCCGTCCTTTTGTAACACATCATCATGCCTTAGGTATGGATATGTATTTGCGTATAGCACCTGAGCTTTATTTAAAACGCTTGGTGGTGGGTGGTTTTGAGCGCGTGTATGAAATTAACCGAAATTTTAGAAACGAAGGAATTTCAACGCGACATAATCCTGAATTTACCATGATTGAATTTTATCAAGCGTATGCGGATTATCATGATTTGATGAATTTGACGGAGCAGTTATTTCAAAAAATTTGTGATGAGGTTGCTGAAACACGTCAAATTACGTACCAAGGCAATGTTTTGGATTTTGATAAGCCTTTTCTACGTATCAGTGTAAAAAATGCTATTTTACATTATCATCCTGAGTTATCAGAAGCGGATTTGAGTACACAAGTGGCTTGTCAGGCTGTGCTCGATAAGTTTGGTTTGGTTTATAAAACCACGGATGGTGTGGGTAAGTTGCAATTAATCATGTTTGAAGAGCGTGTTGAGCATTTACTCATCCAACCGACATTTGTGATGGATTATCCAACCGAAGTCTCACCACTGGCCAGACGTAGTCATCACGATCCTGAGGTGACGGATAGATTTGAGTTATTTATTGCAGGTCGCGAAATTGCGAACGGCTTTTCTGAGCTCAACGATGCAGAAGATCAGGCCGAGCGCTTTAGGAAGCAAGTCGAAGATAAAGAAGCCGGTGATTTAGAAGCCATGCATTTTGATCATGACTACATTGAGGCTTTGGAATACGGCATGCCACCCACAGCGGGCGAAGGGATTGGTATCGATCGTTTGGTGATGTTGTTTACCGATGCGCCATCGATTCGTGACGTGGTGCTTTTTCCGCATTTGCGGCATGATAAAACCAGTTAATCGGATCTAAAGCCAGCAGCTTATGCCGCTGGCCTACTTCATCACGCCATGATCAAGACAGCAAAGAATGATTCAGATGATACCATCTCTTTTTTTTCATCATGTCGCCATTTTTTGTACGCTATATTAAAGATGCTATTTATTTGTATTCCATATTGGACGCGCTTGAAATCCATATTGGACGAAACTTAGGATGCCTCTGTGAATATGAATACAAATAATTTTCCAAGACAGCTTAAAAATCGAATGGAAATTGCCATGAAGGATACACCCGTTGTTTTAGTTATTGGTCCTCGGCAATCAGGAAAGATAACTTTAGTCAAAGAGTACTCACCGCCCTTACCTTACTACACGTTGGATGATGACAATATACTCAATGCTGTCAAGCAAGATCCTGTTGGTTTTGTTAATCGAATCGATAAAGTAATCATATTTTGAGCGGCGAAATGCTTGGGCTAAATCTTATATAAAAGCAATCGTAGAACGAGACGTTAAAGACATCTCATCAATAGAAAAATTAGTTGAAATGCCTCGTTTACTTGAGGTGCTGGCACAGCAATCAGGTAAACTGATCAATTTTACTCAAATTGGCGGGCAATTAAAATTGGATACTAAAACAGCGCAAAAGTATGTTGGTTTACTTGAAACATTATTTTTAGTGCATCAATTAAAGCCATGGCATGATAATAATTTAAGCAGAATCCTTAAATCACCAAAAATCTATTTTATTGACAGTGGTCTTCTAGCCTGTCTGAACAGACATACACACGAAAGTATTAAAACGGATAAATCTTCTTTTGGGGCTTTATTAGAAACTTGGGTATATAGCGAATTATTGAAAATGTGTACGCTAGTTGATGAGCCATGGAACATTTATTACTATCGTGATAAAGACCAAGTGGAAGTAGATTTTATTCTGGAAAATCATGCACGTAAGATTATAGGTATCGAAGTTAAATCAAGTTACACGATTTTTGATCAAGATTTCCGTGGCTTAAGAAAACTCGCTACGCTAGCTGATAAAAAGTGGATTTCAGGTATAGTTCTTTATAATGGAAGTGAATGTTTGTCATTTGGGGATAATCTCTGGGCCATTCCCCTATCACTATTGGATTAACGAAATGGCGCCATCAATCTAGATCTATAACATACAAACGACACAAAAATTTCTCTAAGGGGGCGTTGTTTCTTAACCCATTGTAACTGAATTCATAGGGTGATCACGCTAAAGCCCATGGCCATATCTTCAACATGACGCTTATTTATCAACATGGATTTTCATTTTTGAGCGCGAGGGCCTGTTTTTTTAGTGTGTCAATGTTTTCGTTGTCTGAGGGAGAGCCTGTTGAGCTGAAAACGTACGACTTATCATAAGGACAAGCTGGGATATTTGATCGGGAGTAAGCAATAAGCACCGTATTGATTAATTAACAAACAAGATTGAATGAGATCATATGTTTATTGAGTGAGCATTAAGGCTTTGTTCAAAAAGTTATTAGGCAACACGGTCTTTTAATTTAAAACCAGCTAAAATACCTGGTGTAAACGGATTCAGTGCGCTCTTAGCTTGAAGTAAATAGTGCCCTGAATCACCGTTGATTTCAAATAAAACCTGAAGTTTTGAACCGTCGTTATCATCCAGAGTAATATTGAATTTTTGTAAGATTTTAAATAAAGCCCAAGGGCCTTTTTCCGAGAGTTCATAGTGTTTGCCTTCAATGCTATGCAAAATGAGCTCTGCATTGGATTCTGGCCAAATAAAATCAGTTGCAGCATCCGTATTTTGTGTGTCGCGAAGACGTCGACTACCTAAAGAAAGTTCAAGCCCGGCAATGATGGGATCTAAGTCGATTTTTTGTAAACTAAAATTAATTTGGCTTGATGCATGTTCATCAGGAAAAAACATGGCGGTGATCACGTTTGCGTGCACGAAAGCTTGAATCATATCTTGCTGAATCGGTAGAACATGGCCGTCGGCTTCTTGTCGCGTCCATTCAGGCTGTGAGGTATCTAAAAATGGTTTAATATATTGTTCAGTAAAGGTATTGAGTACGCCATGGGGTGCAAAAAAATGGTTAAAATCAGCGAGTGCGATGTCTTCTGAAGCGTTTGCATCCAGTGGGTAACGATGCGCAATCGTACGTTGATATTCAGGAAGGATCTGTTGCGACCATGCCCTATTCACGTATTGCTTGGTGTCACTGAGTAATAAAAACCACGTATCATCTGCGATTTGTTCCGTCCACGATGCAACCGGTTCAGGCAGTTGTTTTGCGTTGGCATAGAGCGTTGAGAGTGCATGACGAGATCCTGTGTTCAGAAACCGTTGCTTAGTTAGCCTAAAGGCCGTTTGTCCTTCATCTTGAACCACGGTGAGGGTATTTAATAGCTGGCGTATTTCGCGTATATCAAGCGCTAAATCACGTAGTCCAGCCTCACTCACCAAGCTCAAGTGGGTAAAGTGACTTGCAACGTGTTGGTTGAATACGGTGTTTTGATGTTCAACATCGGGGCTGGTTTGAGCTTGAATAAAATGCGTGAGATCACGAAGTGTATCGGCTTGATCAAAGAGGCTGAGCAGGCGTTGTCCTTCGGTATAATTTTGAATAGGATGCGGTGAGGTATGCTTAATAAATTGCTTCCACCATGTGAAATAATCATAAGCGTAGGCTTGTTCGAGTAAATGGGATAAGTTGTCTAAATCCTGACGTTCTAAAACCCAGTTGTCGAGTTGAAACTGTGATGCTGCGTAAGGAATATTTAAGCTGGTTTGTTGAAATCCTGTTTTTAAAAAATACAGCGGAACCTCGGTTGCACCCAAATTAAAGCCATCCCAATGAAGTTTTTTTGTCTCGGTAGAAAAACTTTCTTTCAGCAGCGAATAATAGAGATAACCTGCTGGTATGGCATTGAGGTAGGCGCGAATATCACGTACCAGTTGTTGATTAATAGCAAGCGCTTGTTTGGGTGTAATCAGGGTTTTATTTAAAAGTTCAATCTGTCGGGGTAGCTCTTCGGCGGTACTGTTTTTTTGCCAATAGTGTTGAAACCAGTTGATCATTTCATCCGGGTTACGTTTAAACGGATCGCCCAACATGATGTAAATTTTTAAAGCATGATAACGCGCGGACGTGTTTTGTTCAGGATCACGCAGCACATGTTCAAGGCTTCTTAGCGTTTGAGGTAAAAAGCCGTTGTTCACATGTTGTTTTGACGTAAAATCAATGCGTGCGTGAAGTTGTTGAAGTGCGGGTGGTGATAAACGATTGAGTTTAATTTGCATGAGAGCATCAGCAGCTTTTGATAAGTGAAACAGCGCGTTGTTTTGCTTATTGGTCTGTTTGTTTAAGCTGTCATACGCTAAAAGCTCTTGGGTGACGTTATCCAGCACGCGTGATGAGGCAACATGGTGATGCACGATCAATGCAATAGCAAATCCGACCAAGCACGATGCAGTTCTCACCACGTATTTTTGAGCGACGGCAGGGCGTGGTGCGGTATAGTAGGTTTGGCGTTGAAATGCATCTAACGCACCCTCTATAAAATACGCGCGATCATTGCTCGACTGAGGTATTTGTGTGGGCAAGGTTAAAGCATATTCATGACAAATTTTTTGATTGAGATGATCAGCACTCATGCCGCCTTGTCGGGCACTCGTAAAATAAATAGCGCAAACGCGGCAATGTTTAGGGGATATTTGTTTCAGCAGGCTTTCGATTGCAAACTGAAAATTGGCCAGTTGTAGTGGAAATTCTCGAATCAAACTACGTTTCAGGCTGGAGCGCACAGGATGCACCTTTTGGAGCATATCTTGGCTTAAAGATTCCAACAAGTATTCAAAACGCGCGTGATAATTATGCGCAAGTTTTCCTTTTTTTTGCCCCCAGTCGATAGAAAATCCAAGCGGTTTGTGTTGATCAAGTCGTTTATCATGTTGAAAAAAATCACAAAAACCAGCCAAGCTATCCAGTTTTGTAAAAATAAATCCGGTATCAACCACATAACCCAGTGCACGCCCATAGCGTTGCAGCAATTGGGCATGGCTTTGTGTATTTTGGGTTAACTCTGTCGGTGAATGAATAATCAGTTCGTTGATATCAACCACTAAAAGAAGGCCCGTAATTTTCAGCGCGCGATGACATTGATTCAACTGCTTTAACGCTTGCGCTAGGACGCCGGTGCTTTGCTGACTCCAAGTTTCGTCAAGTTCAAGTATAATGCCTTGGGCATTATAATAAATTTCAGCGGTGCGCTCGGCATGAATGGTGATATTTTTGTGTGTATTATGACGCAGTAATGTCGCTTTGCCTTGTCCCGCCTTGCCAATAAGCAGGATAAACGACAGGTTATTTTGGTTGGGTTGTAATCCAACTAAAACTTTTTTTAAAGCATCGGTCAGTGCTATGAGTGATTTGTCCATTAAAAGCTCAAGGAGTTGGATTGAAATTGCTGGTCAACAATTTGTTTTGCCCGGTGCTCGAGTAATGTTTGGCTCATCATGTACGATCCTAGCAAAATAGCACACACAAGACCTGCGGTTTTAAGCCAAGGCTTATGATCGATCGAAATTTCAGGTGGTCTTTCTTGTGGCTCAGTAAACAGGCGTAACGGTTTGCTTGCCCGATGTTTTTGAATGAGCTCATGCAATTCTTCAATTAAGTTATCCAGAGTTTGTCGCCCAGAAGAGTTCAAATGTTGTTCGCCTTCAAAGCCTGAAATAAGGCAATAATAAGCTAATTCAATGAGATCTAGGTATTGATTAGGACGTGTTTTTAAGTGCTCGATAATCTCAAAAAAACGACGTTCAGGGCCAACACCATCGTGGGATGACGGTGTGAATGCCTGAAATTCAGCAGGGCTTTCATGTACACGTAAATAGCTTTTTCCGAGGAGTTCATCCATTGTAGAGCTTAGTAAATATTGAGCGATCATAATATGCTCATCTGCATTTTTTTGTAAATTTAAGCGACTACGGAATGCATTAAGTTCATGTTCAAGATTATGGGTGACGGTTTCGATGGGGGGCAGTGTGTGACTTGTACCCAAGCGTTCAAGCAACGAAAAGAGCGGGCCTGCTGCCGCCAAAAAAGCATTGGATGTGTAAGATGCACGAAATAGTTTGGAGCGATAGTAACTCGATGGTGTCTGAAATGTGCCTGGCACACCACATGGGCCCACGAGAGAAGTCGAACAGAGCTCGGCAGACATGTCCTTCTCCTAATTGAATAATAATTAAATAGACTTAAAATAGAGTTATTTGATAATACGTTATCTTAGATAAAATGAGAAGATGATGGCGGAATCGGGCTCTTGTTGGTTATTGTTGGTCAATTTGACTGTAATTTATTCGGTCCATAGCGTTTTCGTTTAAATAACCAGCGAATTTTTCACCAAAAATAGTTTATAATAACCACTAAGAAAACTTACTTAACACATGAGGAAAGCCCCATGCTTATTCCGTTGATTGAACCAACCTCAACGCGTTACATCCACGTTAACTCCAAGACCAATCGCGTGCACTTGCTCGTGCCGTTTGTTGGTGGCCAGGATATCAGCATCGATAACACCTGTCGTTCAACGACAGAACTCAACGCGTTTTTTGGCGGTGGCGGCTTCAGCGAATTAGAATCTTACAAAAGCGTGCTGGAATTTCATATCTCCCTGCTTGGCGCAGACGATGCGATACGGGTGATTAAAGAAGGGCGCCTGGCTCAAATTAACATCTACCTTGAAGCAGTCCGCGGTATGAGACAGGGCTATCAAGCTACGGTCAACGCTTTTTTAGCCAAACCTTCCAACTTATACAGCATTCAATTGCGGCCACGTGAGCAAGACAATGACGGCAACGTGGTGAATCCTGTGTTTACGATTAATCGAAGTAATGATTTTTCAGGCACGCCATCATCACCGTTATATAATCACATGCATGAAGTTTTTCCCAGGGTAAGTCTGGGAAAACTCGACCCACGTACGAAGTTGATAACCGAAGTGATGAAAGCCTTGCCTAACAATCCATCATTTAAGGATATTCAACGCGTTTTAATCGGGCAGTGTCAAGCGTTATTGAACGTGACTGTAGATTTCTACAATAGGATTGAACGTGGGGTCAAACAAGAAGTGGATAAAGCGCATATCAATACGGTGATGCGTTTTGGTGATGATGCTACTTCAGAAGATTATATTGAAGGCTTATTAGGGGAATGTGCACCGAACTTATCGACTTCATTCACAGGCTCACCGTTTTATCTTGGGACGTATACGACGCCAACCGAGCAAGCCGAACGCTTGTCAATTATGACGCAATTTTACTTAGCTGTTTTAAATATTCATTGTCGCGCACGGGGCATAAGTAATAAAAACTTCGGAGAAATTCTGGATAATAACACGGCATTAAGTCAGGCGCTCGTCGAGCGTATATCGAACGCTTTAACAAACGGCGATGACGTAGAAGATAGTATCATCAGGTTTGTGAACGAACATAAAAGAGCATTTAGTTTATCACGTGACTTAAACCTAGCCGATAAAAATACAATTCAAACTAAATTCGAAATCACCTACCGCACCGTGACGGCGACCAAAGAAAATCCACACATGGATGATTTCATGATACTGGATACCGAAGCCCGCGGCCCAAGCGATATATTCTTCACGCAAAAAGGTCTGATTTGCACGGACTTCGCGAATATAGCAACCACCGGGCCAAACCAAGCCTACTTTACCGAAATTCGCGAAGAGGCGGCCACCCATCCCGACGTGATGAGGCCTCAAGATGAAGCGGTTGTCGAGGTTGATATCGAGCTCGAAGCATTCGTGGATAAACTGAACGACGTACGGTTGTTAAATCAACTTCCTAAAGAATTCGTCGATGCGTGTCGTGCTTTACCTGCCTACCAATTCCTTCAGTTCCCAGATGATGTGGCGAAAGGCAAGCAAGATGAAGCGGAAGCCATATTAAACGCGTCTGATGATAAACAAGCTTTGCTAACAACCCCAGCTAAATTTACCGATTACTCAGGACGAACGTTTAACTGCACAGCGTATGAATACGCCTATTGGGCTAAAGACACCCACATGCGTCGGATGCTCGAAAGCCATATGGATGATGCAACCAAAACTTACTTATTAGGTAAGATTGATGAAATAGAGGACTCAGGCCTTGCTTATCAACAACATGGAGATGATTACAAAAACCCACATTATGACGTGAGTTTTGTGTTGAAAGATTTAAGTCCCGATGAGTTTTGTCAACTACAAACCATGGTGGGTCAAAATAATATAAAAATACAGGGAGCCACGGAAGATAATTATCGCGTGATACCTTTTAGCGCGACCGAGTACGAACAACTTAAAAAAGACTTAGCACTGCACACAGGCGTGTGGATATGGATGCTGTCATGTTTAGGCTCATTCCAAAGTCTAGCCTATTTAACTTATCCGGCATTTTTTTTCGCATCATTTTTTATAACGACACCGGCTGAGGCCATCAGCAACAAATTAAAAGTTGATTTTAAATCGTTAATCACCGCACTGGATTCCTACGTAACGAATTTTGACAGGCAAGACTGGCACCAACGAGACGCCGCTTGGCTCGTCGTTGGTCAAGCCCAGCGTGATGTTCCCGTGCATATCGCTAATGAATATTGCAGACCGGACCGCTCTTTTGACCCGTGTCCTGAATTTAATGAACCCACGCTACCGCGCGTTCTTACATTTGATAGTTATATATCGGATAATTCTTGGTTTCCTCTTGCGCCGGGTTCTTTCGGGCTTGGTGTTGATTTTGGTTTAATGCGTAGCGCGGCGCGGCGACTGTGGCGTGGGCCATGGGCGCCATGCGGCGTGGGCATGCGGCTGATGGGGTGTGCTTTTGATTTGGCGGCCGTTAGCCACCTTGATGAAGTAAGAACCGATGATCTCAGGCTGTCGCGTGAAATCCTGAGTGAGGCGACACCGAATCATGGCTTGGGGCTTTAATCATGGCGTGGTGAAGCAAACCGGCGGCATAAGCCGCGGGTTTGAAATCCCAGCACACGTTCAAAAACCAAGTCAATAATTCTTCGTACTGCCAACTTTGTGCGGTGCTTACCCACCATGTGGCCCAACGATGCAGGTAGCTTCTGATCCTGCGGGGAGAGACCCCAAGGTTGACCATGGCTAAAACATGCTCGCGTGCTTTTCGTAATGTCCTTGGATGCGGGACGATACGTTCCAGAACAGGTAATTGATTATCCGTTGATATTCCTGCCCCACCATCAGCCAATTCGGCCTTGTTTTGGTCGCCTATGGGTTGAATCACGGATCGTTCAGTTGCCTGTGTCACGTCGGTGTTATCCGAGGTTTGCGTTCCCGGATAATGAACGCCTAAAAAATGAAAACCTGTTTGTATATGGCCTATACGGGTCTTTTTACGCGATAAACGAAGGCGTCTTTCGTTTAATACAGCCATCATGCGCTGTTTGCAGCGATTGAGCTGCCGTTTGGATTTGCAAAAAATTAGAATGTCATCTTGGTACCTAAAATAAGACACATCCATCGTGTCAAATGCATCATCCAACGGCTTTAAATAAAGACCACTGAAAAACTGTGAAAGCGGCCCACGCAGCGCAATGCCATAATCGGCGTTTTTATAGCCTCGTGGCGTTTCAATCGGATTGATGATGATTTGCTCAAGCATGTTTTGAACTTTTTCGTCATGATAGTGCTGCTTGATATCTTGAACCAAGTGATGATGTGGAATGGATTTGTAAAATGATTTAATATCTGCACGAATAATGTATTGGGGTTGCTGCACAGCCATCACTTCTTGGATGCGTTGTGTTGCTAATTTAACGCCATGTGGCCCGTGTAAGTGGTAGCAATGAGGATTTATCACGTGCTTAAACGTTGGCTTTAATTGTTGAAGCAAAATATTTTGAAAAATTCGGTCAGATAAATACAGTTGGTCAACCATTTCATCGGGAAAATAATGGCGTTTAAGATGGCGTGGTGTGTAGCTGCCGTCGGCCATAGATTCAATGCCTGGTATCAGCCAGTTATCGAGTTCTCGTGCCATGAGATGAACATCGTGATTAGGGTTTGCATGGTGCTTTTGTTTGTGGATTTTGGCAAACAGTTTACGGCCAATCGCCATCATACCTGTCACATCCCATTGCTTCATGCTACCACGTCCCTCATGTACACTTATGGATGAATCGTAAGTTTGAAAAACCAAGTATGCATTTTTTTTCATGGCACGGCAATTGCACATTGAAACCGCCCAGTCTAAGGTGGGTGAGTATTGGCCACAAAAATGCGATGTGTTTAGTTGTTCAAAATGCAGTCTAAAATTGTCTATACGAGCGTTGCAGTCGCTGAATTCACGGATCTTATTTTATGAACCAGCAACCAGGCGCTTGCTTCGTGAAAAACAAGCTGAATCAAAACTCGAACAGTTACAAAATCTTATTGACGAAGGGGAAGCAAGTGAGCCACCTTTAGCGTGGAACGCACGTGAGTTTATTCTGAGAATGAAGATGCAAAATCATGGTAAATAAAACCTACCGCCTTTATCCGAAAGCGATAGAAGATCTCGAGTCAATTTATTTATATAGCGTGCTAGAATTTGGGGAAAAAAGAACAGATGATTATATTTTTGCGCTTGAAGAAAGTTTTCAATATCTTAATTTTTAGTCTTTAATCTATGAGCTGCTGTGTGAACTTCAGCGTGGCTCATAGATTAAAAGAGGATGATTTAGTGCTTAGCTAACGCCAAGCTTTTGAGAATGGTTAAGGCTGCATAGAGCTGGTAATCATCATAGAGCAAGGCTTTTTCATCGGCTTTGAGCTTGGCTTTGCTTTTTGATGAGATTTTCGTGGTGTTTTTCAGGTGCCCATGTAAATCCGCTTCGCTGAAGTTGGCGATGGGATTTTGAGCTGCTGTTTTAGGCATAGACAGCGCATCAATATTGATGTCGGGCTTAATGCCTTCGGCTTGGATCGAAATACCGGCAGGGGTGTAATACAGCGCCGTTGTGAGCTTGATGCCACTTGTATTATCCAGCGGTAAAACGGTTTGGACTGAACCTTTACCAAAACTTGGTTTACCAAGAATCACTGCGCGCTTATGGTCTTTGAGAGCGCCAGCGACGATTTCAGATGCTGAAGCCGAGCCGTTGTTGATTAAAACCACCATGGGGGCATTTTCTAAGACATCCCCCGGATTTGCAACGGCTGTGAACCGAGATCCAGGTAGGCGTCCTTCGGTATACACAATCAGTTGTTCTTTGTCGGTTGGTTTTTTATCGATGAAGGCATCTGCCACTTGAATGGCTGAGTCGAGCAGCCCGCCTGGATTGTTACGCAAGTCTAAAACAAGGCCTTTGAGTTGTCCGCCCGATTCTTTTTTTAATTTTGCGATGCCGGTCAGCATGTCTTGAGAGGTTAAGGCTTGAAATTGTGCAAGACGAATGTAGCCATATTGATTATCCAGTAGCCTGGTATCGACGCTTTTGATCTGAATATTTTCACGTACGAGTTTAAACGATAGCGGTTGCTTTTCACCTTTACGTAAAACGGTGAGTGTCACAGGCTCGCCAATTTTTCCTCGCATCAAGCCAACGGCTTGACGAAGATCGATGCCTTGTACCGCATGCGAGTCGACTTTCACGATGTAATCACCGGCTTCGATTCCGGCTTTCATGGCAGGTGCGTCAATGAGTGGCGTAATGACTTTAATCAAACCATCTTCCATGGTGACTTCGATACCCAGCCCACCAAACTCACCGCTGGTGGATGTTTGTAAGTCAGAAAATTCTTCTTCGTTTAAATAATTGGAATGCGGATCGAGCCCTGCCAACATGCCACGAATGGCGTTATCAAATAGCTCTTTGTCACTGACAGGGTTGACATAGTATTGTTTTATTTGTGCAATGGCATTAGAGAAGCGTTGAACATCTTCCATAGGAATGCCGCCGCTGTCTTTGTTTTCTTTGGGTGCCAACGGAATTGCATAGGCAACTGAAGCAAGCGATACAGGAACGGCGAGTAAAAGCACCAGGCTAAGACGCGATATCATACGGTGAATCATACGGTGAATCATGGGTATTCTCCTTGGCAAACACACCTCATGAGGCGTGCATCAAGACATCCATTGACGAGGAGGAACGGCCCTTCCTCGTCTTCTTACCTCGAAGTATAGACCGTTTTCACGAAGTCCACCGGTGTGACCAACGGTTGCAATTTGCTGACCCTGATTTACCGTGGCGCCTTGTGATGCAAAAAGCGAGGCATTATGGGCATATAAGCTCAATAAACCCTCCCCATGATCAAGAATAATTAATAATCCGTAGCCTTTGAGCCAATCACTAAAAATAACTTTTCCGGACAAAACAGCAACAACCGGTGTTCCTTCCTGCGCCAAAAAGACCATGCCTTGATTCAGCGGTTTGGTTTCTTGCGTTTGGTTTTTTAGTGGGTAAGGTAAGTGTGAGCGTTCAAAATTAAATATTTTTTGTTGTGGGTGATATTTTTTTCGCGCTAATTTTTTTAATAAAGCGCGCAGGTGTTCTTTATCTTGTTGATAGGTTTTAAGTTGGTCACGCTTACTTTGAATGGTTTTATCTAAAGCATCAATCAGGGCACGCTGTTCTTGCTTCATGTGTGAAAGATGTTGTTGATGATGCATGACATCATCTTCAAGTTTTTGGAGTTCTTTTTGTTCAAGCGTTAACGTGCGTTGATTTTCTTCTAAGCTTTTCATGGTGTTACGAATATCTTCAATCAGTTGTTGATCGGCTTTAAATAAATAATGATAAAAAACAAACAAACGTGCGATGGTACGGGGTGCTTCTTGATGAAGTAACCATTCCCATGGGTGCAGTGCACCTAGACGATGGCGTGCACGTACATGATTACTTAAGGCGAGTTGTTGTGTTTTAAGCTGTTGATTGAGCGGATCGATGCGTTTGATTAAGGTGTTGATCGCTTGTTTTTTTTGTTCTTCCTGTTGCCCAAGGGTATGAAGTTGGCGTAAATCATCCCCTAATTTTTTTTCAGTGAGTGCTAAGTCGCGGTAAATTTTATCACGTGATTTTTTATCAACCGAGAGCTGGCTTTTAATGCGTATCATGCTGCGTTCAAGTTGGCTGAGTTGCAATTGGGCACTTTTTTCAGACGGTGCGCCAGCCCAAAGGTGTGTGCAGAGGAGGAGGCTTAGGATCGAGCGTGAAATATAGGTGCGCATTATGATGCATCACGTGTCATGAGCACCTTACCGGTCATGGCTTTTGGGGGCGTGATACCGAGCAAGGCAAGTATGGTGGGTGCCACATCGATCAGTGAGCCTTGGGTCCCCGTAAAGTGAAATCCGGGCTTGCCAACATAAAGTAGCGGTACAGGTCCGCTTGTATGAGCGGTATGAGGTTGACCTGTGCTGTGATTAAACATGGATTCGGCGTTGCCATGGTCTGCGGTAATCAAGAGTTGTCCTCCTACCTGTTTAATTGCCTCACCAATACGCTGCATGGCGCAGTCCAGAGCTTCAATAGCTTGTACTGCTGCGTTAAAATTTCCTGTATGCCCGACCATATCAGCATTTGCATAGTTACAAATAATCACATCATGCGTTTTGTTTTCAATAGCCTGAGTGATGATATCGGTTACCTCCGGTGCGCTCATTTCAGGTTTTAAATCATAGGTCGCGACGTCGCTGGGCGAAGGAACCAGTATGCGATCTTCGTTGGGGAAAGCAAGGTCCGATCCACCATTAAAGAAAAAAGTGACGTGCGCATATTTTTCTGTTTCGGCAACGCGTAATTGGCGTAAGTGATGTTGTGATAAAACTTCACCCAGCGTTTGCTTGATGCATGATGGGGGAAAAACAGGGGTTGTTTTTAAGTTTTCAGCGTATTGGGTCATGCTAATAAAATAAGAGAGTTTAGGGCGTGTGTTTCGAACAAAACCATCAAAATCATCAGAAATAAAGGCTTCAGTTAATTCACGCGCGCGATCTGCTCTAAAGTTGAAGAAAAAGGCGGCATCACCGTCTTGCATAGGGCGTGCATCAGCATGATGCGAAATTTGGGTTGGAGGAATAAATTCGTCATAAATGCCGTGTTGGTAAAAATAATCGATGGCTTTTTCTGCGTCTTCAAAATGCATTTCAGCCTGATCTTCGGTCAGTAATTGATACACGGGTGCAATACGATCCCAGCGTGTGTCGCGGTCGAGGGCGTAATATCGACCACAGATGGAATGAATGCCTATTTCAGGGTAAGGCTCTATGCGTGTTTGGAGGTGTTTCATGCTTGCCTGTGCACTTTTGGGGGGGGTATCGCGTCCGTCAAGAAATAAATGCAGCGCAATAGGTTGTAGATGATGTTGTTTGGCACATAATTCTAGAAAGGCAAACAGATGATTTTCATGGCTATGAACGCCGCCGGGGGATAGTAATCCAAAGACATGTAACGTCTTTTTTGTTTGTTCAAGCTGCTTGAGCATGTGCTTGAAAATAAGATGTTGTTCAAAAGAACCGTCTTCAATCGCATGATTAATACGTGTGAAGTCCTGAGGAATGATGCGCCCAGCACCTAAATGCATGTGGCCTACTTCGGAATTTCCCATTTGATCATCAGGCAAGCCGACCGGAAGACCCGATGCTTCGAGGAGCATATGGGGTTGTGTACGCCACCATGTATCCCATTGCGGTGTTTTTGCATGCGCAATCGCATTATGCTCTAATTTTTCTGAATAACCCCAACCATCGAGGACCATAAAAACAAAGGGGGGGGAGTTTAGCATGTTTGCTCTTAAACTTTTGCGATAAAGAGGTTAAACTATAGGCCATTTTTTTCAACGGAAGAAGTAGTTTGAGCCAAATAATACCGCAGCATGTTGCGATTGTGATGGATGGCAACGGTCGTTGGGCCGAAAATCAGGGCTTATCTCGAATCGAAGGGCATCGCGTAGGTGTCGAAGCTGTGCGCGGAATAGTCGAAACATGTCTTAAGAAAAAAATTTCAACGCTTAGTCTGTTTGCTTTTAGCCGAGAAAATTGGGCACGCCCAGCTAGCGAAGTTAATTTTTTGATGGATTTGTTTATTGAGTCGCTGGATAAGGAACTCGATGCTTTGCATGAGCAAGGGGTTCGTTTGATGTTCATTGGAAATCGTTCAGAACTCAGTGATATTTTACAAACAGCCATGCATTCGGTTGAGCAACATACCGAACATAATCGCACGCTCACGCTGAATGTTGTGATTAATTATGGCGGACGTTGGGATATTACGCAGGCATCACGTGTGCTTGCCAAACGCGTGCAATCCGGTGAGCTTCAGCCTGAAGATATTGATGAAGATGTATTTTCTGATACGCTTGCAACGCGTCAATTGCCTGAACCCGATTTGTTTATTCGAACCAGTGGCGAACGTCGCATCAGTAATTTCTTTTTATGGCAATTGGCTTACTGTGAACTGTATTTTACGGATATAAACTGGCCTGATTTTACAGCAGATGAGTTTCGGCATGCGCTAAACTGGTTTGCTACGCGTGAACGGCGGTACGGAAAGATTTCTAAGCAATTGATAGAAGAAAACGAGGGATATCATGTTTAACACGTTAAAAAAACGCTTTGCAACTGCGGTGATTTTAATACCCTTGGTTTTATTGGCCTTATTGTATGCTCATCCGTTCTTCTTGGCGGCCATGGTTTTATTGGTGTTGGCTTTGGGTGCTTGGGAATGGTTTGCTTTAATTCCGTTGAAAAAAATATGGCACATGGTTTTGTATGGTGTGCTCTTAATTTTAAGTCTTGGCGCGTGCGTGATTTGGTTTTCTGTATGGATCATGATAAGCCTGGTAGCCTGGCTTGCTATCATCGCCGCAATCTTAACCTATCCTCGCTCAGAAGTGGTTTGGGGGCGACCTGTGATCGTGGGCTTGCTTGGATTATTGCTGTTGCCTTTGGCTGGATGTGTTTTGGCAGCGCTTTATGAAAATCTTTATGGTATTGGTCTGATTGTTTATGTACTAGGGCTGGTGATTGCTGCTGACTCAGGTGCATATTTTGCGGGTAATTTGTGGGGGAAACATAAATTAATTCCCAAAGTCAGCTCCGGAAAAACCATTGAAGGATCCATGGGGGGGGTGTTGTTACCGATGCTTGTGGCATGGGTTGGGGCGCTGATTTGGTCACCTATGTCATGGCTGGCATGGTTTGGACTTGCTCTTGCGACGACCGTGATGTCTATGTTTGGCGATCTTTTTATTAGTATGTTAAAACGTCGAAGTCATATCAAAGATACTGGCAAGCTTTTGCCAGGTCATGGCGGTGTACTCGATAGAATTGATAGTTTACTTGCGGCATTGCCCTGTTTTTATATCGGATTTTATTTTTTACCGCTTGGGCTTTAATGATGTTGATGACGACGTTTTATTTTCTGTTGGCACTGCTTTTATTGGTGACACTGCATGAGGCAGGGCATTTTTTAGTTGCGCGTTGGTGTGGTGTGAAAGTACTACGGTTTTCCTTTGGCTTTGGACCGGTTTTATTTTCATGGCGAGATAAACGCGATACAGAATTTGCTTGTTCACTTTTTCCCTTAGGTGGTTATGTCAAAATGCTGGATGAGGCGCATGACGACATGCTACCGGAAGAAAAACAAACCGCATTTAACACACAATCGATAGGCGTGCGAAGCGCGATTATTTTAGCTGGGCCGTTATTTAATTTTTTGTTTGCATGGGTGTTTTTTTGGTTAGTTGCTGTGATAGGTATGCCAACGTTGGCACCGATTGTGCATGAGGTGCGGGCTGGTAGTGTTGCTGAACGTGCAGGTTTTAAGCCACACGATGAATGGGTGGCGGTGAATGGTGCACGCGTCGCCAGTTGGCGTGATGTTCGATTTGCCCTGATGCCACATATGGGTGCACAAGGACAGGTTCATGTGGATGTACTGACCCAACAAGATGCAACACCGCAGCGTTTGAGTTTACCGTTGGGTGCGTGGTCTGTGCCCGAGCCACAGGTTGATCCACTCGAGCAGCTAGGAATAACGCCGTTCCTCCCGATGATTCCACCACAGATAGCCGAAGTCTTTCCAGATAGTCCGGCAGAAAAAGCGGGGCTTAGGGTTGGTGATGAAATATTAAAAATGGATGGACATGCAATAACGGATTGGCGAGCGCTCGTAATTTATGTTAAAAACCATCCGGATGCGTTAATAACGCTTATGCGTAAACACGGTGAGCATGAATCATATGTCAAAATACAGCTCGGTCACCAGAGGAATGCCCAAGCCTTAGAAGGTAGGCTTGGTGTTCGCTCAGTGCGCGGTGATTGGCCTAAAAACATGATTCGTATGCAACATGAAGGACCTGTTGATGCGTTGATAAGCGCCGCAAACCAGACCTGGTTGTTGACGAAGTCGACGGTGGTATGGATTGGCCGTATGCTGGTCGGTGATTTGCCGCTTCATAACTTAAGCGGTCCTGTGGGGATTGCTGAAGGTGCGGGAAGTTCTGCTCGAGGAGGATTGGTTTACTACTTATCGTTTTTAGCGCTGCTGAGTATTGGGCTTGGGGTCTTAAATTTACTTCCTATTCCTATGTTGGATGGCGGGCAGTTAATGTATGGATTGATTGAATGGGTAACAGGACGTTCTTTGTCAGAGCGCGTTAAAGTGGTGGGCATGTCGTTAGGACTTTTTTTCTTGATGACGTTAACGGTCGTCGCACTGAAAAATGATTTGATCCGATTAACAGGATCATGACGTGGATGTAAGATTAATCATGAATAACATGAAAAAAATAAATACAAAAAATATACTGATGTGGTGTTGTTCGTTGATGTTGCTGTGGTCTGCTGGACTATCTGCAGCGTCGTACCGTTTTGTTGTGAAAGATATCAAAGTCACGGGCCTTCAACGCGTGAGCATGGGAACAGTGCTCAATTACCTTCCTGTTCAGGTCGGCGAAGAAATCGGGCCTGAAGCAACGCCAGGGATTATTCGAGCGTTATATGACACGGGTTTTTTTCAATCGGTTGTTTTGGAGCGTGATGGAAACACGCTGATTGTTCAGGTGGTTGAGCGTGCAACGATTGGTTCGGTATCCGTGACGGGAAATAAAGAAATTCCAGCCGATAAAATGAAAGATATTTTGAAAGAGCTCGGTCTTGTGAAGGGTCGTGTGTTTCAACGTGCCTCGTTAGAGCGACTCGAAAAAGAAATGAAGCAAGCTTACAATGCGCGAGGAAAGTATAACGCACGTATTGAGTCAGTCGTTACACCGCTCGCTGAAAATCGCGTGGATATTCGGGTGACCATTTCTGAAGGGCGTGTTTCACGCATTAAAGCCATTCAAATTATTGGTAATCATGATTTTACTGATGAAGAACTTAAAGCAGAATTGGCGCTATCTGATAGTCGTATGTTTACTTATTTTACGAAAAAAGATCAGTATTCAAAAGCCGCGATGGATGCATCGCTTGAAGCGTTACGTTCGTTTTATCTCAACCGAGGTTATTTGAAATTTGCCTTGGTGTCTTCACAAGTTTTACTTTCACCTGATAAAAAAGATGTGTTTATTAATATTCATCTTGAAGAGGGAGAGCAATATCATTTTTCTGGTTTTGCACTTTCAGGACAAACGGTTTTATCCAAAGATAAGCTTGCTGCTTTAATTAAAATCAAACCGGGTGATTCTTTTTCACGTAAAAAAGTCACCGAGAGTATTTCTGATATTGGCCAAGCTCTGGGAGATGTTGGGTTTGGTTTTCCAGCGATTAATGCCGATCCTCGTATTGATGAAAAAAACAAGACCGTGTTTATTACGTTCATGATCGATCCAGGACGTCACGTGTACGTACGTCGCATTAATTTTCACGGCAACACAAAAACAGCGGATTATGTTTTACGAAATATGATGCATCAAGATGAAGGTGGCTTACTTTCGTTGCATAATATCAAAGAATCTGAGCGTCAATTACGCATGCTTAATTATATTAAAGATATTAATGTCAAAACCACGCCGGTACCCAATGCAAATAATCAAGTCGATTTAGATGTCAGCCTCGAAGAAACGCCTTCAGCTGAAGCAAGTGCATCGGCCGGTTACGGAACCACAGGGCCACAGTTTAATGCATCGGTGAACCAATATAACTTTATGGGAACCGGGCGGACGATAGGTTTTTCTGTGAACGCCACGTATTGGGGTCAAGATTTTAACTTTAATTATTACAATCCGTTTTATACTAACACCGGTGTGGGTCGCGGTATTGCGATGTATTATCAAAAAGTAAGCCCTAAAAAGTTGGACGTCAGTGCTTACAATGCCGATCGATTTGGCGGCGATGCCAATTACAATGTTTTATTAAGTGAGCGTAGTAGCTTTCAGTTTGGATACGGCTATCAAGCGCTTAATATTAAATCGACGGGTGGGTTGTCGCAGATTCGAGATTTTGTGCAGACGTTTGGCTATGATTTTTATCAGGTACGTGTGACGGCGGGCTGGAATAGAAACAGCTATGATCAAATGCCTTATCCAAACAAAGGCTTTAATCAACAATCAGGGGTGTTGGTTGCCTTACCTGCAACCCATGATTCGTTTGAATATTTCAAAGTTTCGTATCAAGGTCGAGGTTATCAACCGTTAGGTAAAGGCTTTATTTTTACAGCGCTGGGTAACGTGGGTTACGGAAATACGTTTGAGCAGCAAGGCCTGCCATTTTATGAAAACTACTTTGCTGGGGGTATTGCCATGCCTGGTCAAGTACGTGGTTATGAAAGTTACTCGCTAGGTCCAAAAGATAGTAACGGCACGGCATTGGGGGCCAATTTATTGATCAACGGCAGTGTAGGTCTGATCTTGCCTTATCCGCTCAGTCGAGAAAACCTCAGAACCAGTTTGTTTATGGACGCCGGTAATGTGTTTGTACAAGGCACGCCTTTGCAACTCAGTGGTATTCAAGAAGGGCCGATGCGATACTCTGCCGGTATTTCTGTTGAGTGGCGCTCACCCTTTGGGCCGTTGGTGTTTAGTGCGGCACGACCTCTGAATAAACAAGCTTATGATACGGCCCAGCCTTTCCAGTTTACGATGGCATCAGCGTTTTAGGGTGTATCGCAAGTTATGGGGAACTGTGCTAGCATCCAGCAAGACAAAGCTTAACGCGTTGATGTCTTAACTGGATTAATTTAAGGAGAAAAGAGTAATGAAACGACAACTAGGTCTTGCCTTGGTTTTTTTGTGTTCAATTTTTTCAGCTACGGTGTTTGCTGATGGGTCAAAAATTGGTGTGGTTGACTTGCAAAAAATTATGCAAACGTCGGATGATGTTAAAAATATACAAGCCATGCTCGAAGAAAAATTTAAACCACGTCGAGATAAAATTATGGCGATGGAAGCGGATCTTAAAAAAGATATGGAAACGTTTAAGCGTGATAGCGCTGTGATGAGCCAAGCCAAACGTAAAGAGCTCGAGCAAAAGATTATGAGTACGCAACAAACATTTGAGCAGCAAGGGCAGCAATATCAGCAAGAATTAAGTGCAGCGCATAACGAAGCGATGGAAAAGTTTTATGATAAAATTCGAACCGCTATCGCAAAAATCGCAGAAGCTGAAAAGTATGACTTAGTTTTTCAAAAAGATGCTGCACCGTTTAGTGTTGAAAAATTAGATGTGACTTCAAAAGTTATTAAAGCAATTCAATAAGTAAGGGTTTTACATGACAACGATTGTCAATACAGAAGAAATTCTCAACTTAATACCTCATCGTTATCCATTTTTATTGGTGGATCGAGTGTTGGATTATATGCCGTTTGAGCATTTAACCGCGATAAAAAATGTGACGATGAATGAGCCTTGCTTTCAAGGCCATTTTCCAGGCAATCCTGTGATGCCTGGCGTTTTAATTCTTGAGGCGTTGGCACAAGCCGCAGGAATTTTGTCGAGCGTCTCAAGACAGCCTAAAGATGGGTATAAGTTTGTATATTTTTTTGCAAGTATAGACAATGTAAAATTCAAGCATGTGGTGACACCTGGCGATCAATTGCGCTTAGAGGTGTCACTCTTGACCCGGAAAGGTGATTTTTGGCGTATTCAAGGTAAAGCTTACGTCGGTGAAAAGTTGGCATGCAGTGCCGACATGATGAGTGCTGCAAAGGAAGTTAAACGTGATCAGTGAGCATGCTGTAATTGATCCTTCAGCCAAAATTGCTGAAGGTGTAACCCTTGGTCCAGGTACGATTATTGGAGCGGATGTTAGCATCGATGAAGGTACCTGGATTGGCCCACATGTGGTTATTCAAGGTCCTACATCCATCGGAAAAAATAATAAAATTTTTCAGTTTGCTTCAGTAGGAAACGATCCTCAAGATGTAACCTATCAAAACGAACCGACACGTCTTGAAATTGGCGATAATAATGTTATTCGTGAGTTTTGCATGATAAGCCGTGGCACCGTAAAAGGTGGTGGGGTGACACACATAGGCAATCATAATTTCTTCATGGCCTATGCACATGTTGGGCATGATTGCAGGGTGGGGAATTATGTTTCTATGGTCAGCTATTCTGCGCTTTCAGGGCATGTGATTGTTGATGATTATGCAACGATTGGCGCATATTCTGCTGTGCATCAATTCTGTAAAATAGGGGCTTACGCTTTTATTACGCGTGCAACGTATATTACAAAAGATGTGTTACCGTATGTCATTATTGCAGGCCATGATGCAGCTGCTTGTGGCATTAATCGTGTGGGTCTTAAGCGGCGAGGTGTTTCTTCGAATGCGGTGGATCTTTTACGTCGTGCTTATAAAATTATTTTTCGCAAAGGTTTGACCGTTCAGGAAGCCTTGATGGAATTAGAACCGCTTTTATTGGATTGCCCAGAGGTTGCTTTGATGATTGAATCCTTGAATCAGTCAACGCGCGGTATTGTAAGGTAGATTTTTATGCTTGATCCTCATATTTTACGAACGGACCCTAAAGGGGTTGCGGCGCGCCTTAAAACGCGGGGTTTTGATTTTGATGCTGCGGAGTATCTTGCTTTAGATGAAGCTCGAAAAATACTTCAAGTTGAAACTCAAAATTTACAGCAAGCACGCAATCAACAATCTAAATCCATTGGTCAAGCCAAAGCACTGGGGGAAGATATTGCGCCGTTACTGGCTGATGTTGCAAAGCTTGGCGAACAATTAGAGGAAAAAAAACAAGCACTTTCGATGTTGCTTGAAAAAATAGAAAATATTGCATTAACGCTACCCAATCTACCCGATGCTTCGGTTCCTGTTGGGCGTTCTGAAGAAGATAATCAAGAGATTTATGTTTCAGGTGAGCCTGTTTTGTTTGATTTTAAACCAAAATCACATGATGTTTTAGGCGAGGCTTTAGGGCAGATGGATTTTGCTATGGGCTCAAAGCTTGCAGGTAGCCGGTTTGTGGTGATGACAGGGCAACTTGCAAAACTTCAGCGAGCACTCACGCAGTTTATGTTAGACGTCCAAACCAACAGGCATGGCTACGAAGAAATTTACGTGCCTTATTTAGTGAATGCAGAGAGTTTGCAAGGCACAGGGCAGCTGCCTAAATTTGGTGAAGAATTATTTAAAATAGCCGGTGATTTTCCTTATTATTTGATTCCAACAGCAGAAGTGCCCGTGACCAACACGGTCCGTAATATGATTTTATCTGAAGATGCACTGCCTAAACGCTACGTGTGTCATTCGCCGTGCTTTCGAAGTGAAGCCGGCTCTTACGGAAAAGATACCAAAGGGTTAATTCGGCAGCATCAGTTCGAGAAAGTCGAACTTGTCTGGATAACCACCCCTGATAAATCAGCTGATGCGCTAGAATCTTTACGTCGACATGCCGAAGTTATTTTAGAACAACTGGGATTGCCGTATCGCACCGTTGCCTTGTGTACGGGTGATTTAGGTGCGAGTGCGATTAAAACCTATGATTTAGAAGTTTGGTTGCCGAGCCAGAATACTTACCGTGAAATTTCATCGTGTAGCAACATGGGCGATTTTCAAGCGCGCCGTATGCAAGCACGTTATCGCGCAGAAGGCGATACGGAAACCACGTTAGTGCATACGCTCAATGGCTCAGGCCTTGCGGTGGGTCGTACGCTTGTGGCTGTGCTTGAAAACTATCAAGATGCATCCGGTGTGATTCATATACCAGACGTTCTTCATGCTTACATGGGCGGTATTAAACAGTTAGTTCCAAACTAACTGTTTAATTTAAACATAAGCGGCAACAGCCGCCATCAGCAAGAAACCAACAATCACAAAACTAAAGTCACGCAAATTACAGCAGCGTTTCACCATCACACACCGCTCTAGGCCGTGTAACGTACCTAGATATAAAAACGTACCGGCCGATATCGCCATTAAGAGCGGATCAATAAATGAATGTGTAGACACATCACGCCCAACATACCAACCAATACCAATGCCAAGCGGTGTCATCATTGCGAAACTAAGAAAAAGCGTGATAGCGATGCTGGGGCTTAGTGTGCTTTTGTTCAGTTGAACCGCGATAGCAAAGCTTTCGGCCCATTTATGCGCAATGATGGCTAAAAACAACATAATTTGCATCGAGTAATCTTGGCTAAGTCCAAGCGCGGTTCCAAGTACAAAAGAATGGATTGAGAGCATGATCCAAGCAACAATCGCAAAAGCGGGATGTGTTGTGTGATTATGGTGATGATGATAAAGCTCTTTTCCCAAGTGCTCAAACCATAAAAATAATAAAAATACGATACCGGAAATTAAGAGTGCAAAAGGATAATGATAGCCTTGTTTCATAAAAAGCGTTTGTGCTTCTGGAAGCATATGAAGTAAAGCTGCACCTAAAAACACGCCCGTCCCGAGCGTTTCACCCAGAGGAAAATCAGTATGTTCTTGTTCTGCTTGGGCAAGACGTTTTTTAAACGGAAAATAACCTGCAACAAGAATCATGGTTAACGCACTGAGTGCAAAAAAAAGCTTCAACGTAGCAGTGGTGGGTATCATGTTTAATACATCTCTTAAAGGGGTTCAGGTGGGCATTGAATGCGAATGCAAACAGCTTCTGCATGTAGCGTGAGATCCTCGGCTGTACGGCGTCGTAATTGCTCGCGGGTGTCATCATCAATGTGTCCAATTAAATCGATGGTGAGCTTACCTTCTAAGTAGTGCAAGAGGCAAGTTTGTATTTCAGGAAATTGTTCTTGCCATGCCTTGATAAACGTCGTCTCAAGCGTTTCTCGATTAGGTAGGTGCTGCGAAGGTTGATGAATTTCATCATCTTCTGGATCGATATGTACGGTGACGTCTTTTACGCCGGGTATATTTTTCATGAGTTTTTGATGTACGTTTTGGGCTATATAATGACCTTCTGAGACAGAAATCATCGGGTCGACCTGGACATGTAAATCGATGAAGATATCACTTCCCATCAGTCGACTACGCAATTGATGTATTTTACGAACGCCATACGTGTTTTTGATGGTTTGTTTGATTTCGAAGCGTAATTTGGATTCAACACCGGTATCGATCAGTTCTTTCATGCTGCGCCAGCCGTAATTAACACCCATTTTTATGATAAATAGACCCACGACACAAGCCGCAACACGGTCTAGAGCTGGGTAGCCTGCAAAGCTGCCGACGAGTCCAGCAAATACAATCAGCGATGAAGCCGCATCTGAGCGATGATGCCAAGCATTGGCAATCACCAGATCAGATTGAATCGCACGACCTACATGACGTGTGTACCAAAATAATGCTTCGTTTGCTGCAATCGAGATAAAGGCAATCGGCAGCGTAGACCATGCGGGGTTATCGAGTTGATGTTGTGTCAAGTGACGTAATGCATCCCAAGCAATGGCCGAACCTGTAAGAATTAAGAGTATTGCAAGGATATAAGTTGCTGCTGTTTCAATTCGTTGATGACCGTAAGGGTGTGCTTCGTCGGCTTCTTGACTGCCATATTTAGAAGCAACAAGCACCATCGCGTCGGTTAATAGATCTGATAGTGAATGAAAGCCATCGGCTATAAGTGCGCTGGAATGAAACCAGATCCCACCGAGCAATTTACTGATACCCAATAAAGTATTAATCAACGCTCCAATCATGGTTACGCGCTTAGCCTGTTGATAACGGGGGGTGTGTGGCATTCCAATGCTCATCAAAATAAAATTTAGGTCATCATCGTACCAGGTTTGTCAAAAAATTGATAGACTAAAAATAGTCGTGGAAAAATTTTCTAAACCAGTTGACCTCGGGGAAGACATTAGGTAAGATTCGTGACGTCTGTCCTAGTGATGGTTTTTCGGGGTGTAGCGCAGCCTGGTAGCGCGTCTGCTTTGGGAGCAGAATGTCGGGAGTTCGAATCTCTCCACCCCGACCAATTACAATGAGCGCCCGTAGCTCATCTGGATAGAGCATCGGCCTTCTAAGCCGAGGGTAGCAGGTTCGAGTCCTGCCGGGCGTACCAAACGTCACGTAGGATCGTTCATCTATCGTTAAATAAGTTAAAAATAAGTAAAAAAAACGTCGTGGTGGGCGTAGCTCAGTTGGTAGAGCCCCGGATTGTGATTCCGGTTGTCGTGGGTTCGAGCCCCATCGTTCACCCCAGTTTGTATATTCCTGAAGTTTTAAAAAAATCAACTCAAATACTTAAAAGTTTATGGGAGATTGTGAAGTTTTCTACTTTACAAGCCCGGCTTCATATCAGATAATTCACATCTACTTGCGAGAGTGGCGGAATTGGTAGACGCGCTGGATTTAGGATCCAGTAGGGTAACCTGTGAGAGTTCGAGTCTCTCCTTTCGCACCATGTTTTAATTTTTATACTTAAGATAATTTGAGTCAAAATACAACAACACCAATGGGGTGAGCAAATGACTGTTTCTGTTGAAACCTTGGAAGGCTTAGAGCGCAAGGTAAATGTTTCTGTACCAACAACTAAAATTGAAGAGGAAGTAAACGCTCGTCTTAAAGATATCGCGGGCCGTGCTAAAATGGATGGTTTTCGTCCCGGAAAAGCGCCACTGAATTTGGTAAAACAACGATATGCTCATGACGTGCGTCTAGACGTGATTCGTGAAATGTTGCAACCATCGTTGTATGAGGCTTTAAAAGAACACGATTTATCGCCTGTAGCAGCACCTCGAATTGAGCCAGGTCCGATTGAAAAAGACCAGGATTTTTCTTACGCGGCATATTTTGAAGTGTTTCCAAAGTTCGAAATCAATGCTTTGGGCGAAGCGCAGCTTGAATTTATCTCATCTGAAGTGACCGACGCAGATGTTGACGCAACCATTGAAAAACTTCGCGAACAGCATAAAACCTGGAATGATGTAACACGTGCTGCGGCTCTAGGCGATAAACTTGTGATTGACTTTGATGTTTTCGAAGGTGACCAAGAGCTGGGTGAGCGGGGGCATGGACGTGACTTTGAAATTATTCTAGGTGCCGGTGCTGTATTACCTGAGCTTGAAGCAAGTCTAGTCGGCGTCAAAAAAGATGAGCTAAGTGAACATACCGTTGATTTTCCTGCTGATTGGCACGATGTTGCTTTTGCAGGTAAAACATTATGTTTCAAAGTCACGGTGCATCAAATTATGGAAGGTGTTTTGCCTCCATTAGACGATGAGCTTGCTGAAAAATTTAATATCAAAGCAGGTGGCCTCGAAGCGCTGAAAAAAGATATTCGTTCACATATGGAGCGCGCATTAGAGCGTCGCGTGAATGAGCTCAATCGTCAAACCACGTTTGATGAATTTTTAAAGCGGAATCCATTTGATCTGCCAATGGCGTTACTGGATGAAGAAATTCAGCACTTGCGTCATGAATTTTATCATCAAGTATTTGGTCATCATCATTCGGATGATGAGAAGATTCCTAATTTTCCACGTCATTTGTTTGAAGAACGTGCGACACGACGTGTTCATTTAGGCCTATTATTTTCTGATTATGTTAAGCAGAATGAAATTACGGCAGATCAAGAGCGTGTTGAAGCGATGATTAATAAATCAGCTGAATCGTATGATGATCCGGATGAAGTACGTGCGTGGTACCATAATGATCTAAAACACATGGCGGAAATAGAAGCCTTGGTGATTGAAGAAAAAGCTGCTGAAAAATTAATAGAAAACGCGATTATAACAACCAAAACCATGGCTTATGGTGAGGTAATGAACCCACCTAAAGCCAATCAGAATGACAAAGGAGAGTCTGCATGATAAAAGCACACGGGCAAGAAGTGATTCGGAATGCTAGCGGGCTTGTGCCCATGGTTGTCGAGCAAACTTCTCGAGGTGAGCGTTCGTACGATATTTATTCGCGGCTTTTAAAAGAACGGATAATTTTTCTTTTAGGGGAAGTGGAAGACCACATGGCGAATTTGGTGGTGGCGCAGTTACTTTTTCTAGAATCAGAAAATCCAGAAAAAGACATATCCATTTATATTAACTCGCCAGGTGGTGTAGTGACAGCAGGTCTTGCTATTTATGACACCATGCAATTTATCAAACCTGATGTCAGTACGTTATGTATTGGACAAGCGGCAAGTGCCGCAGCACTTCTCCTGTGTGCTGGAGCAGAAGGCAAGCGTCATTGCTTGCCGAATTCGCGTGTGATGATTCACCAACCGTTAGGGGGTTATCGTGGTCAAGCAACGGATATCGAAATTCATGCACGTGAGACATTAGCCGTACGTGCGCAATTGAATCGAATCATGGGCCATCATACGAAAAAAACGCCTGAAGAAATTATGCGTGATACCGAACGTGATAACTTCATGAGCGCCAAGCAAGCATTAGAATATGGTCTGATCGATTCTGTACTTGAAAGCCGTGAAGCGTTGACTCAAAGCAAGTAATGTTGGAGGAAAATAAATGAGCAAATCAGAACGTGGTGATGAGAATAAAGTGCTGTACTGCTCATTTTGTGGCAAAAGCCAACATGATGTTAAAAAGCTGATAGCAGGACCTTCTGTTTTTGTTTGCGATGAATGTGTTGAATTATGTAACGACATCATGAAAGAAGAGCAAAAACAAACGGAAGAAGTGAAAGAAACATCATTACCTACACCTAAAGAGATTTCTGAGTTTCTAGATCAATATGTCATCGCTCAATCTCATGCTAAAAAAGTATTATCTGTCGCGGTTTATAATCATTATAAGCGCATGCAGAATCAAGCCAAAGAAACGGTTGAGCTTGGTAAAAGTAATGTGCTCTTAATCGGTCCGACAGGCAGTGGTAAAACGTTATTGGCTCAAACGCTTGCGCGTTTACTGAACGTACCGTTTGCAATGGCTGACGCAACCACACTGACAGAAGCGGGTTATGTGGGCGAAGATGTTGAAAACATCATTCAAAAATTATTACAGAAATGTGATTATGATGTTGAAAAAGCACAGCGCGGCATTGTTTATATCGATGAGATTGATAAAATTTCACGTAAATCGGATAACCCATCGATAACACGCGATGTTTCTGGAGAAGGTGTTCAACAAGCC
The DNA here is from genome assembly GCA_009995425.1 of Legionella sp. Classification (GTDB taxonomy): domain Bacteria; phylum Pseudomonadota; class Gammaproteobacteria; order Legionellales; family Legionellaceae; genus JAALKW01. The sequence continues at coordinate 34,642 of JAACPN010000005.1, read as the reverse complement.
CTGCTTAAGCTGATTGAAGGCACCATCGCATCGATTCCTCCTCAAGGAGGGCGTAAACATCCTCAGCAAGAATTTTTGCAAGTGGATACGTCGAATATTTTGTTTATCTGTGGTGGGGCATTTGCTGATCTGGATAAAGTTATTCGTGATCGCTGCGATCAATCAGGCATAGGTTTTTCAGCAAAACTTAAAAAACAAAACGTGGTTCAAAGCCCAGAAAAAGTGCTTGACGGACTTCAATCTGAAGACTTAGTCAAATACGGTCTTATTCCCGAGTTTGTTGGTCGACTTCCTGTCGTTGCGACGTTGCATGAATTAGACGAAGATGCGCTGGTTGAAATTTTGACCCAACCGAAAAATGCTTTAGTGAAACAATTTCAATCGTTGTTTAAAATGGAAGGTGCGGCACTTGAGTTTCGAGAAAAAGCTTTACGCGCCATTGCAAAAAAAGCGCTTGAACGAAAAATTGGTGCGCGTGGGTTGCGTTCCATTATTGAAACCATACTGCTCGATACCATGTATGACTTACCGTCGACAGAGAACGTGACAGGCGTGGTCGTTAATGAACAAACGGTAATAGACAATCAAGCACCCGTGTTGCTTTATGGAAGTGACGAAGTGGAGCAAACAGCAGCAGCCGGTGGTGCATCATAAAGGATACAAGCGATGTCAAAAGAACTTGAATCGAAGGAACGAAAGCATCAAACAGATGAGCAAACGTTAGCATCAGCTGAAAATGCAGGACCGGTTAGTTTACCGGTCTTGCCACTTCGGGATGTCGTTATTTATCCTGGTATGGTGATACCACTTTTTGTGGGTCGCGAGCGCTCGATACGAGCACTTGAAGCGGCCATGATGGATGATAAACGTATTTTTTTAGTCGCTCAAAAAAAAACCAATGATGATGAAGCAACGCTTGAAAATTTGTATCCTTTAGGTACGGTATCCAGTTTATTGCAGTTATTAAAATTACCCGATGGAACCGTCAAAGTTTTGGTTGAAGGTAACGCACGCGCTAAGGCAGAAGATTATGGTTTTGAGGCAATGCATGCGAAACCGACGAGCATTGTAGCTGAGCCGGCAAAAAGTGATTTTATGACGGTGACATGTCAAGCGGTGGCTGAATATTCTAAAGCGTTTAAGCCGTCAGAGCTTGAGATCATGATGCGCTCTCTTATGTCACAATTTGAACAGTATATTAAGCTCAATCGTAAAATCCCACCGGAAGTCCTAGGTTCACTCGCAAGTATCGAGGAGCCCGGCCGCTTAGCTGATACAATCGCTGCGCATTTGATGTTAAAGCTTGAAGACAAACAAGTTTTACTTGAAACGCTGGACGTAGGCACGCGCCTTGATCGTTTGATGGCGTTGATTGAAACCGAGATTGATTTATTACAGGTTGAAAAGCGTGTACGCAATCGCGTTAAACGGCAAATGGAAAAGAGTCAACGTGAGTATTATTTGAATGAGCAGGTTAAAGCCATTCAAAAAGAACTCGGTGATTTAGGTGATGAAGGCAGTGAGCTTGATCAGTTGGAGAAAGCGATTGCACACGCCGGTATGCCGAAAGAAGCGAAAGATAAAGCTGATGCAGAATTAAAAAAACTAAAGCTTATGCCAGCCATGTCTGCTGAGGCAACCGTGATTCGTACGTATTTGGATTGGATGCTTCATGTTCCTTGGAAAAAAAGAAACCGTATTCAGTTTGATTTAGATAAAGCTGAAGCGTTACTTGATCAAGATCATTATGGCCTTGAAAAAGTAAAAGAGCGTATTTTAGAGTATTTGGCTGTACAAAAACGCGTGAAGCAATTAAAAGGGCCTATTTTATGTTTGGTCGGTCCTCCTGGCGTGGGTAAAACATCCTTGGGGCAGTCGATTGCAAATGCCACGGGACGTACGTTTATTCGTATCGCCTTGGGTGGTGTGCGTGATGAAGCCGAGATTCGAGGTCATCGTCGGACGTACATTGGCTCGATGCCGGGTCGTATTATTCAAAAGCTCTCAAAAGCCGGGGTAAAAAACCCGTTAATTATGCTGGATGAAGTGGATAAAATGGCCATGGATTTTCGGGGCGATCCCGCTTCAGCGTTGCTTGAGGTGCTTGATCCGGAGCAAAATAATGCATTTACCGATCATTATCTTGAAGTGAGTTATGATTTAAGTGATGTGATGTTTATTGCGACAGCAAATGCGTTGGAAATTCCTGCACCTTTACTGGATCGTATGGAGGTGATTCGCTTGCCGGGTTATACCGATGAAGAAAAAGTTCATATTGCTGAATATTATTTAATTAAAAAACAACTGATTCTTAATGGATTAAAGCCTGAAGAATTGGAGTTTACGTCTGAGGCTGTTCGGGAAATTATTCATTATTATACACGTGAGGCTGGCGTTCGAAATCTTGAACGAGAAATTGCTAGCATATGCCGTAAAGTCGTGAAAGAAATCCTGGGTAATAAGCGCATCAAGCAGATTAAACTTACACCTAAAAAAGTTGAGCAATATTTAGGTGTAAAAAAATATCGCTATGGACTGGCTGAATCGCATGATCAAGTAGGCCAGGTAACAGGGCTTGCGTGGACGAGTGTAGGCGGTGAATTACTTACGATTGAAGCGACGATGATGCCAGGTAAAGGTAAAACCTTACACACAGGGCAGTTAGGTGAGGTCATGCAAGAGTCGATTCATGCTGCGATGACTGTGGTGCGTAGTCATGCTAAAGATTTACATATTTCTGAAACATTTTATGATGAAAATGATTTCCATGTGCATGTACCCGAAGGCGCGACACCGAAAGATGGTCCAAGTGCAGGTATTGCGATGTGCACGGCCTTGGTTTCGGTGTTAACTAAAATTCCTGTTCGAGCTGATGTTGCGATGACAGGTGAGATTACACTTCGGGGGCAAGTGCTGCCCATCGGCGGTTTAAAAGAAAAATTATTAGCCGCACATCGTGGTGGAATTAAGTGTGTCTTAATTCCTTGGGATAATAAAAAAGATTTAACCGAGATTCCAGAAAACATTCTGGGTAAATTAGACATCCAACCGGTGAAGAATATTAAGCAAGTGTTGAAGCTTGCCCTGCAATCGGATCCGTTTGAAGTATTAAAATCTGTTAAAAAGTAAAAAAAAACACCATGAGTAAAAAAAAGGCTAAATTAAAAGAAAAAAGATGTTTACAACACCTAAGGAACGGGGTATATTCCTCTCGTCGCTTAGGAATGGCGGGCTTCGAAGAAGAAAATGCTTGACGAATTAGTAGTGAATTAGTAATAATTCACTTGAAGTTAAAGGGAAGCATAACTGAAGAGGAATAAAAATGAATAAGAGTGAATTAGTTGACGCGATGTCCCAAGACGCTGGGGTAACTAAAGCTGATGCAGCACGAATACTCGAGTCGTTTATGAACACAGTAACTGGTGCCTTAAAAAAAGGCGACCAAGTTGTATTGACTGGGTTCGGTTCTTTTTCAACAGGTGATCGAGCAGCACGTACAGGCCGCGATCCTCGAACAGGAAAAGAAATACAAATCAGAGCTGCCCGAGTAGCTAAGTTTAAAGTCGGGAAGTTACTGAAAGAAGCCGTTAACGGTTAAACAGTTTTCGGGTGCTTAGCTCAGCTGGGAGAGCATCGCCCTTACAAGGCGAGGGTCACAGGTTCGATCCCTGTAGCACCCACCACGAAATGGAGTGGTAGTTCAGTTGGTTAGAATACCGGCCTGTCACGCCGGGGGTCGCGGGTTCGAGTCCCGTCCACTCCGCCAACATTATTTACGCGCCTCAGGGCGCGTTTTTTTTTAATATGGATATCCAGACATGTTGCAAAAATTAAACGAGCGAATTCAAGGCGTTGTAGCCTGGGTGGTGGTGAGCGTAATTGCATTAACGTTTACATTATTTGGCATAGATTCGTACCTTCAAGCACGTCATACCTCATCCGTTGTAGCAGAAGTCAACGGAAAACCTATTTCTCAACAAGCCCTGGATCTTCGTTATCGTCGCGTGCGTCATGAGCAGGATATGTCGGCTAATAAAACGATAGGGACTGAAAAGCAATTAAAATCAGAATTATTAGAAAAAATGATTACTTCACAAATTAATATCAATGCAGCACTTCATGATGGTTTTTTTATCCATGACGATCAAGTTAAATCAGCGATTCTTCAAATTCCCCAGCTGCAACAAGATGGACAATTTTCTCCAGAGCGTTATGAGCATGTCTTAAATAATGCCTTGTTTACACCGCAATCGTTTCAACAAGAAATTTATCGCGGCATGTTGCTTAATCAACAGCACTTTGCTTTTCTTGGTACAGCCTTTGCCTTGCCGAACGAAATTCAAAATTTTGTGAAATTATATGGCCAAAACCGTGACTATCGTTATCTTGAAATTCCTACCCGTACGTTTTTAAAAGACGTCAACGTATCGGATGATGAAGTGAAGGCTTATTATGCCAAGCATAAGCATGATTTTGTTGCACCAGAAAAAATAAGTTTAGATTATGTTACGCTTTCCATGGCAGCGATTCGGGATAAACTCAACCCCTCAGAAGTTGAGCTCAAAAATTACTATGAGACCAATCAAGCTAATTATATGACACCCGCCAAATGGCAGGTACGTCATATTTTATTTGAAATGCCGAACAATGCTTCTGACGAGCAACTTCAAGCCATCAAAACACGTGTCGATACGCTGTACAATCAATTAGAATCTGCACCCAATACGTTTGAGGCGCAGAGCAACCTGGTGTTAAAATCCAAGCCAAATAGTATCAAAACAGGGATTCTGCCCTGGATTACAGCCGGTGAATCACCGTTGGATAAAGATTTAATTCAGCTGACAACGGTTGGACAGCTGTTACCGCCTTTAAAAACTGAAGCAGGGTATGAGCTTTTTCAGCTGAAAGCCTATGTTCCGGCGCAAATTAAAGCGTTTGAAGCGGTACGTGCCACCGTACGCGAGCATTGGTTAGCGGAGCGTGCCCAAGCTGATTATGCACGTTTACAGGAAGAGCTTTCAGACAACAGCTATCAAACACCTGATTCACTCACGCCTGTTGCCGAGGCGTTAAAGCTGCCTGTTGAGCACACAACACTGTTTTCACATGACGGCGGTCAAGATCTTCTAACAAGCTCGCCACGCGTGCTTCAAGCCGCATTTAGCCATGATGTTTTGGCGTTAGGTAACAACAGCGCACCCATTCAGCTTGATGATGATCGCGTGGTGGTGGTGCGTGTTCGAAAACATATTGCAGCGCGAGAAAAAGCATTATCAGAAGTTCAAGCCCAAATTAAAGACCGCTTAACGCTACAAAAAACCGCGGCACGTGCAGAAGCTTTAGGTCAATCGTTACAAAATAATAAACAAGGTGCGTTTATGGATGAGGCGATGCTACTCAAGCATCACTTAACCTGGAAGACGGCCACACAAGCCACACGTGACTCGAGTTTAGCATCAGCCGAAATCAATGACTTAGCGTTTACTATTCCACGTGTTGGTAGCCGTGAAGGACGTAGCTTATCAAATCAATCGGGGTATGTTGTGGTTGAGCTGAGTCAAGTCACGCCTGGTTCGATGGATATGCTCGATAACGAACAAAAACAAAGCATTACTCAGCAGCTTGCTGCAAATTACGGCATGATTGATTATGATTTATATACCAGTAATCTGATGAACAAGGCTCATGTTGTGAGGCATTGAGTGGGATAAAATTGAGTGAGGGTAATATGATGCCATGAGTTCGAGTATAAACTCATGGCGTTTTGTTTGTTAAGCTTCGTTAATATTACAACCCGAAACGGCGTGGTAACCTGCGTCCACATGAAGAACTTCGCCGGTTACACCGGAGGCCATGCTCGAGCATAAAAACGACGCGGCGTTACCGACTTCTTCTGCAGAAATATTACGTTGCAGGGGAGCAACTCCGGCGTACGCATTTTGAAGTTTTCTAAAATCTTTGATGCCTGCCGCGGCTAATGTTTTGATAGGACCCGCTGAAATCGCATTCGCACGTAACCCACGTGGGCCAAGGCTTGCAGCCAGGTAGCGAACGGTTGCTTCGAGGCTTGCTTTAGCAACACCCATCACATTGTAGTTAGGCACGGCTTTTTCTGCACCAAAGTAGCTGAGTGTAAGCACCGAGCCTCGTGTACCTTCCATCATCGGAAGTGCAGCTTTAACCAAAGCAACTAAGCTGTATACGCTGATGTCATGAGCTATACCAAACCCTTCTCGGGTAGCATGTTCAACAAAATCACCTGAAATTTGGTCAGCTGGAGCAAAAGCAACCGAATGGACCAAGGCATCCAGTGTGGGCCAGTGTTTTTGAAGTTGTGTCATGGTGTCGGTGATGGCGTCGTCGTAGGCAACGTCACAAGGAAAAACTAAAGTTGAACCAAACTCAGCCGCCATTTTCTCGACACGTGATTTGAGTTTGTCGTTTTGATAGGTAAACGCGAGCGAAGCACCTTGTTCATGAAATGATTTAGCAATACCGTAAGCAATGGAGCGCGTACTGGCGAGCCCAACGATGAGTGCTTTCTTACCACTTAGAATTCCCACAGACTTCTCCTTATGATTCATGGTGCATGATTAAGCTAATTAAGTAGGTGTGTTGGCTAATAATTCACGTATTTTGGCTTGAATGGTGTCAATCGCAATATGATTTTCACCACCACGCGGTACAATCAAATCAGCATAGCGGCTTGAAGGCTCAATAAATTGCAAATACATGGGGCGCACCGTGGTTTCGTATTGATGCAACACCGACTCAACCGATCGATGACGCTCAACCACATCGCGGGTTAAGCGACGCATGAGGCATACATCGAGCGGTGCCGACATAAAAATACGAATATCCATCATCGAGCGTAATTTTTCTTCGCTAAATAATAAGATACCTTCAACTACAATAATCGAATGCCCACCCACGGAGCGTGTTTCTGGTAAGCGCACATGCTTTGAATGGGAATAAATAGGCACTTCGACATATTCACCACGCTTTAAGCGTTTTAAATGCTCAGCGAGCAGCGCGTGATCAAACGCATCCGGATGGTCATAATTAATATTTTCGCGTTCTTCAAACGACAAATGACTGTTGTCTTTGTAGTAAGAATCTTCGGAGATAACCACCACTTGGTCTGAACCTAAGCCATTGACGATGGTGTTGGCAAGTAAGCTTTTCCCTGATGCAGAGGGGCCTGTAATACCTAAAATTATATTCTGTTGGGTCATGGACTTGAGCTAAAGAAAATTTGGACAAATGGTACGAGGTTTTCACGCAGAATTCAAGTACCAAGATGTTTATTATAAATAATAGTTGTGCAATTTTTGCATCTCATGTATGATGACCATGTTTTATTACGTTTGTTTTTAACTTTATTTTGAGGATAATAATGATGTCAGATTTCAAAGAGACGTTTGATGCTATTCGAGCATATCCCGTGGTTGCTCAGTTCGAAGAACGATTAACGGTCCATGCAAATGACGAGCTTTCCTACTTCTATAATATAACTGCGAAGCCATCGTATATAACTGAGTATGATCCCAGCAGAGCTTGGCAATCTGATTTTTTTTCAACAAGACGTGCCACAGCGTCATGTTTTTATAATTTTTTTGCATCAAACGATGATGATAATAATACTGGAAATAAGCCGCTAACGTTAGCTTTTGCATCGTTTGATGAGTTCACCGATGACCTCAAAGCACTGATTTTAAAACCAGCGATATGGACGTTTTTCGGGCTTTATCATGCGGCTCGTTTTACATTGAAAATTCTTGAAGTCATTGCTCATCTTGTTGTTGCAGCACTTGATTGGATCCATCTTAAAGTTCAACAAAATCAAGACGATTCTAAATCTGTTTTTAAAGTATTCGTTCATGATTCTGAGACTGCTAAGTCTATTCGACATGCAGAGGAAACGCTGAGTCAAGATTTAAAGAATGCCCGTCAAGCTGCGCTTGATCTTGCAGAGAGTGGCATTAAAATGATGGCGTATCCATTCATGGCGGGATATGAATTGCCAGCGCAACTCGTGTCAATCATTGTACGATCTCTGTGTAGCTATAATGGTGCATCTAACGACGATGTGGCTAAAGCTGTTCAAGATGGTCTACGAGATGGTCTAGATGATGCGAGAGAAACAGTTAGATTGAGCGCATCAATTTAAACATGGCGCTTAAGCTGCACATAAAGCGCACCCGACCCACCATCGCGTGCGCATGCACTGTGAAAGGCCAAAACCTCAGGCAGTTGCTTTAACCAGTGATTGACATGGGTTTTTAGAACGGGGGCCTCGCCATAACGGCCCCCTTTTCCATGTATAACACGTACACATCGTTGGTTTTGTCGATGAGCGTGCCTAATAAATTGCACAAGCGCGTCAGCTGCGGGTTCAATCCGCAACCCATGTAAATCCAGTTGTGCTTCACACCGTATTTTTCCTTGTTTTAAATGATCCCATTGTTTACGCTGAAGTTGGTTTTTGCCGTAGCTTAAATTTGTTTCTGCATGAATCGTCGATAATTCCCAAGGGTGGCTTAGCGTATGAGTTGTATGGGTTGCACATGCTTCATCTGTGTGTTGTTGATGGGGTTTTGGTTTGTGTATCCGTGCTGTATGCGGGGGCCGTGATGTGTGCTTTTTGGATGGGCGCAGCGGTGTTACGTCTTTGACGGCTTGTTGAAAAAGATGTTTGTCGCAAGGGGACATGGAGGTCTGCTCTTTAAGCGGGTATTAGCGTATAATAAAGCATTTGGGAGCATCTGTGTGAAATCTTACCTCGAAGAAACCGCTGTGTTTGAAACCATCGTCGATTTTTTACGCTTTGGTTTGTCACGTGCACATCAAGCCTCGTTGCATTATGGGCACGGTACCGATAATGCGCGGGATGATATATTCGCTTTGGTGCTCGGTAGTTTAAATTTACCGTATGATGTTGATCCCATGCTTTTGCAAGCGCGTTTAACACGGGATGAAAAGCACTATTTGGCTGAGCAGTTAAGACGACGTATTGAGGAGCATGTGCCTGTACCGTATTTAACGCACGAGGCGTATTTTTTTGATTTGCCGTTTTATGTAGATGAACGCGTGTTGATTCCTCGTTCTCCGTTTGCCGAAGGGCTTTCAACGCAGTTTTCGCCTTGGCTTGATGCCGATAAAGTAACCCGTGTTTTAGACTTAGGTACAGGCAGTGGTTGCATTGCGATTGCGTGTTGTTATGCGTTTCCTGATGCCATGGTCGATGCTGTTGATGTATCGGAAGCAGCGCTTGAAGTGGCTGAAATTAACCGTACGCGTCATGAGCTGCAAGAGCAGCTTAATCTCATTCAGTCCGATTGTTTTGATAGCGTGCCGTTTGCAAAATATGATTTGATTGTGAGTAATCCGCCGTATGTTGGTCGAGATGAAATGCAGACATTGCCAAAAGAATATCGTCATGAGCCTGAGCTTGCACTTGAGGCACCTAATCATGGTCTTGCGATTGTCGAAAAAATGCTTTTTTCAGCCGCACCGTATTTAAGCGATCATGGCGTGTTGGTGATGGAAGTGGGTAACAGCGACGAAGCTTTGATGGAGGCGTATCCGCATGTACCGTTTACGTGGCTTGAATTTGAAAACGGTGGTTCGGGCGTGTTTTTGCTGACAGCTGAGCAAATGAAGGCGTATTTTACAGCATGAGTGGTAATACGTTCGGTACGTTATTCACGGTCACGTCATTTGGTGAAAGCCATGGGCCTGTGGTCGGCTGTGTGGTGGATGGTTGTCCACCACGCATGAAGCTAGATGAGGCGCTTATTCAGCCATATTTAGATAGACGAAAACCAGGTACTTCAAAATATACCAGTCAACGGCGTGAGCCGGATAAAATAAAAATCATGTCGGGTGTGTATCAAGGTCTAACCACGGGCACGCCGATTTTGCTTATCATTGAGAATCTTAATCAGCGGCCTGCAGATTATGATGCGCTGCATGATGTGTTTCGTCCGGGGCATGCCGATTTTACCTATCATCATAAGTATGGCCATCGTGATCCGCGGGGTGGTGGGCGCGCCTCAGCACGTGAAACCGCGGCACGTGTCGCCGCAGGTGCAATTGCTGAGCTGTATTTGCAAACGCATTACGGTATTGAAATTATTGCTTATTTGGAACAAATGGGGGATATCAAGCTTGATTTTGAATCGGAATCTGAAATTAATAATAACCCGTTTTTTTGTCCTAATCAAAAGCAAGTTCCAGCGCTTGAAGCATGCATACATGCTTTGCGTCGTGAGGGGAGTTCGATAGGAGCCCGTGTGGGGGTAATGGCCCGTGGTGTGCCTATCGGCTTAGGTGATCCGGTATTTGATAAGCTGGATGCAACACTCGCACACGCGATGATGTCGATTAATGCCGTTAAAGGCGTTGAAATTGGCGCTGGTTTTGATGCGGTTACGCAAAAAGGCCATGAGCATCGAGACGAAATGCGTACACAAGGCTTTTTAAGTAATCACGCAGGTGGTATTTTAGGGGGTATTAGTACAGGCCAAGATCTTAAATTAAGTTTGGCGTTAAAACCAACGTCAAGCATTGTGATACCCGGACGAAGTTTAAATACTCGGGATGAAGAAATTGACGTCATCACCAAAGGCCGTCACGACCCATGTGTCGGTATGCGAGCCGTTCCTGTGGCACGAGCCATGATGGCTTTGGTGTTGATGGACCATGTGCTGCGCCATAAAGCGCAAAATGAGATGTATAGAGAGGGTAGATAATTATGCGAGCATTAAATATAGCCATTGTTGGGGCAACCGGTGTGGTGGGTGAGGCGCTTCTCAATGTATTAGAAGAGCGAGAGTTTTCAATTGCAACCCTGTATCCGTTGGCGAGCGAACGTTCAGCCGGCAAAACGGTAAGCTTTAAAAAAAAGCAACTCGATGTTGAAGATGTCGCCAAATTTGATTTTAGAGACGCAGACATTGCATTTTTTTCAGCAGGTAGTGAGGTTTCTCAAAAATATGCGCCAGAGGCTGCAGCCGCTGGTTGTGTGGTGATTGATAATACCTCGTGCTTTCGTTACGATGATGAAATTCCGTTGGTCGTACCTGAAGTGAATCCGGAGCGTATTGCCGATTATAAAAAGCATGGGATTATTGCGAATCCAAATTGCTCGACCATTCAAATGGTGGTGGTGCTCAAGCCGCTGTATGATGCGGTGGGCATTACACGTGTCAATGTGGCAACGTATCAAGCCGTTTCGGGTACAGGAAGCGAGGCGATTAGTGAGTTAGTTGAGCAAGTGGGTGAGCTCTTGAACGGTCGTGCCATCAAAAAACCAACGGTCTATCCTCAACAAATTGCATTCAACGTACTGCCTCAGATTGATGAGTTTCAAGAGAATGGGTACACCCGCGAAGAAATGAAAATGGTCTGGGAAACCCAAAAAATTCTAGAAGATAAAAATATTAAAGTAAATCCAACGGCGGTGCGTGTGCCTGTTTTATACGGTCATTCTGAAGCCGTGCATGTTGAATTGGGTGCGCCAATGACGGCGGCTGAAGCGCGCAAGCTCTTGAAAAAATCACCGGGTATTACGGTCATGGGAACGGCCGGTAAAGAAAAATACCCAACGCCATTGACTGATGCTGTCGGGGAAGATGGTGTGTTTGTTGGTCGTATTCGTCAAGATATCTCGCATCCTTCGGGACTTAACCTTTGGATTGTTGCTGATAATGTACGAAAAGGCGCGGCGACCAACGCGGTACAAATTGCTGAAATCCTGCAGCGCGATTATTTTTAAGCTATACTGGTAGGTATTATGGCGATTAGAATAAAAAAACCGACAGATCCAGATACTTATTTAGCCGACGACACAGTCGAGCGTGAGAATCTGCGACGTCCTCTCGAACAAGCGGGGCTCAGGCGTTTGTCTGGCATGTCCGTGCAAGGTCACGATCGTGAGGTGCCTACGGAGTCTGCTGGACAGGATTTGGAGCAGCAGATGAGTGCTGGAGTCGAAGAGCATCCGCTGCTCGATAAGCAGCAATTTGATGGCATTGATGCAAGCGTGAACCCTGCGCCATCGCTCAGTGATGCAGAAGCACGCCGTGAATTTGATAATGCACGCAACGAGCAGCAATTACAAAAACAAATGAAGTTAGGCTTAGCACCAAAAATGAACACAGCACCTAAGCCACCCGGGCCCTAGGAGTAGAGTATGACGATTGCAAAAGATATTATTCAGGGGCGTATGCCAGATTTTGAGTATTATCTTCGTCAAGGTGAGTCGCTGAATGATATTGATGAATATGGCTTCACACCGCTGATTGAAACGGCGATTTCACGCCAAGGCGAGATTGCAGCCGCCTTAATTGAGCGTGGTGTCGATATTAATAAACCAGACGTGACCGGTCGAACGGCGTTGCATTGGGCGGTTGATAATGACGATATCGCTTTAACCAAGCGCCTGCTCGCAGCGGGCGCCGATCCAAACGCCTACACGCGTGCTGGGCTTTCGGTTCTGGTGTATCCCGTATTACGTGCCCAGCATGAAATTAAGCATCTGCTTTATCAATACGGCGGTAAACTTGATTTTGCTTTGGATTTTATTGCGGCAAAACTTATCGGCCATCGGTTTGAGCTTAAAGGCGATGCCGATGTTTTTAATGGTCGTGATGCTTTTATTGAAATTAATTATGAGGGATTTATTCTCGAATTTACGGTTGCTGTGCTTCGCGATTCGTTGATGCGCTTTACCAGCAGTTATTCAACACGGCATTTGCGCCGTCAGTTTCCTTACCTTCACACCATCATGGATGGTCTCGATGTTGCGGAAGATCTCCTGCGTTTGCAACGTCAGCCAGAGTTAAAGCACGAGCATCATGCGCGCATCGCTCAACTTATTCAAGCACCGTTACTGGTTTTACCGGCAGCCAGTCGCGGGCACGCGCTTTGTTTTCTGCGTTATGGCCCGTGGTGGGCTAAAATCGATCGGGGAGAAAACAGTAAAAAAGAAGGCACGGTGAATATCTACCGCATGAAACATCCTGAAGCCTTAACGCTCGAGTTTATTTTAAATTTTTTATATAAACGCCAACCCAGGCATTATTTCCACCAAACCATCAATAAGCAATTAGGCTTAGAGCCGGTGCTGACCATGCCGCTTACGGCACAAATCACGGGTAATTGTTCCTGGGCGAATATGCAAGGTTTGGTCCCGGTTGCGTATGCCATGCAACAGCTCGGTGTGCTGCATTCGTTCTCAGAAGAAGAAGCGATGGAGATGTACCACACATGGGTTGCCTGGGATAAAGATCGCGCGATTGATGAGTGTGTGCAACGTTTTTATTTGGCAAATAAGGCACGACGCGCAAGCCTTGCTGCGATTTTAGGAGCGGTCTTATTTCAAACGTGTGATGCAGCTTTGCCTCATCATTTGGTACGCGCTGAGAAAATTTTAAAAATTCTGGTGATCCCTGATTATAAATATATTTTAGATAGTTATCTCGATGTTTATTGCGTTAAAAGTTTAACGAAAAAAGGCAATAATTTACTTAAAATTTTGGATGATTGCGGTATTAATCCTAATATTGGTGTTACGCCGATTGCGACACCTTTAGGAGGTGTCGCCGGAGGGCAGAAAACGTAGGGGATGTTCAGAAAAATCTACTCTGAAGGCTGTTTTACCGCAGGTTTCTTGTGTTGTAGTGACTTGGTGTTACCGGATGGTTTGCGTGTGCTGCTGTTTTTTACTTGATTGCTAGCTGACTGCGCGCGAGGTTGTTTTCGTGCAGTTGAAGATGCTGTGTTGCCTGGTGTTCGCTTATCAGATGATGGACGTTGATGATTCCCCGACGCTTGACTTGAGCGCTTGTGCGATGTGGTACGTTTTTGCGCGTGCCTAAGGGATGCGGGTTTATCCGATTTGACCTTTGTTTTAGGTGAACCAAAGAGCGAGCGCCACAAGCGTTGGAGCACGTTGATTTCGTTCGGTTGTAAGACCGGTTGGCCGCTGTAGGCTTTAACCACAGGTTGTTCGGCTAATACAGTCGGTTTGGTTCGTACGAGTTCAACATCGGGTTGCTGGGCAAGCGTGTAACTTGGTTTTTTGTTTTTACCTGTACCGTCGTCTTTCATGCGTGTTATTTGATATTGCGGTGACTGCATATAAGGGTTCGCGACAATGACGACATGTACCTGATGTCGTTTTTCAATGCTTGTAACGGCCGTACGTTTTTCATTCATAATAAAGGTGGCCATCTCGACCGGTAATTGCACTTGAAGTTCGGTGACTTTTTCTTTGAGCGCTTCTTCTTCCATCAGGCGAACAATCGCCAATGCGTGAGACTGTAAACTTCGAACATGCCCTCGGCCTTCGCAACGCGGACAGCTTTCTTGTGCAGCTTCACCCAACGAGAGACGGAGGCGTTGACGTGACATTTCGAGCAGGCCAAAGCGTGATATACGACCCACTTGAATACGTGCGCGATCCATTTTAAGGGCTTCTTTGAGACGATTTTCAACATCACGTTGATGTTTACTGCTACCCATATCAATAAAATCAATCACCACTAAGCCACCTAAATCACGTAGTCTCAGTTGACGTGCAATTTCATCAGCCGCTTCTAAGTTGGTATGAAATGCCGTGGTTTCAATGTCGGCACCACCGGTTGATTTAGCCGAGTTAATATCAATGGACACCAGGGCTTCTGTACGATCAATCACCAACGAGCCACCCGAAGGTAAGACAACTTGGCGTTGATGGGCGGTTTCAATTTGACCTTCGAGTTGATACAACGTAAATAAAGGCGTTGGATTATTGTAAAGTTTTAAATGGGGCAAAAATTCGGGTTTAACTTGCTCGATGTATTGCTTTGCTTTGACATAGGTTGCTGAATCATCAATGATAATTTCATCGATGGATTTACGAAGATTATCACGAATTGAACGCGTAATCACATCGCCCTCTTGGTGAATGAGAGACGGTGCAAGCTCTGTATTTTGAGCTTGTTTGATGGCATGCCACTGATTGCACAGCATATCTAAATCGGCCTGAAGTTCTTCAGGATTTTTACCCACACCTGCGGTACGGATAATCACGCCCATATCTTCGTGTAAGGTGAGGCCTTGTAAAATTTCTTTGAGTTCATCGCGCTCTTCGCCTTCAATCCGGCGTGAAATGCCGCCAGAATGAGGGCTGTTCGGCATGAGAACCAAATAGCAACCCGCCAGCGTAATAAACGTGGTGAGGGCGGCACCTTTGGTGCCACGCTCTTCTTTGTCCACTTGAATCAGCAGCTCTTGCCCCTCACGAATTAATGCTGTGATCGGGAGCTTTTCATCTTCGGCGGGTGTTTTGGCAAAGTATTCAGGTGAAATTTCTTTGAGCGGCAAAAAGCCCTGGCGCTTGGAGCCGTACTCAACAAAGACGGCGTCGAGACTGGGCTCACGCCGTGTCACCGTTGCTTTGTAAATATTTCCTTTTTTCTTGGCCTCGGCAGGGCATTCAATATCTAAATCATAAAGGCGGTTATTTTTTATCAACGCGACACGTATTTCTTCGGGTTGCGTGGCATTGATGAGCATTTTTTCCACGGTGGACATCGGGACCTCTAGTTCAAGGGCGCGGGAGCCTTGAGTTGAAACGAGCGTAAAGGCAAGATGGCCGTTTTTTTTCATATTGATAATAAATTATCAAGGAAATCACCGCAACTGGTTAGCAGCTCGCGGTTGTTTTCGTAGCCTAGCACCTCAAAATATAGACCCAATACGCCCTGTGTTTGATGAGGGCCTGGTTATCTGGGGAGGTTGACTCGGTTACGTTTCAACATAACATTGGCCTTGGTTTAAGTTGCCTTTATCTGTGTATCATTGACTCAAGGAAAGCGCGCATTGTTTGTATAAAAATAGCTTTTTCAAGCCATTCACTCGCTTATGCGTTATAATTCTGTTGCGGATAAATCCGCTCTATTAACAGGATACCAAAAAAATATGGTTTGGGGAATAAAAGTATGATGAAAGGGGTGTACTACACAACCGTGACAGCAGAGGAAGATGGTCAGCGTCTTGATAATTATCTTCTTCGTATTCTTAAAGGTGTGCCTAAAAGCCATATTTATCGATTGATTCGCGGAGGCGAGGTGCGCGTTAACAAAAAACGTGCGAAGGCGAGCTCGCGACTGGAGACCTGTGATATCGTGCGTATTCCTCCTGTGCGCACGTCCCCAGAGTCGGGTGAACTGAGGTTGAGTGATGCCGTCATTGCGCGTCTAGAGGCAAGTATTATACACGAAGACGACAGTTTGCTTGTCTTGAATAAGCCCACCGGTATGGCGGTGCACGGTGGCAGTGGTTTAAGTTTTGGTGTGATCGAAGCCTTGAGGCATATGCGTCCTGATGCGAATTATTTGGAGCTTATCCATCGTATTGATCGAGAAACCTCAGGATGTTTATTAATTGCAAAAAAACGTAGTATGCTTCGCGCGGTTCAAGCTTTATTTGAAGCACGTGACGTTGAAAAAACGTATTGGACGTTGTCATCAAATGCCTGGCACGGTAAGCAAGCAACCCAGATTGATGTTGCGTTGCAAAAAAATACGTTACGCTCAGGTGAGCGGATCGTACGCGTAGATACTGAGGGTAAAGCTTCGCAAACACGTGTGCGCTTGCTTGAGAATTATGCTGAAGCGTGTTGGCTTGAAGCCAAGCCCAAAACGGGGCGAACTCATCAAATTCGTGTGCATACAGCGCATATTGGTCATCCTATTTTCGGGGATGAGAAATATGGGCAACCTTGCCCATCGCATATTACACCAGAGCTTAAAAAAATATTAAAACAGCGGCTTTATTTGCATGCGAGAGCAATTCAATTTAATCTGCAAGAAAAACATTATTGTTTTCAGGCTGATGTCGATGTTCAATTTGATCATGCATTACACATGCTTCGTGCCATGTAGGCCAAGGAGCTGCTTATGAATATGCCCTATCAATTGGTTGTGTTTGACTGGGAGGGTACTTTAGGTGATCCCTTGGGGCATATTCACGAAGCACTTAAAACCGAGTCAGAAGCCCTCGGTCTAGGCGTTTATGACGTAGAGCTGGCGCGACGCTATGTTACGCTGGGTTTAGATAAAGCGGTACGGAAAATATTTCCTGATTTAGCTTTGTACCAATACGAGCGCTTACTCGCGGGTGTTCAGCAAGCTTTAGTATCTCATCATCGCGCTGTGTATCTTTTTCCAGGTGTCAGACATTTGCTCGAACAACTTCGCAAGGCCGGTGTCGACATGGCCATTGCCACCAATCGAGGCACGCAAGCACTGCAGCGTGTTTTACATGTCAGCGAGTTAGAAAAATTTTTCTCGGTTACGCGTTCAGCCGATCAGGCACCCGCTAAGCCTTGCCCACAAATGCTTGAAGATATTTTAGAGCTTACCGGCGTTCCAGCAGATAAGGCCTTGATGATCGGTGATTCCATCTCGGATATCGAAATGGCCTCAGCACTTCATGTGGCGAGCTTGGGCGTTGATTTTTATTATCAGCAGGATGATGATCTAAAAGCTGCGGGAGCGCTTCAGGTGTTTGATGATTTTTTTACCTTAGGCCGTTATCTTGGATTACCTGCCGAACTTAAATAAACGAGGCTTTGTTATGCGTACGAGTACATTAACCACGTTACCTAATTCACTCACGTTAGCACGGGTTGCTTTAATTCCTGTGTTTATTCTTGTTTTTTATCTCCCGTGGTCATGGGGGCAATTAGCTGCTGCGGCTATTTTTGTGCTTGCGAGTGTTACCGATTGGTTAGATGGTTATTTTGCGCGTAAACTTAAGCAAATGTCTGCGTTTGGGGCTTTTCTTGATCCTGTAGCGGATAAATTATTGGTGGCGTCAAGTTTGCTCTTGCTCGTTGGTGCTGGCGATCGCGGCTATATTACGATTCCTGCCATTATTATTGTTGGGCGTGAAATTATTATTTCGGCGTTGCGCGAATGGATGGCAGAGGTTGGCAGTCGCGCCAGTGTCGCGGTGAATTATATAGGAAAAGTCAAAACCGCGATGCAAATGACCGCGGTTATTTTATTATTGGCATTTAAGCCTGCGATGTCTTGGTTAGGCATGTTCGGTATTTTAGGTGTTGTTTTGCTGTATGTGGCAGCCATATTAACTATTTGGTCTATGATTGCTTATTTGATTGTCGCGTGGCCTGAATTAACGAAAAAAGAGTCTAAAAAAATAGCTTAAATGTGTTGACACGCACGTGGTTTCCGGTAAAATTCATCTCGTTCAAGTGCGGGAATAGCTCAGTGGTAGAGCACAACCTTGCCAAGGTTGGGGTCGCGAGTTCGAATCTCGTTTCCCGCTCCAAAAAACTAGCGACACAGTGTCGCTTTTTTTTTACTTGGCTGGGTGGCAGAGTGGTCATGCAGCGGCCTGCAAAGCCGCGTACGCCGGTTCGATTCCGGCCTCAGCCTCCAAAACACATGATGTATGCCCAGGTGGCGAAACAGGTAGACGCAAGGGACTTAAAATCCCTCGAGAGCAATCTCGTGCCGGTTCGACTCCGGCCCTGGGCACCATACTTCACCCATAATATCCCCTCAGTGTCATAAATATCAAATATTACTATTGCGTAACTGCTCGGGCCCCTCTAGGTTATTTTGAACGAAGTGAGGCATTACCAAGCTTTAATTTCATTCACCTATTTTACCATTAAGCGCCATACTGATGGCTACCAACGGATTGATCCCCTTATACTTCATGGTTTGCAAATAACTTGAAATTCGACAATAAGCTTCGGCATATTTTACAGTACGAAAACAGCCTGATACTTTTTGTTTTACTTTTGCCATCCGAAGGTCACGCTCCGCACGATTGTTTGTGAAAGGCACATAAGGAAGCTTGGCAAACAGCAAAACTGAGTTCCCGTATTTTGTTAGACGCTCCCATAAATTATGAGCATCGGATTTGGCCACCTTACCCCTGCGTGTTGTTGTTTTTTCAGGGATGGGCGGCAATTCTTTAGCACCCTTTGCCAGTATTTTTTGGTAGAGTCGCTCTAATTTGAGGTACTCTGCTTCGGTTAAGCATTTTTCTTCTCTACGTGAGACCATTTTGCAGATGCGCTGCAATAAACGCTTCAGTTTTTTTGCCCATGCATAGTCATTGGAGTCAATAATAAAGGTCAATTCACGTAATAAATGCGACCCACATAAACCATGGTCTAAATGCCCATAAGACAGGTACGAAGCCCAGCAGTCGTGAATAATTACACCACCATAACGCGGAATAATATCAATCGCCTCAATGGCTGCTTTACCACGTTTTTCATGAAGAAATTTAAGGGTGATATCACCCGAAGCATAAACATGAATCCAGTGATTTTTCTTGTCGACCCGTAAAGATGTTTCATCCACATGCGTGTAATTTGTTTTTAACAAAGCCACTTTTGCTTCGTTTTCCCAAACAGCTAATGCAGCATGTAAACGTATGATGAAGTTCAGCATGGTTGATTCTGCTATCACGCGACCAATCAATGCTGACACCATGTCTGCTACCCGATTTAATGACATCATTTGCATCACAAGCAATTGAATGACATAAGCTTTAACACCACTGCCGTACTGTACAGGCCCTGGCATATCCTTTGGAAATGATGCTTATTACAAGCGGGGCATTGTTTGACTTCGACATCAATGTGTTCTTCCGTTTTTTCGAAGATGATATCAATCATGGTGCGACGCTCAACACAGATACACACAACCTTACTTAAGTTTTCGCCGCATAGGTCACAGACGGATGCGGGGAGTACAGTGACTGTTTCTACTGTTCGGGTATTGCCAGCTGTCGTCACAGTTTTTTGTTTATTTTTATCTGAATCACCCTTATTCTTATTCGTGGTTGAGGTCTTATCAGGTGTTGTTTGAGAAGGCGGTATACTGGAATTTTGAGATGTCTTTTTTGTGGTCTTCTCCATGAAGATACTGAGTAAAAGGTTGAATAGCATCATCAGCGTATTAACAAGCATAGCCACTTCGGTGGAGACTTTACCGGCTTTCACCTGCTCGTCAAAACCCACTTTTATTTTTTCAAATTCATCGCGAACTGATTGTTTATCTATACTTGCCATGTCGTGTTCAAGTGACCTCTCAATACCAAACAGTGTAACACGGGTTTTTGAAGCCTATGAGGATGGCACCTAAGCCACGAACTCAGAATAACACGACAAAAAAATCAAAATTTTTGTTTTTTGATCTCCAGCGATCTAAGAAACGCCTTACTCACGCCATTTTTTCGGGTATTAAAAAATTTATTTTTTTTGGGGAAAAATGCTGTCAATAGATTTTGTGAAAAATTGTTAAATATTTTGGATTTTTAGCTTAAAACCGAGGAAATTACTCACTTCGTTCGAAGCAACGTAGAGGGGCCCGAGCAGTTACACTATTGCTATATTAAATGTAAGATTGTTGTGTAAGATTATTGATCTAAAAAAGCCTTTAGTGTACAATATATTATCATGTCGTTCGTGATTAATCTTACTGTGAGGCAATATCTATGTTAAAAACCATTAAAACAGTCGGTGAGTATACTCAGTACGTAGGGCTCGGTCTTATTTTTGCCATGGCGGTTGTTGGAACGGTGGCTATTGATATTGTGATTCTCGCAGCTCTAGCAAAAGCGCTAAGTGAGTCAAATAATCGACGGGGGAATGGATTAGGAGATAATCCTTTTGTTACCCTGATGCTTTGGAATATGATGTTTAATAGCTCAAGCTCTCGTCATAACACAGGCGTTATCGATTTTGGATTACAGTTACTTATCGCGCCGGTTACAACGATGATTGCAATTGGCCTGTCAATTTTGTTAGGTGTTCCTCAGGTTGGTGTTGCTTTGATTGCTGGCTGGGTTGTTGCATTGGGCGTTTTGGCCGTGGGTTATCTCATTGAGCAAGCGGCTGACAGCGCGATTCAATACTTTCATTCGACGCCTGATAACACGCCTCGGCATTCAAATGACGTGAATGCAGCACCTAGAGCAAGTAGAGTAGCTGAAGCAGCGTCGTCATTTACGCCTGTTACACCTGTTTATGTTGCGGGCAATGGTCAAAGTATGGCTGATGAGTGCAGGGCGCCGCAGGGGTACAGCCAGCAGCGATTTTTTCCAATGGCCGAGGCTTGGCTAGTTGAAGAGCCAAGTGCACCGCCAATAGACTTGATGCCTAAGTCGTAAGATCTTGGATGCCGCGGACACAAGCCGCGGCACGTAGGTGGAAAGTGAGTTGCTCACAGGACCTAGCATCAAAACATGGAATATGATTTAATTCCCCATATATTTTTTGACCATGTTGAACCCTGTTGAGGTGAGAAAGTCATGACGTTTCTTGTTACAGAGCAGTGCATTAAATGCAAATACACCGATTGTGTTGAAGTATGTCCCGTGGATTGCTTTTATGAAGGTCCTAATTTTTTAGTCATTGATCCAGATGAATGCATCGACTGCGCTTTGTGTGAGCCTGAGTGTCCGGTGGATGCGATTATATCTGAAGATGACATGACCGAAGCACAAAAGCCTTTTCTTGAGTTGAATGCCGAGCTTGCAAAAATCTGGCCGAATATCACAACACTCAAAGATGCTCCATCCGATGCCAAAAGCTGGGAAGGCAAAGACGGTAAATTACAGCATTTAGAGCGAACATGGCCTAAAAAATGAATTTACTCGCCATGGATACCTCAACCTCGCGAGCATCTGTTGCCTTAGAATTTAACGGTGTGATGTTTCTTGAAGAAGCGTTAGAAATTCGTGAGCATGCGCGTGTGCTGCTTTCGATGGTCAAACGTGTATTAGCATCAGCAAAAACAGAGCTTAAATATCTTGATGGCATTGTGTTTGGTGAAGGGCCGGGGAGTTTCACCGGGCTTCGTATTGCTTGCAGTGTCGCGAAAGGCCTTGCTTATGCACATGATTTGCCCATGTACCCTGTCGGAAGTTTACGTGCGATTGCGGCCGAAGCCTCACATACCCATACTAAAACACATGTATTAGCGATGATGGATGCGCGCATGAACCAAGTGTATTGGCAGCTTGATCCTGAATCATCTGACGTGGCCCCGTGCGTGAGCGCTGCAGAAGACGTGTGTGTGCCTGTAAATATAGCTTTACGCCTTGTGGGTGCTGATTACGAACCTTATCTTGATTTACTCCAGCCTGCAATACGTGCTGCGATTGTGTCTACATGCGAGATTTTTCCGCGTGCAGATGCCATGATACGGGTTGTGAAAGCAGGAGGCATCCCATCAGTCAAGGCTCGTGCGGCGATGCCTACGTATGTGCGTCAAAACGTGACCGGAGGATAAACGCGTGGATAAAAAATTACTGGCCATGATGGTCTGCCCCGTATGTAAAGGGGCGTTATTATTAACAAAACATGAGCTTGTGTGCCGCTTTGATCGACTGGCATACCCCATTCGTGATGGTATTCCGGTGATGCTTGAGCAGGAAGCACGCTCGATTACGCTTGATGAAAAGGATGCATTGTGAGCATAGATTTTCATGTGGTGATTCCTGCACGTTACGCCTCCCATCGCTGTCCAGGGAAATTATTGATGTTGCTTGGTGGTCAAACGGTACTTGCACGTGTGTATGCGCAAGCAAAAAAGGCGGGAGCCGCAACCATTACCATTGCAACCGATCATGCTTTCATTGCCGAAGAGGCGACGCGTTTGGGTGCACAGGTTATCATGACATCCGATAAGCATCCCAGTGGAACGGATCGTGTGGCCGAAGCGGTGGAGGCGTTGGGATTGCCTGCGGATGCGGTGATTGTCAATGTGCAAGGTGATGAGCCGTTGATGCCTCCTGCATTAATACGGCAAGTTGCCCAGAGTTTGGTTTCTTCAAGCCAGACATCGATGGCAACATTGTGTGCGCCGATTCAATCTGAAGAAGATTATATCAGTCCTAACTGTGTCAAAGTGATTCGAAACGCTCAAAATAAAGCACTTTATTTTTCAAGAAGTCCTATTCCTGCTTTTCGAGACGGCGAGATGATATTAAAACATGTGTTTCGCCATATTGGATTATATGCCTATAGAAAGGCATTTTTATTGGATATGGTCACGTGGCCCGTTTGCCCTCTGGAAGCGGTGGAAGCGCTGGAACAGTTGCGTGTTTTATGGTCAGGTCATGCGATTCAAGTGGATGAAGCCTGTGTGGCTCCACGGCAAGATATTAATACGCTGGATGATCTTAAACAGG
Organism: Legionella sp.; assembly: GCA_009995425.1. GTDB lineage: Bacteria > Pseudomonadota > Gammaproteobacteria > Legionellales > Legionellaceae > JAALKW01. The sequence goes on along the minus strand of JAACPN010000005.1, from coordinate 11,410 downwards.
CTGAGGCTTTGATTCTAAACGAATAATTTGTTAAGAAATGACGGTGGTTGGTTTTTATTTAATCTAAAAGTTGTTATCATGATCTAAAAAAAGTAAACTGTAATCATACGCGTATGCAGACAAGGAGTGCTGCCCCATGGTGTCTCCCTTCATTGATTGTAAAGTAAGAGCATGGCTTGTTGCTTTACTCGGGATGTTGGTCATACTGCTCTGCTGGCATTTCATGGTCAAACCTCACGAGATTAAACGTTTACAACGTGAATCAGCAGCAACTGCACGTGAGCTTCGCGCGTTGTTTTCATCACAAGTTGAACAACATGTGATGCAAGTTAAACAATTTTTTTCCCGCTTGGAGCTTGAGGATGATCGCTCGTATGCAGATATTGTTCATGATGTGAATGCTCAGTTTAAACAAAATCATGAACTCGAAGCGATGATATTTCCTCCGGTGGGCTCTAAACCGTCGGTTGCTTTATTTAATCCTCATATTATACAACATGGATTCCTCATATCTAAACAACACTGCGATAGCTTTATGCAAGCACATCCTGAGTTGATCAATACGTATCAAAACATGCAGGTGATTTCTGTGAAAGGCTCGCTTTGTGTTTATGACACACGCTCCAATATGCTTGCTATTTTTAATTTAAAAACCATTCTTGAAGAAGATTTAAAACATGAAATAATGAAAGGTTATTTTCTTGCTTTATCCGATAAAATAACCCCCAATCTCGTTTCGCCCGATTGGAGTGTTCCTTTGATACATCGGGAATTTTTTCAATTATTGGGGGGCGAATGGGATATTCATATCTACCCAAGCAAAGCTTACGTCGAAGCCCGGGTGAAGCGCTTATATATTGTATTTTGTACGACCTTGGGTGGCTTGGTGAGTTTATTTTTTTTCTGGTTTTTTAAATTTCGTTGGCAATTAGTCCCAATCAACTCTCGCTACGTTAATCAGTTAAAACGCTTAGCCAAGTATGATGGTTTGACTGAGTTGCCCAACCGTGAATATTGTTTAGAGCATTTAAATGCGCTGATAGCACGCTCGAATCGTGGCTCAGATCATTTTTCTGTATGTTTTCTCGATTGTAATAAATTTAAGCATATTAATGACACATATGGCCATCATGTCGGTGATTTAGTGCTAAAACATCTAGCTAAATTTGTGTCTGAAGTGATTCGTTGCAATGATTTTTTTTCTCGCTTTTCGGGAGATGAGTTTTGTTTGATTTTGGATGGAACATCATCTGAAGACGCGATTAAAATCGTGTTAGATAAAATATTTAAGGCGGTTTCTATGCCTATGGATTTTGAAAATAATAGCATTATCATGACGGTGAGTATTGGCGTCGCGATTTATCCTGATTCTGGGCGCGTGGCCGAACTGTTATTGAAGCGCGCAGATGAGGCCATGTATTCAGCGAAAACACAAACCAGAACCAATGCTTATGCTATTTATGCGAGCTGATGTCTTCTTTGATTTCATCAAGTTTTGCATCGATACGCGCTTGTAAAAATCGATCGTGCTTGACCAATGTTTTAGCGAGCTTAAATAAGCGCTGTGCTTCTTTTCGTTGTCCTTGGAGTACATGACATTGTGCATACGTAAAATAAGCATACGCTTTCAGGTGATTGTTCGATTGTGCGCGCGCCAGTGCATGGCATACCGGTAAATCGGTTGGAAATGTTCGGCTTGCTTGAAGCAATACAGAGGATGCTTCTTCTGGATGATTGGTTGATGATAAGAGCTTGGCCAGCGTCATGATCACGGGGTAGTTTCCAGGATTATTGGCGTGAAGAGCCTGGAGTCGAGCCAGTGCTTCATCATTTTTACCAATCCCGGCTCCAGCTTCACTTAAGGCAAGCGCATAAAACAAATTTTCATGATCTTCGGCAGCAAGGCTTTGGAGCCGTGTGTAAGCTGCTTGAGCTTGGTTTGTTTTGAGTAATGCAAGCGCACGGCCATAGAGGCAAGCATTGTCGTTGGTTTCGGCTTTCGGGCATCGATTCGCATAATAATCTAACAATTTTTTATGATGCTTCGCGGTGATGACGCGAATGCGCTCTTTGGTGAGTTGGTAGCTGAGCGTGTCAGGAATGTTTTTCGCTTCAAGTAAATTGGTTCGATGTTCGGCCTCAACAATTCGGTCATCATCCATGGGATGGGTTCGTAAAATCGTCGGAACGTTGGCCGAATAATAACGTGAATTTTCTCGCATGCGTTGAAAGAAATGAATCATACCACGAGGATCAAATCCAGCCTGCTTTAGCATATCAATACCAATGCGGTCGGCTTCTTTTTCGTTAGAACGAATAAAATTAATGCTATCTTGGGCAAATCCACCGAGTGCTGCCATCATCGCACCACTGCCAATGCCAGGAATAATCGCGCCAAGGGCGATGGCTGCAAGCATGGAGGCAAGCATCGGGACTTGCATGCGATGTTGATGCTCCAGCATGCGGTATAAATGATGTTGGCGAACGTGTGCAATTTCATGTGCAAGCACCGCGGCAAGCTCACTTTCATGTTCACTTAATAAAAAAAGTTCACTGTTGATTCCAATATGCCCACCGGGCCCTGCAAAAGCATTAATTTCATCCGATTTGACAATAAAAAATGTAGGAGGAACTTGATGGCTATGGGTGGCAAGCTTATTTCCGAGGTGAGTGAGGTATTGATTGCTCAAGGGATCACGAAGTACACTGTTGGATTGATTGATTTCTGCAACAAATTGTTTTTCGAGCTCATCCAGTTCGCTGTTAGAATAGGCTGAAAATGCAAATGCGGTGTTATTTAAAAGCAACGATGTGATGACCAGCGCCCATAAGCAAGATTTGATGGGATGAATAAATCCTGTTTTATGCGTTGATCGAGGCATGAGGCTACTCAAAAATTGAATAATTTGTTATCATACACATACTTTTTCCACCGTGATTGAATTATGCACGAGCAATTTCTGCTAGCAGCACTTCGGCAAGCACGTCTTCGACGTGGTAAAACGGCGCCCAATCCCTCTGTTGGCGCGGTTGCTGTGCGTGCTGAAAATATTATAGCACAAGCTTCGCATCCAGGCGTGGGTCAACCGCATGCAGAGCAGATATTAGTTCAAATGTTGCCTGAAGATTGTTCAGATATTACGGTTTATGTGACGCTTGAGCCGTGTAATCATTGGGGACGCACGCCACCCTGTGTGGATGCGTTGATTGCGCGGCGTGTTAAGCATGTGGTTTATGCTTATGCCGATCCCAACCCATTGGTTGCTGAAAATAATACACCGGCGTTGCTTAAAGCGCATGGCATTGAGGTTACACATTATCCTGTGATTGCAATTAATGCCTTTTATGCAAGCTACGCGTTTTGGTTAAAAACAGGTCGGCCATGGGTCACGGTTAAAATGGCGCAAACGTTGGATGGCAAGATTGCAGGTGAAGGTGGCGCGCGTATCCAGATCTCTAATGCAATATGTGCTGAATTTACTCACCAAGAGCGTTTGCATACCGATGTTATTTTAACCACAGCAGCAACAATCAAAGCCGATAACCCGTTACTGAATGCACGTATGGGTGATGAGGTCGTTGCAAAACCTATAGCCATACTTGATCGTACACAAAAGCTGCCCGCATCAGCAAATATTCATAAAACAGCAAAAATACTGCATCTTTACCATGGTAAGCAGCAAGAACAACAACTTGACTTAAAAGCCATACTCGAAGATTTAGGCCGTATGGGTTATCACGACGTATGGGTTGAAGCGGGTGCGGCATTGTTTCATGCGCTGCATCAGCAGAATTTAGTGCAACGTACGTATTTATATCTGGTTCCTCAAGTTTTGGGAACCAAGGCGTTGTCGTTGTATGCGCAAGATGATTTTTTAGCTCAAGCAAAGCATGTAGCCTGGGAAGCGATGGGGGATAACCTCAAAATAACATTGGATTGGCAAGATCATGCTCAAAATAATTTAATAGAGGAATCAGTATGTTCACAGGATTGATTGAGCAATGCGGAAAAATCTTAAGCCAAGAAGAACATGTTGCTGGCATTCGTCTGGTGCTTGAGGCAAGCTTCGATAATTTGGTGGTGGGTGAAAGTATTGCTGTTAACGGCGTTTGCCTGACGTTATTGCAAGCGCCAGTAGGGCAGCTTGCGTTTGATGTATCGCCTGAGACGTTGCGTGCAACCAGTTTGGGAGCGCTTCGAGTGGGTGATGGCGTGCATCTTGAGCGTGCGTTACGTGTGTCCGATAGGCTTGGGGGCCATTATGTGAGTGGTCATGTGGATATGACTGCGGAAATCAGCAAAATTACACAACAGGGTGACTACACGGAGGTAACGATTGTAGGTTTTGATGCCTATGCACGCCGTTATTTATGCCCTAAAGGCAGCGTGGCGTTAGATGGTGTGAGCTTGACCATTAATGCCGTAACGGATGATGCAATAACCGTCATGCTGATCCCACATACGTTATCAAAAACAATGCTTGGGACCTGGGTGATTGGGCAACGTATCAATGTTGAGTTTGATTATATTGCGCGCGTGTTGGTTCATCAATTGGGTTCTGTGACAGATTCGACTATAATGACGCTTTTTGAGAAGCCCGAAGCGGGCACCGAGGTTCCTTTATGACAAGCCCTTTTTCATCGATGCAGCATGCACTTGCTGAACTTCGCGCTGGCCGCATGGTTATTTTGGTTGACGATGAGCAGCGTGAAAATGAAGGTGATCTGGTCTTTGCTGCTGAACATGTGACGCCCGAAGCGATTAATTTTATGTCGCGTTTTGGCCGTGGTTTGATTTGTTTGCCGATGGCCGGTGCCATGATTGATAAGCTTGGCTTGCCGATGATGGCCAGTCGTAATCGCTCACCTTATGGTACAGGGTTTACGGTATCGATCGAGGCCTTTTCGGGTGTGTCGACCGGTATTTCTGCAAAAGATCGCGCCCATACCATTCAAGTGGCGATTGATGAGAATTCGACTCCAGAAGATATTATTTCGCCAGGACATATTTTTCCACTTCGCGCGCGTGATGGGGGCGTGTTTGAGCGCCAGGGGCAAACGGAAGGCAGTGTGGATTTGATGCGAATTGCGGGGCTTAAACCGGCGGCCGTGATTTGTGAAATTATCAACGACGATGGCAGCATGAGTCGTCACGATGATTTGATAAAATTTTCAAAAGACCACGGTATTCCCATGATACGTGTAGGTGATGTCATCGAGCATCGTATTCGTCACGAAGTGCTTGTAGAAAAAGTCGCAACCAGCCGTATACCCCTGCGAGAGCACGGTGATTTTATCATGACGCTGTTTCATAATCAGATGGATGCATTAGAGCATTTTGCTCTCGTTAAAGCATCGACCAGCTCAAAAGATGCTAATCAAGTGCCGTTGGTACGCATTCACTCGGAGTGCATTACCGGTGATTTATTTGGTTCAACTAAATGCGACTGCGGTGAGCAGCTCGAGCAATCACTCACAAAAATTGCTGAACAAGGCGGTGTGTTGATTTATTTGAGGCAAGAAGGTCGAGGTATCGGTCTTTCTAATAAGCTGAAAGCTTATGCACTTCAAGAAACCGGCATGGACACGGTTGAGGCAAATGAGCATTTAGGTTTACCCGTTGATGGGCGTGAATACGGGATTGCGTTTCAAATGTTGCAAGCGCTAGGTTTAGATAAAGTACGGTTGTTGACCAATAATCCTCGTAAAATTGAAGCACTCGAGCAGTACGGTATGAAGGTGGTTGAACGTCTGCCTTTGCATGTGGAGGCGAGTTGTGAAAATCGAATGTACTTAAAAACCAAGCGTGAAAAACTCGGACATCTTTTGGATATGAAACCATGAAATATATTAAAGCAACACCTGAAAAAAAGGCTGTTTTTCCTATAGCACTTGTGGTGAGTTTATTTAATCGTCCAATCACACAAGCATTACAAGATGGGGCGCTTGAGGCGCTAGAAGCAGCTGGTTTTTTACCTGAACATATCACGGTGATCGAAGTGCCAGGCGCGGTTGAAATCCCCTTGGTGGCACAGCGGTTGGCTAAGCAAAATCAATTTGGCGCTATTCTTGCATTAGGCGCTGTGGTTCGAGGCGAGACCACCCACTATGACTATGTGTGTGAGCAAGTCAGTACGGGTTGTCAGCAGGTGACGCTGGCCTATGATGTGCCGGTTATTTTTGGTGTTTTGACCACAGAAAATGAAGCACAAGCCTGGGATAGACTCGGGGGGGCGCATGGGCATAAAGGGCATGACGCTGTGGCGTGTGCACTCAGCATGCATCACATATTAAAAACGCTAGAGCACGACAATGGGTTAGGACAATAAATCATGACAAAATTTGTATTTATCACAGGTGGTGTGGTTTCTTCTTTAGGTAAAGGAATCACCGCCGCATCGCTTGCAGCGATTCTTGAAGCACGCGGTTTACGTGTGACGTTGATTAAACTCGATCCCTACATCAATGTCGATCCAGGAACCATGAGCCCGTTTCAACATGGTGAAGTGTTTGTCACGCGTGACGGTGCCGAGACAGATTTAGATTTAGGTCATTATGAGCGTTTTGTTCGTACATCGATGACGAAGCTTAATAATTTTACGTCCGGTAAAGTGTACGAAAGTGTGATTAAAAAAGAACGGCGTGGTGATTATTTAGGTGGCACGGTGCAAGTTATTCCTCATATCACCAATGAAATTAAACGTCGTATTCGTTTGGGTGCCGAAGGTTACGATGTGGCGATGATCGAAATCGGTGGAACCGTCGGTGATATTGAATCGTTGCCTTTTCTTGAAGCCATTCGTCAAATGCGTATTGAACTTGGAAGCGAACGTGCGCTTTTTACGCACTTAACGTTGGTGCCTTATATTGCAACCGCCGGTGAGACAAAAACTAAGCCAACTCAGCACTCTGTAAAAGAATTACGCTCCATTGGTATTCAGCCAGATATTTTAATTTGTCGTTCAGAAAAACCGTTGACACAGCAAGATCGCAACAAAATCGCGTTGTTTACCAACGTTGAAAAAGAAGGTGTGATCACGTTAGAAGATGTCAAGAGTATTTATCAAATTCCCATGATTCTTCATAAGCAAGGTGTTGATGAGTTATTAGTAAAAAAATTAAATTTAGATCCGTTAAAGCCCGCTGATTTACATGAATGGCAAGCAGTTCTTGATGCAGAAGATTCCCAAGACATGACGATTAAAATCGGTATGGTCGGTAAATACATGGAGCTGAGCGATGCCTACAAATCACTCAACGAAGCTTTGTTGCATGCAGGTATTCATACGCATACTCGCGTTAAAATTGTTTATCTTGATGCGGAGCTTATTGAAAAACATGGTCCCTCACTTTTAGATGCGGTCGATGGTATTTTGATTCCTGGTGGCTTCGGTTCACGAGGGGTGGAAGGTAAAATTCAAGCGGTTCAATATGCACGTGAAAATAATCGGCCATTTTTAGGTATTTGTTTGGGTATGCAAACAGCCGTGATTGAATTTGCTCGTCATGTTGTAGGCCTTAAACATGCGAATTCAACCGAATTTAATAAAAACACGCCGCATCCTGTGGTAGGTTTGATCACCGAGTGGCTAGATGAAGCCGGGCAGGTGAATTTACGCGATGAAAATAGCGATTTAGGTGGCACCATGCGACTGGGTGCGCAAATGGCCGAGCTCACCGATGACTCGCTTGCAAGCAAAGCTTATGCTGCGCCACGTGTGGTTGAACGTCATCGTCATCGTTATGAAGTGAATAATCATTATATCGATGCCTTGGTTGAACATGGTTTGGTGATTGGTGGACGAAGTGCTGATGGCGAACTCGTGGAAATGGTTGAGCTGCCGAATCATCCGTGGTTTTTAGCGTGTCAGTTTCATCCTGAATTTACGTCGACACCACGTGATGGCCATCCTTTGTTTAAATCATTTATTACCGCCGCGCGTGCGTATCATCAAAATCAGGATCAAACTCAAAAGGAAAATACATGAGACTTTGTGGCTTTGAAGCGGGGCTTCATGCTCCGATGTTTTTAATTGCAGGACCTTGCGTGATAGAAAGCGAGGCGTTGGCTATAGAAACTGCTGGGTATTTAAAAGCGCTTTGCGAAGATTTAGGGATCTCATTTATTTATAAATCGTCGTTTGACAAAGCCAATCGTTCATCGGGCACCAGCTATCGCGGGCCTGGTTTGGAAAAAGGCTTGGCGATTTTAGAAAAAGTAAAACGTGATGTTGGCGTATCTATTTTGACCGATGTCCATGAAGATACACCGCTGAATGAAGTCGCAAGTGTGGTGGATGTGTTACAAACGCCAGCGTTTTTATGTCGACAAACCAATTTTATTCAAAACGTTGCGGCAACCAATAAGCCTGTAAATATTAAAAAAGGCCAGTTTTTATCTCCTTGGGATATGAAGCACGTGGTGGCTAAAGCCAAAGCGACAGGTAACGAATCGATTATGGTGTGCGAACGTGGTGCGAGTTTTGGCTACAATAACTTAGTATCTGATATGCGTTCGTTGCATATTATGCGCGAAACCGGAAGTCCTGTGGTGTATGACGCCACGCATTCGGTGCAATTACCGGGTGGACAGGGCAGCTCTTCAGGTGGTCAACGTGAATTTATTCCAGCCTTAGCACGTGCAGCGGTTGCCACGGGTATTTCAGGGCTGTTCATGGAAACCCATCCTAATCCCGAAAAAGCACTCAGTGATGGTCCGAATAGCTGGCCGTTAGATCGCATGAGGCCTTTACTGGAGCAATTGATGGCGATTGATGCGGTGTTTAAGAGGCATGGGGAATTAGGTTAGTTTTTTTAGGTCATGGAATGCGGAGAGACAGTCCGCCTAACTGGCGTTCGCCATAGTTCTTTGTAGTCTATAAAACATAGTAAAAACAATAGGTTTGATAAAAAATTTTCCGTGCGCGTTCACAAGAATTTGCTATAATCCGTGCTTTAGGGGTAGCCCAAAGGGTAACCTTAAGTTTGTAGGGATAAATATGGCAAAGAAAATTGATCTGTTATCACCGCGACATGTGAATACCAAGCCAAATGGTTTTCATGCTGACGGTGGTAATTTATTTTTACGCGTTAGAGATGATTCGCGAGTTTGGATTTTTCGTTATAAAAAAGCAGGCAAACAAACATCTATTGGTTTAGGTGCAACTCATGCTCGGTCACTTGCCGAAGCTCGTGAGTTGGCTGCTGCAATGAGAAACGCAATTATAAATAATAGAGATCCTGCCGAATTGGTTCGAGTGGATGAGTCCAAATCTAAAACGTTTAAGGACTACGCATTAGAGTTAATTGAAGCCAAAAAATCAGCTTGGCGCAATGCCAAGCATGCACAGCAATGGCTCAACACCCTCACACAATATGCCTTCCCAACGATTGGTGATAAGTGTCTTACTGATATAACACTGACTGATGTAAAAGCAATCTTAATGCCACTATGGACGATAAAAACTGAGACAGCAAGCCGAGTACGGATGCGTATTGAAGCAGTACTTGATTATGCGATCGTGGAAGAAGACAGTGATAAACGGAATCCTGCACGATGGAAAAGTAATTTAGATAAAGTATTCCCTGCTCCTAACAAAATTAAAACAGTCTCACATTTTGCATCAGCACCATACTCTGATGTACCTCGGATTATGTCTGAATTACGTAATAAAAATTGTATGTCTGCTTATTGTTTGCGTTTCATTATCCTAACCGCGGCACGTTCTGGCGAAGGTAGAGGGGCATTGTGGAGTGAAATAAATATAAGTACGAGAACTTGGACAATCCCAGCTGATAGGATGAAAGCAAAGCGAGATCATGTTGTGCCATTGTGTGATGAGGCGGTTGCAATACTCAAGACAATGTTGCAGTGGCGGATGAATGATTCAAAGTGGGTTTTTCCTGGTGCGCGAGGAGGATTGCTCTCAGATGTTGCACTTAATAAAACGCTGCATGCTATTGCACCGGATATTACGGTACATGGGTTTAGGTCATCGTTCAGAATTTGGGGCGCTGAGGTAACATCGGTCTCTGGTGCTGTACTGGAATTAGCATTGGCACATGTTAACAAAAATCGAGTCGAGGCGGCTTATCAGCGTAGTGATTTGTTTGAGCATCGGCGTGTGTTGATGACTGCTTGGGGAGACTATTGCAGCGATATTGGCGAGGTGATTCAATTACGTAGGGAGAAAATAGCGTGAGTGATTATCAAGAGCTAATGAATAAAAATATTCAAGAAGAGGCAAACGCATTGATAGCACTAAAAGTTTCTGAAGCAGATCTTGTGAATGCAGCAGCTACTGCAATTGCTTATTTGAAATTTATGGACTTAGAGTACGAAGATTTATTAGCTCGTTATATTACCCTTCAAAATCAATTTGTCGATGATTCATCTTATTCAGCAACTAAAAAGGATGAAATAAAAGCGAAAATGATTGCAGAGCTCCGAGCTGATGTTATTAAAATTCGAGCCATGCATTCTAAAGAAATAGCTAGCAAAGGTGGATTAGGGAAGGTCTTATCTGATAACAATAAAGTGCAAAAAGCCAAAAAAATGGCTAAAGAATATTGGGATAGATGGCAATTAAACCCGATTTGTTATCCAAGCAAGGCCGCATTTGCGAAAGACATGATAGAAAAAAGCAACGGCGTGCTTACTAGTCAACCTGTAATAGAGGGTTGGTGCAGAGCCTGGGAGAAGGAAAAAGACTCACTCTGCTAAGCAGACTACGTAGTTTGCTTAGCATGTTCAGTATATATACTTTCTGTTCTACTATTTATATTGGAAAATTCTTCTGCGGACAATAACGTAGGAGAATAAACCATGCTAGATAAGACGGAAGCGAAGCCTGATCGATTGATTGATCTATCAGAGGTAACGCATGCGACAACGCTCAAAAAAACCAAAATATATCAACTCATAAAAAATGGTGAGATCCACCCTATAAAATTGGGATCCAAAACAGTTTTCTCAGAACTTGAAATACAAAATTGGGTAGCTGCGCGTATTGCTGAATGCTGTATAAAAGGGGGCTCTAAATGAAGGAGCCTATTTTATACAAAGACAAAACAGGCCACACTGACAATGCCTATTATACGTTATCTAAATGTTGTACTCAAAAAGTAAAGGCTAAAAAACATGTTTGTATTATGGGGGTGTTATGAATCTCCCAAACTATATGACTCATTCAAACTGCCGTAGATGGTTATTATGGAAATCAGAGGAACAAGAAAATGCTAAGCCAAAAAAAATACCGTATTACGCAAATGGGAAAAAACGTAACGGAAAGCTAGATAGCCCAGAAGATCTAGCACGATTAGGAGGTTAGAAAAAATAACCTATTCTTTTATGACTGGATATTCTGTGGCTTTATGACGTAATTCCATTCACCATGAAAGGTATTTTTCT
>JAACPN010000082.1:8581-30776 GCA_009995425.1 Legionella sp. | reverse complement strand
ATACTCACGTGGTTATCCTTTCAAATGATTGATTGCGTTAACATCGATGCTGCCACGATGACGAAAAAGCAAGAGAACAATGGCAAGCCCAATGGCGGCTTCAGCTGCCGCAACCGTTAGAATAAAAAACACAAAGGCTTCGCCGGTATGCCCACCGTGTGCAGAAGAAAAAGCAACAAAATTAGTATTCACAGCGAGCAACATAAGCTCCAAGCACACCAATAAGGTGATCACATTGCGGCGATTGATCAACATGCCGACCATGCTTACGGCAAAGAGAATGCCACTTAAAATAAGATAATGAGTGACTGGAATCATGCGTCGTCCTCCTCTGATTTTTCTGATTTCATGCGGATTAAACTTACGCGATCCTCACGTCGTGTCATGATTTGGCTCACCACATGCTGGCGTTTTCCTGGCCGTGGTACACGGTGTGTCAACGTAATCGCCGCAACAATAGCGACCAATAAAATCATCGCGGCCATTTCAAACGCTAAAATATCATGTGTGTAAATCACCATCCCCAGCGCTTCCGTGTTTGATATCGTGGATGCATGCGTACCCACAGCGCCTAACCATCCACCGTCTGTAGGTAGTGCTTGAATCAGTAAGCCAACAAATAACGCTGTACCCAGCACCGCCCAAGGGAGGTAGCGACGAAACGTTGTTTTCATCTGCTCAGTGTCAATATTGAGCATCATAACGACGAACAAAAACAGGGTCATAACAGCACCAACGTACACCAGCACTAAAATAAGCGCGAGAAACTCAGCATGTGCGAGCAACCATACACCGGCGCTACCGAAAAACGTCAGTACCAAAAATAAAACACAACGTACGGGATTACGCTGAATCACCGCTGAAAATGCGGCTAAAATCGTAAGTCCTGCAAACGCGTAAAAAATAATATTAACTAACTCTACATGCATATCGAACCCCATTAGCGGTATTTGGCATCAATTTTACGATCTTCAGCAAGACGCTCTTCCATATAGTCACCCACGGCCAGTAATTTTTCTTTCGTCATGATGTTTTGTCCACGCTCACTCATGTGATAATGATGGATTGGCGTGACAACAATCGAATCAACAGGACATGATTCTTCGCATAAGCCACAGTTAATGCATTTGAACATATCAATATCATAGCGCGTGGTGCGTCGCGAACCATCATCTCGCTCATCAGATTCAATTGTAATGGCTAAAGCGGGACAAACAGCTTCACATAACTTACAAGCAATACAGCGCTCTTCACCGTTAGGATAGCGACGCAACGCAAGCAAACCCCGAAATCGAGGTGAGATTGGTGTTTTTTCTTCGGGAAACTGAACGGTTATTTTTTTCTTAAAAAAATAACGTCCCGTCAAACGTAACCCGGCTAAAAGCTCTAACAATAAAAAGCTTTTAATATAATGCTTGGCATAGCGAACGATCTTTTTCATTCAGAGGACCTTTTGAACTTACGAAAACCAGGGACCAAGTTTAGCTACGACCATCGCTGCCGTAACCACGACCCAAACCAATGTCACAGGAATTAATACTTTCCACCCAAGACGCATCAGCTGATCATAGCGGTAGCGAGGAAACGTTGCTCTAATCCATAAATACACGAAAAGAAAAAAGCACGTTTTCATCAGAAGCCACATAATACCTGGCACAAAAAAGAAAAGTGAGTTTAAAGCAGGGATCCCTTCAAATGGCGACAACCATCCCCCAGCAAAAAGCAAGGTCAACATGACTGAAATTAAAATCATGCTCGCATATTCAGCTAAAAAGAACAGACCAAAGCTTATCGCTGAATACTCAACGTGAAAACCCGCTACAATCTCAGACTCACCTTCGGCTAGATCAAACGGCGCACGGTTGGTTTCGGCAATACCTGCAATCCAAAATGACATAAACAATGGTAGCAAAGGCAATGCCCACCAATGCGACATGCCACCCTTTTGTGACAAGACAATATCGGTAAGATTCATACTATTTGCCGCTAGCAACACACCGACCAAAGAAAAGCCCATAGCAATTTCATACGACACGGTCTGTGCGGCACTCCGGAGTGCCCCCAGCATCGCGTATTTAGAATTAGAAGCCCAGCCAGCAATTAAAATACCATAAACACCGAGCGAACTAACAGCAAACAAATACAACACACCCGCATTAATATTAGCAAGCACTAAACCTTGATCAAAAGGAATCACCGCCCACCCCACAAGCGCTGGCGCCAAAGTAAAGAGGGGCGCAACAATAAACAAATATTTATTGGATTGTGTTGGAACAACAATTTCTTTTTGAAGCATTTTCATCAAGTCTGCAAAGGGCTGCAATAAACCTCGATAACCCACGCGATTAGGCCCAATACGTTGCTGAATAAAACCAATCACTTTTCGTTCAAAAAAAGTTAAGTAAGCTACCCCAATAAGCAGGGGCACCACAATAATCAAGATTTTAATAATAATCCACAAAAGTAAGCTAATGTCTTGCAACATGATTTACCTTAAAATTTAACACTTAACAGTTATAGGAGCGAAGGCGTAACCGAGGTCAACGGTCTCCGGCATGGCGTTGGGTACCCAAACAACATCGGGTGCAACACGGGCATCACATTTTAACGGCAATGTTATCTCAATATCACCCTGAGATACAGTAGCCATGTCGCATAAATCCAAGCGTTTTGCCGTGGACGGGTGCAATCGAACACAGACTTCATCAGCTGCAGCGCACGCTTGTAAAGCTTTTGCATGCCGAACCACAGCATCCGTTCGATACAATGGCCATTCACCGATTCGCACTAACTCATGTTGCACTTCAGGCCAGGTGTCCGGGTAAAAACAAGCAACGTTTAGCGCATCACAAGCGGCAAGCCCTGCCTTAAGCTCCGACAACACCTCTTCGGTGGATGTGTATTCAAAACCAACGCATTGCAGTGTATTTGCAAGCACACGTAAAATTTTCCAAGCAGGACGTGCTTCGCCATAAGGCGCAAGCGCCCCCGTGACGGTTTGCCAGGTTTGGTCAACGTTGATGTAGGTCCCTGATGTTTCAGCAAACAGTGCCATCGGTAAAATAACATCAGCACATTCTTTAATCGACTCGGTCTGATAACCTGAAATAGCCACAACAAATTCTGCCGCCAGCATCGCCTGCCGTGCCTGCGTCGGATTTGCAATATCCATGGTTGGGTCAAGCCCCATCAACACATAACCTTTCAGCTTAGCTTCTAAAGCTTCTTGCGTAGAGAATCCCGGTGTTTCAAGTGATTTTCCTGCGGCTGTACGATGTGGCACAGCACCTGCAGCCCAAGCTCCTGCACTATTTGCACCGGTGGTTAAGCGCACATGACGTGCCCCACTGAGCGTACAAATCCACATCATCAGGCTACGAAGTATGGCGGCATTAGGATGATTTTCGAATAATTCGCCAGTAATAATAACAGCCTCAGGCTGAGATAACGCATGAGCCATCGTATCGATTTCAACTTCACTATGTGACATATGTTGCTTAAGTAAGTTCTGAAGCTGTTCTGGAAGTTCTACATGGCTAGACTTTTTAGCAAGTACCGTCAAAATACTCACCGCATGCCTCAGCATCGTATCAGGTGAAGCTGTAAGCACCTGGGTATAAGGCACGCGCATATCAAATTCAATCGGATTAATAGCATACACCGACGCGTTATTTTGATGCGCTTTTTGAAGACGCACACCCGCCAACGGCACTTCTCGAAGTAAATTACAACCAAAAATTAAAATAGATGCTTGCTGCTCAAGCTCAGCAAAGGGCAATGTGCTGGTTGGCATCAGAGGCTGCATAGCCTGATCGCGGTGATCGGTTTGGCGTAGACGATGGTCGATATTATTCACGCCAAGCGCACGCATGAGTTTTTGTAGTAAATAAAATTCTTCAACCGTTGCAGAGGGTTGGGTCAACGCAGCCAACTGCTCTGGCCCGTGCTCTTCAATGACTCGGCTCATGCCTTGGGCTGCAAACGTGAGTGCGGTTTGCCAGCTGACAACACCCCATTGCCCATTGCGCTTAATCATGGGTTGCCCTGCGCGGGCCTTATGCTCATTGAGCCCTAAATAACTGAATCGGTCTCGATCAGATAACCAGGTTTCGTTAAGTGCATCATGCTCTTTAGGCACCACACGCATCAAACGATCACGCCGCGTGTGCGCATAGATATTCGAACCCAAGCAATCATGAGGTGCAACACCCGCGTGTTGCGTCATTTCCCACGCACGCGCGGTAAAGCGATAAGGTTTAGACGTCAAGGCACCCACAGGGCATAAATCAATAATATTGGCTGAAATTTCAGACTTCAAACTGTGCTCAACGTAGGTTCCGATTTGCATGTGCTCTCCTCGGCCAATACCGCCGAGCTCTTGAAGACCTGCAATTTCTTCGCCAAAACGTACGCAGCGCGTACATTGAATACAACGCGTCATTTCGGTTGCAACAAGCGAACCTAAATCATCATCTTTTACAGCACGCTTAGCTTCAGCATATTCAGAGCTATCTTGACCAAAGCCCATCGAAACATCTTGCAACTCGCACTCACCACCCTGATCGCAGATAGGGCAGTCCAGCGGATGGTTGATCAGCAAAAACTCCATCACAGCTTCTTGCGAACGACGCGCTTCTTCTGACTTGGTAAAAACCTTCATGCCATCGGTAATCGGTGTAGCGCAAGCTGGCAGTGTTTTTTTCGAATTTGCAACACTGACCAAACACATACGACAATTAGCTGCCACAGATAATTTTTTATGGTAGCAAAAACGAGGGATATGAATACCTGCTTCATCCGCCACTTCAATAATCATTTTTCCGTTTTCAACGTCAAATGATTTGCCGTCGATTTCAATAGTCGCCATGATTTAACCTTTTTGCTTAATAAAAGCATCAAATTCTGAGTAAAAATGCTTTACGAAACTTTGAACCGGCCAAGCGGCTGCCTCACCCAACGCACAAATGGTACGTCCCTCAATTTTATCAGCAACATTCACCAGTTTTTCGATATCACCGGGCACACCTTGGCCTCCGTGAATTCGATTAAGCAAACGCACCATCCAACCCGTACCTTCACGACACGGCGTGCACTGCCCGCACGACTCTTCCATATAAAAGAGTGAAACACGTCGCAAAACATCAACCATACAGGTGGTGTCATCCATAATAATCACAGCACCTGAGCCCAGGCCAGAACCTGCTTTTTGGATGCTATCATAGTCCATATCGAGGCCCATCATGACATCACCGGGCAAAATGGGCATGGATGTTCCGCCAGGGATCACGGCTTTTAACGTTCGCCCAGGGCGTAAACCACCCGCAAGCTCAAGTAGGGTTTTAAACGGCGTACCTAGGGGTATTTCAACGTTGCATGGCTTATTCACATGCCCGCTAACACTAAAACATTTTGTGCCACCGTTATTCGGTTTACCCAAATTTAAAAACCACTCACCGCCTTTTTCTAAAATCACCGGAACCGAAGCAAACGTTTCGGTATTATTCACCGTGGTCGGCTTGCCGTACAAACCATGATTTGCCGGAAACGGCGGTTTAAAGCGTGGTTGGCCTTTTTTACCTTCCAAAGAATTCAGTAACGCCGTCTCTTCACCACAAATATACGCACCGGCACCTAAATGATTGTATAAATCAAAATCAAAGCCAGCGCCTAAGATATTTTTTCCGAGCAAGCCTGCATCATACGCTTCTTTGAGTGCGGCTTCCATGCGCTCATAGGGCTCCCAAAACTCACCACGAATGTAGTTATAACCGACGGTTGCACCCATAACATAGCCGGCAATGGCCATGCCTTCGATCAGTTGATGCGGGTTATAACGCAAAATATCGCGATCTTTACACGTTCCTGGCTCCCCTTCATCTGAATTACAGACAACATATTTCTGAACCGGTGCATTACGATTCAAAAAGCTCCATTTAAGGCCCGTCGGAAAACCTGCTCCCCCACGGCCTCGGAGCGCCGATAATTTCAACTCCGCAATGATCTCAGCAGGAGGTGTCTGTTCAGCTAAAATGCGACGCCAAACTTTGTACCCCCCTACACTTTCATATGTCGACAATGCCCACGGTTCTGGTAGGTCGAGCGTTCGATAACACACTTGATTTTGTTTAACCACAGCCTCTGGCCTCTTCGCGTCGTTATTATTTATAGTGGTCCAACACCCCATCAAGGGCATCAACCGTTAAGTTCTCATGATAATCTTTATCTACTTGCATCATGGGTGCATTCACACAAGCGCCCAAACACTCAACTTCGGACAGCGTAAATCGCCCGTCCGCTGTTGTTTCGCCATGCTTAATACCTAATTTTTGCTCTAAAGCTGAAAAAATAGCTTTTGAATCTCGCAATTGGCACGAAATATTCGTGCAAACGTTGATGGCATGCCGGCCCGCAGGTTTTCTACGATACATACTGTAAAATGATGCTACTTCATACACCGCAACCGCTGGCATATCGAGATAAGCCGCTACGGCATCCATAGCAGGCGCTGTTAAATGCCCTTGCGCCTCTTGCACCAGTGTTAAAGCCTGCATCACGGCAGATTGCTTTTGTTCATCCGGGTATTTTTTCACCCAACGATCAATTTCTGCGAGGCTATCTTCAGAGACAAATTCTCGTAACAAAGCCGTTGTGTTAGATAGGTCAGGCGCGCTCATCGATCAATCTCTCCAAATACAATATCTTGACTTGCCAAAATAGCGACGCCATCAGCCAGCATATGGCCTTTGACCATGTCATTAAAGCTCGATAAATGCGAAAACCCTGGCGCTCGAATTTTCATGCGATAAGGTTTATTTGCACCATCTGAAACCAAATAAATACCAAATTCACCTTTAGGCGCCTCAACCGCACGGTAGACTTCGCCTTCAGGTAACGAAAAACCTTCGGTAAATAATTTAAAATGATGAATCAGGGCTTCCATATCATGCTTCATGGTTTCCCGTGGTGGTGGCGTGATTTTATGGTCATCAAGCTTAATTGGACCCGGGTTATCACGAAGCCACGCCACACATTGTTGAATAATACGATTTGATTGCCGCATTTCTTCTATACGTACTAAATAGCGATCATAACAATCACCCGTACGCCCCACAGGGACATCAAAATCGACTTGATCATAGGCAGCATACGGCTGTTTTTTTCGCAGATCCCATGCAACACCTGAGCCACGTAACATAGGCCCCGTAAAACCAAGCTGCAACGCTTCTTCGGGAGAAACCACACCAATATCAACCGTACGTTGCTTCCAAATACGATTATCCGTAAGTAACGTTTCATATTCGTCCACGCACTTAGGAAAACGTTTCGTAAACGACTCGATAAAATCAAGCAATCCGCCTTCGCGATTAGCATTCATCGCATCCACTTCACGCGCGTTATGCCACCTTGATGGCTGGTATTGCGGCATGGTATCAGGCAAATCACGTGCAACACCACCGGGACGGTAGTACGTTGCATGCATACGAGCGCCCGACACGGCTTCATAGCAATCAAACAAGTCTTCACGCTCACGGAAGCAATATAAAAATACGGTCATGGCACCAATATCTAAAGCCGTTGCTCCAAGCCATAACAAGTGATTTAAAATACGTGTGATTTCATCAAACATCGTTCGAATATATTGAGCACGTAGCGGCGCTTGAACACCGAGCATGCCTTCGAGTGCTAGTACATAAGCATGCTCGTTACACATCATCGATACATAATCGAGTCGGTCCATATAACCAATACTTTGGATGTAGGGTTTGGTTTCGACCAATTTTTCTGTTCCACGATGCAACAATCCTACATGAGGATCGGCACGTACAATGGTTTCACCTTCAAGTTCAAGCACTAAACGCAAAACGCCGTGTGCAGCAGGATGCTGTGGTCCAAAATTTAAGGTGTAATGTTGTAACTCAATCATGGCGAATCACCTTGGGAACTAATGTACGAGGCTCGATGTCCACAGGCTCATAAATCACTTTCTTGAGCGTAGCATCATAACGCATTTCAACATGGCCACTCACAGGAAAGTCTTTACGGAATGGATGACCTATAAATCCATAATCCGTCAAAATACGACGTAAATCAGGATGGTTTTCAAACAAAATACCAAACATATCGTAAGCTTCACGCTCAAACCAATTCGCACTTTTCCAAATGGACACAACGGATGGCAAACTATTTAACGCTTCATCAAGATAAACTTTAACCCGAAGGCGCTGATTGTTTTGGGTTGATAACAGGTGATAAACCACAGCAAAGCGTGATGTTGGTGTGCTTTGATATGCGTTCGTTTGAGGCCCTACCGCGCGAGAAAACCCACATTCACTTGCTGTATTCGTTTCCCACTGACTCATGCCGTAGTGCAAATAGTCCACTGCACAAACATCAATCAGCTGATCAAACGAAAACACGGGTTTATCGCGTAACGTTTTCATCGCCTGTAAAAGCGAGCGGGTTTCTAAAGTTATGGTGACTTCACCCAAAGCTTCCGTCAAATTCAGTGAAGCTGATGATGCCCACTCAGATGAAAGTGCTTCGATCAATGCTTTTTTTTTCGTCATATCAAAGAGGTTCCCTAAAAATCAGCTTACATATCTATCGTTTTAATACGTCTGACTTTATTCTGCAATTGGATTATGCCATACAACAACGCCTCAGCTGTTGGTGGGCATCCAGGAACATACACATCAACCGGTACAATGCGATCGCATCCACGTACCACCGAATATGAATAATGATAATAACCCCCGCCGTTAGCACATGATCCCATAGAAATCACCCAACGCGGTTCCGGCATTTGATCATAAACTTTGCGTAAGGCAGGTGCCATTTTATTGCATAGCGTACCGGCCACAATCATCACATCTGATTGCCGAGGGCTGGGTCTGAAAATAACACCAAAACGGTCTAAATCATAACGCGCGGCCCCTGCATGCATCATTTCAACAGCACAACAGGCAAGACCAAACGTAACAGGCCACATTGAGCCTGTTTGTGCCCATGCGCCTAATTTCTCAATCGAGGTTGTCGCAAAGCCTTGTTTTTTTAATTCATTAGAAGCCATATGATGCCTCACTCCCACTCTAACGCGCCACGCTTCCACTCATAAATAAAACCAATCACGAGCAGACTCAAAAAAAGTGTCATGGCCGAAAAACCAAACCAACCGAGCTTTCGTAGGACCAAAGCCCACGGAAAGAAGAAAGCAGTTTCTAAGTCAAAAATAATAAAAAGCAATGCAACCAAATAAAAACGTACATCAAACGGTATACGTGAACTCTCAAAGGGAGGGAAGCCACATTCATACGGTGCATTTTTTTCTGAATCAGGTCGGTGCGGTGACAAAAGCGCGCCCGCGCCAAGCATCACACAACCTAAAGCAAATGCAATAAGAATAAACACAAGAATGGGAAAGTACTGTGATAAGATCATGTTGCTTTGCTCATATATGGTACCGAAGGCCGGACTCGAACCGGCACAGCTTGCGCCACCGCCCCCTCAAGACGGCGTGTCTACCATTCCACCACTTCGGCAAATCGTTATTACTTTCTTGACTCCCCTGGAATGGGAAGTCCAAGTCCTGGTGCCTGTTGAACCGGTTGGGGTATAGCCAACTGATTCGCTCGATGATACTGCGTTGCTACCATCGATGACAATGACACACTCGTCACAAAAAACGTCAAGGCTAAGCCGCCGGTCAATTTAAAGAGGAAACTGCCAACGCCCTGACTTCCAAAAACAGTACCTGATGCGCCTGATCCAAAAGCCGCACCTATGTCAGCGCCTTTACCGTGCTGTATAAGCACAAGGCCTATCAGCGAAGCTGCGACTAACACATGAAACACTAATAACAGTTGATACATGTCACAATATCCGAAAATTGTTCTGCTTTAAGCGAAGCGCCTCCAACCAAGCCCCCATCTATACCAGGGATGGCAAATAATGCTTCTGCTGTTTGTTCATTCACGCTGCCTCCATAAATAATGGGCAGACGTTCCGCATCTCCTGGCGCAAGCTCTGTAACGATGTCTCGAATACAAGCATGTGCTTCAGCAGCTTCATCGGGCGTTGCAGTTTGCCCTGTACCTATCGCCCAAACTGGCTCATAAGCAACAACACAATTTTGAAAATCTCCTACCCCATCACCATGCACTGCGCGCAACTGCCGCTCTAAAACTGACATCATGAGACCGTTTTCACGCTCTGATTTTGTCTCACCTACGCAAAGAACGGGTATCATACCATGTTCTTTCACGCTGTGGAATTTCTTCGCGACACATTTTTCACTTTCGTTGAATAAATTTCGGCGTTCGGAGTGCCCAACCAAAACATATGAACACCCATAATCAACCAACATTGAAGGGGCTATCTCACCGGTATATGCACCAGCGTCATCCGCATGCGTTGTTTGAGCACCCCAGTGAATACGTGTGTTTTTAAGCATATCAGCAACCATGGGTATATAAATAGCTGGCGGAAAAACAACAACATTGACCACTTGATTAAAGCCATCAACGCGTGCCAAAAGCCCTTCAATCAACCCTCGAATTGTTTCTCGTGAGCCGTTCATTTTCCAATTACCCATGACAAACATTGATCTCATTGTACTACCTCTTGTCTAGAATGCTAGGCTTCTGCTTCAACAGCGTCATGACTCAATGCAATTTTTTGTATTGCATCAGCGAGTTCTTGTGCTTGCGCCTGCACATCAGCCTGATTCAGCCCTTCCACCATGACGCGGAGCACAGGCTCGGTTCCCGATGGGCGTAATAAAACACGCCCCTGCCCTTCAAGCTTAATATTAAGCGCTTCAACCATACCAACCACATCCGAATTATTTGCCAGCTCAGCCGCTTTAGGCGTTTTTAAATTAATCAAAACTTGGGGCATTAATTTCAGACCTTCGCACAGCTCCTCGAGACGTTTGTTTTGTTTGATCATAATCGATAACACTTGCAGTGCCGCAACAATACCATCCCCCGTGGTGGTTTTATCTAAACACACCACATGTCCGGACGACTCACCACCAAGTTTCCAATCCTGTTGTTGAAGTGATTCTAAAACATAGCGATCACCTACATCAGTTCGCATAAACGGAATATTCATGTCTGCACATGCTTTTTCTAGACCGTAATTGCTCATCAATGTCCCGACCACACCGCCATCCAGAACACCGCGTGCGTGCCTATCTTTTGCAATAATGTACAACAAAGTATCACCATCAAGCAGTGTTCCGTTTGCATCCACCAAGCTCACGCGATCACCATCTCCATCCAGCGCCACACCCACATCAGCACCTTGCTCGATGACCTGCTTTTGTAATGCCTCGGGTGAAGTTGACCCCACTTCATGATTAATATTAAAACCGTTGGGATGATTACCGATGGCATACACTTCGGCACCTAACTCCGTGAACACTTTTGGTGCGACATGATAGGTAGCACCATGTGCACAGTCCACGACCAGTTTTAATCCTGACAAACGCGTCATCGACGGTATCGTTGCTTTACAAAACTCAATATAACGCCCGGGAGCATCATCAATCCGCGCAAGTTTACCCAGCTCAGCCGATGGTACAACCTCCATAGTTTTTTCAAGCTCGGCCTCAATCGCAAACTCAACGCTATCAGGAAGTTTAAAACCCTCGGCCGAAAAAAATTTTAAGCCATTATCTTCAAAAGGATTATGAGAAGCACTAATAACAATCCCGGCGGTCGCACGCAGCGTTTGCGTCAAATACGCAACGGCTGGTGTTGGCATCGGACCCAGCAATAAAACATCAACGCCGGCAGCTGAAAGCCCAGCCTGCAATGCGGATTCCAATAAATATCCAGAGACACGCGTGTCTTTTCCAATAAGAACTTTCTTACGCCCACCGTTCGCAAGCACACGACCAACAGCCCAACCTAGTTTCAAAACAAATTCAGGCGTAATATTCCCTGAACCCACACGCCCTCGAATACCATCTGTTCCAAAATACCTACGTTGATTCATGCTGTCCCTTAATTATTTAATATTTTTCACTCAACATGTAGCGTGCACAATAGCATCGACCATATCTAATGCTTGTTTTGTTGCACCTACATCATGGGTTCTTATCATCGTCACACCTTGTAACGCCGCAAACACGCTAGCACCGAGCGCTCCCGGCAGGCGATGTGACACATCTTGTTGTAAAACAGCCCCTAGTGTACTTTTACGCGATACACCAAGCAAGAGCGGCCTGTCATGGCTTTGAAAAACGTGTAATTGCTGCGTTAGCATAAGATTATGCGCCACGGTTTTTCCAAATCCAAAACCAGGATCTAAAATCAAACGCTCACGCTTAATACCTGCATGTTGACATGCATCGATACGTTCATGAAAAAAAGCCTGAATACTCGCCACCACGCCATCTGAATAATCAGGGTTGAGTTGCATATTATTCGGGGTGCCTTGCATGTGCATTAAGCAAACAGGCACATCGAGCTTTGCCGCCATATCAAGTGCGCCCGGTGCCCGAAGCGCATAAATATCATTAATCATACCCGCGCCGACTTGAACTGCTTCACGCATGACGTCTGGTTTATACGTATCGACCGAAAGCGTTATATCATATCGAGTGGATAAATGCTGAATGACAGGAATTAAACGCTCCAGCTCCTGTTCCGCAGGCACGGGCACGGCTCCAGGCCTTGACGATTCAGCACCCAAATCCAAGATATCGGCACCTTCTGCGATCATTTTTTCGGCTTGTCGAACCGCATCGTGTGTTTTTAAAAAATCACCACCATCGGAAAACGAATCGGGTGTAAGATTTAAAATACCCATCACCAAGGGCCGTACACGATACCCCGATGATGGTGTGATCGGTTGAGGTAAAGCACACCATGTAGAAAAATCAGCTGAATTCATAAAAAAACTAAAAAAAGGCACTCAAACTTAATAACACACCATTTTGGACGGGTATATTAGAAATTAAGCCTGTTCCTGAGGTTTGTTCTACCTGAAAATCAATACTTGAACCAAAAATTCCTTGATACAATAAACTTATCGTCACCGATTCAATAATAGGTATGCCTAAACCGGCTTGTGCCTCAAATGCAAATTGTGATTTGTTATTCACCGTATCACGCACCAATACATTCATCCGACGATAAGCCGCACCAAGCTTTAGCTCGCCAAAGACCGTGCTTTGCGGCATGGGGGCCGCACGTACGGTTGCTAGTAAATCAAGTAATGGATTCACCGTAACCGTTACGGGGACACCTCCTAAAAGATCAAGGGTTGCTTGTGGAATATTCAACTGCATTGTGGTGCCATTCTGAAAACCTAACTCGAGACCCAATACGCCGCATAAAAGATCGCCAAGACTTTTGCCCACCGCAATACGTCCAATAGGCGTTTGACCTTGACCTGCATAAGCGTCACTCAAAACAGCATAACCTGCACTTCCCGTAATAGACCATGGAAACGTTTCAGCAATAGGCTGCCGCGTTGGTTCCCCCATAAAACCCGCAAACGACGCAAAAGATAATAAACAACCTCCTAACCATGCGATTGATTGCTTGATAAGCATGTGCATCTCCTGCGTTATACGCTCTTAAAGTGCGACGTTTAAACTCAAAAGAACGCCATTTTGAACGGGAATATTTCCAATTAACCCTGTATCAGTCACAAGATTTGCTTGAAAATTAACATTTGCGCCATAAATACCTTGATAGAGCAAGCTTAAAGTCGCTACATTGGTGATAGGCATACCCAGACCCGCTTGAACCTCACCTGCAAATTGTGATTTATTATTCACCGTGTTACGAATCAGAACATCCATGCGGCGGTACGCAGCCCCAAGTTTAATATCACCAAACATCGGTAGGGTTGATACGAAATTAAAACGCCAAGTTGCTAATAAATCAAGCCATGGCTTCACGGTAACACTGACGTCACCGAACGCATCACGCGTCGCTTGTGGCATAAAGAGCTGCATGGTTGTACCATTTTGAACACCGAGCTCCCAACCCAGACTTGAACGCCCATAATCACGCAGAACTTTACCGATACCAAGTCGCCCTACAGCTGATTGGCCTTGACCGCCATAAGCGCCTTCCAGACCAGCATAACCTAAGCTCCCAGTTATCATCCACGGACAATCATCAACAACCGGTGGCGGTGGTGGTGTACCCATACTTCCAGCAAACGATGCCAGCGACACACAACATCCAATCGCTAGAAGTGTAGATTTGATAAGCATGGGATCCCTCCACCGGGCTATATAATAAATTTAAGATAACCCATCCAACTTATAGAAAAAAGCTAGAGCTTGTCAAGTCGTTTCATTGGGTGGATTACCTGCATGATCTTCATCATGTTCAGCAGGCTTGGTTACATGATTACGACGTTTTTTCTTTTCAGGCTTAGACGCATCATCATCTGAATCCGATGATACCGTCGGAGCACCTAAATTTTCCCAACCTTCAGGTGGTGATGCTGATTTTCCGCTCATCACTTCTTCAATTTGCTTGGCATCAATCGTTTCATATTTGAGCAGCCCTTCGGCCATTCTATCTAATTTATCACGATGCTCAGTGATAATTTTTTCGGCACGCTTATAATTGCGCTCAATAATTGCAAAAACTTCGGCATCAATCGCTTCTGCTGTTTTGTCCGAAATTTCTTTGTTTTGTGACATCGAGCGCCCGAGAAATACTTCACCTTGTTCTTCTCCAAACGTCATAGGGCCAAGCTTGGACAATCCCCAACTGGTCACCATTTTACGTGCAAGCTCTGTTGCGCGCATAATATCGTTTGACGCTCCGGTGGTCACATGATCAGCACCAAACACCAATTCTTCCGCCACACGTCCACCAAACAAACTCGCCAATTGGCTTTCGAGGCGCTGTCGGCTATGACTATAACGATCTTGCTCGGGTAAAAACATGGTGACACCCAGCGCCCGTCCTCGAGGTATAATCGTTACTTTATACACAGGGTCGTGATCAGGCACTAAAAGCCCAACCAAAGCATGACCGGCTTCATGAAATGCCGTTAACGTTCGTTCGGATTCATCCATGACCATGGTGCGACGCTCTGCCCCCATCATGATTTTGTCTTTGGCTTTATCCAAATCTTGCATGCCCACTTTACGCTTGTTCGCCCGTGCCGCAAATAAAGCCCCTTCGTTCACTAAATTGGCTAAATCTGCTCCAGAAAAACCAGGTGTTCCACGTGCAATCGCTAAAATATCAAGGCTTGCTTCAGCGGGAACTTTGGTTAAATGCACGCGAAGAATCTGCTCACGCCCTCGAATATCAGGCAGCGGAACCACCACTTGCCGATCAAAGCGCCCGGGCCTCAGCAATGCTGGATCAAGTACATCCGGTCGGTTGGTTGCGGCAATCACAATCACACCATCGTTACCTTCAAAACCGTCCATCTCAACCAAAAGTTGGTTCAACGTTTGCTCACGTTCATCATGACCACCCCCCAGACCTGCTCCACGATGACGACCTACGGCATCAATTTCATCAATAAAAATAATGCACGGCGCTTGTTTTTTCGCTTGTTCAAACATGTCGCGAACCCGCGAGGCCCCAACACCCACAAACATTTCAACAAAATCAGATCCCGAGATCGTAAAGAACGGCACTTTAGCCTCACCAGCAACTGCTTTAGCAAGTAACGTTTTACCCGTTCCTGGCGAACCAACGAGCAACACCCCGCGCGGAATACGCCCGCCTAAATTTTGAAACTTGGTTGGATCTTTTAAGAAATCCACCAGCTCTTTGACTTCGTCTTTGGCTTCATCCACACCCGCAACATCTGCAAACGTAATTTTGACTTGATCTTCACCCAACAACCGAGCGCGAGAACGGCCAAACGACATAGCTCCTCGGCCACCGCCACCGCCGCCTTGCATTTGTCGCATAAAGAAAACCCACACGCCAATCAACAAAAGCATCGGGAACCAATTAACAAAAAGGTGTAACAAAAAGCTTTCTTGCTGTTTTTCTTGGCCACTAACATCAACATTATTTTTTAAAAGCTCACCTAGCAAAGCTTTATCAGGCATAGGTTGATAAGTCACAAAAGGCCGATTATTTTTACTCACGCCTCGAATAATACGATCATCTTCAACCGATACGGATGCAACAGCCCCCTGATCAATTTCTTTTAAGAATTGGCTGTACGTAATTTTTTCTGCACCCGCATGTTGCGGACCAAAATTACTAAAAACCGAAACCAAAACAATGGCTATAATAAGCCATAAAAACAAATTTTTTACCATGTCATTCAAAATAGTAGCCTCTTTTTGACGTGACCAAACAACAAATAGATGAATCAGTAAAGGTACTACAATTTATAACCTTTCGCCAATAGGTAAGCTTCTCGTGAGCGCGGCCGAGATGCCGCCGGCTTTCGAACCATCACCTGTTCAAATTGCGTACGTGCTAATTTTAAGAGCTCATCAAAACCTTCACCATGGAACACTTTCATCAGTAAATGACCGCCAGGCTTCAACACGCTCGAAGCTAAATCAAACGCAAGTTCGACCAGCGCCATAGCACGGGGAATATCCACAGAGATATTACCGCTCATGTTAGGCGCCATATCTGAAAGCAATAAATCTACCCCATCCTTGGGCACATGTGTCATCAACTCAGCTAAAACGTTGTCATCATGAAAATCACCTTGAACAATATCCACGCCAGGCAAAGGGTCCATTGGTAAAATATCAAGCGCAATAATTTTACCTCGCCCTTGTAACTTTTCTACGAGATACTGCGTCCAACCTCCAGGTGCTGCACCTAGATCAATCACAGTCATACCTGGATGAAGCAAATTTTTCTTTTCATCGAGCTCTTTTATTTTGTATATAGCGCGACTCCTGTACCCCTCACGCTGTGCTTGTTTTACATATTCATCATTAAAATGCTCTCGAAGCCATCGATGACTACTTTTAGAACGCGCCATAATTCACCATAATTTAATTTTCAAGCCAAAGCAATGGCCTAATTGTACCTGAATAACACACAAAAACCACTACCAAATCTCGTGCATCTGCGTTAAAATTAGCTGATTTTAATACGTTGCTTACATCCGGTGTGTATTCTATGAACAAAACAGCATCTGCAGCACGCGATATTCGCCGAACACTTGCCATCAAATGTGTTTTGCTTACCTTGCTTTGGTTTTTTTGTTTACGAGGTACTGAAAAAATCACCGTCGATGGCCCAACCTGGCTCCTAGGACCTAACCTATCGACATCAACATCTATTCAACATAAAGAGGTCATATCATGATTCCTGGTACCGACGTGGTGGATTTATCCCGTCTTCAGTTTGCGCTCACCGCACTTTATCACTTTTTATTTGTTCCGCTCACCTTAGGGATTTCTATCATTCTTGGGATTATGGAAACTGTCTACGTCATGACCGGCAAGACCATTTGGCGTGACATGGTTAAATATTGGGGCCTTTTATTTGGTATTAACTTTGTACTGGGCGTCGCAACAGGACTGACCATGGAGTTTCAATTCGGGACCAACTGGGCCTATTATTCTCACTACGTAGGCGATGTGTTTGGTGCGCCGCTGGCCATCGAAGGTCTCATGGCTTTCTTTTTAGAAGCGACATTTGTTGGTCTATTTTTCTTTGGCTGGGATAAACTTTCCGCACGCGGGCATTTAACGTGCACCTGGTTGCTTGCATTAGCCACCAACCTTTCTGCGTTATGGATTCTGATTGCTAACGGATGGATGCAAAACCCTGTTGGCGCCTATTTTGATTTTGAAACCATGCGTATGGAAGTCACCAACTTTGCAGATATTATTTTTAATCCTGTAGCCCAAGCAAAATTTGTCCATACACTCAGTGCCGGCTACGTGACAGGTGCCGTGTTTGTATTATCGATTAGCGCTTATTTCTTGCTCAACAAACGCCACGAAGCACTGGCTAAGCGCTCGATTTCTGTTGCCGTTGCCTTTGGTTTGGCGTCTGCTTTATCCGTGGTCGTGCTCGGTGACGAAAGCGGTTATTTAGCCAACAGCAATCAAAAAATGAAAATTGCGGCGATGGAAGCCATGTGGCATACAGAAAAAGCACCGGCGAGCCTCACACTCATCGGCATGCCTAACGAAGCAACCCAAACGACTGATCACGCCATAAAACTGCCTTATGCGCTTGGCTTGATTGCAACACGATCGCTCAATGAGCCGCTCACCGGCATATCCGAACTTATCGAAGAAAGCAAAGAACGTATCCGCCATGGTATGCTCGCGTACGACGCCTTAACACGGCTTCAACACGATAAAAACAACGCGGAAGCCCTTGCTGAATTTAAAACGCATCAAGACGACCTAGGCTACGGCTTACTCCTCAAGCGCTACACCGAGAACGTATCGGATGCGACCGAGGAGCAAATCACACAAGCCGCCGAGTCGCTCAAGCCACACGTTGCACCGCTATTTTTTGCTTTTCGAATCATGGCCGGTTGTGGGTTCTTCTTTATCGCACTATTTGTGATGGGTTTCTACTTCTCGGCGAAACACACCCTGCACACGCATCGCTGGTTCTTACGCCTTGCGTGCCTCGCCCTACCCCTGCCTTGGATTGCGGCAGAGCTGGGTTGGGTTGTTGCTGAATACGGTCGTCAGCCTTGGGTTGTCCAGGGCGTGCTACCGACAGCGATGGCAACCTCGTCGATCACCGCAGGGCAAGTGCTTACCTCGCTTGCAAGTTTTGTTACGTTTTATTCTGTGCTCGCCATCATCGAGATTTATTTGATGGTTAAATACATTCGTCGCGGCCCTGCCGCCCTCTCACACTAGGAGTGACGGCTATGAACATACCTTTTGATTATGAAACATTACGGGTAATGTGGTGGGTTTTACTTGGCGTACTGCTCATCGGCTTTGCCGTCATGGATGGCTTTGATCTGGGGGTCGCCATGTGGATTCCGTTCTTAACACGCTCCGAAATGGAACGCCGAATTTTGATTAATAGCATTGCTCCCACCTGGGAAGGCAATCAAGTGTGGTTTATCCTCGGTGGTGGTGCGATTTTTGCTGCCTGGCCCGCACTGTATGCACTTTCGTTTTCAGGCTTTTATTACGCCATGCTGTTGGTTTTACTTGCCTTAATATTACGCCCGGTAGGCTTTAAATATCGCTCCAAAGTCGATAACTCCACCTGGCGCACGGCCTGGGATATCGCCTTATTTATTGGCGGCTTTGTGCCATCGCTTATTTTTGGCGTGGCCATGGGCAATGTTTTACAGGGCCTCCCGTTTCATTTTGATAGCAGCCTACGTCCGTTTTATACAGGCAGTTTTTTCGAGCTATTAAATCCTTTTGGTATTTTAGGCGGCCTTGTCTCGGTTCTGATGCTCGCAATGCATGGTGCATTTTTCCTTACCGTTAAAACCGAAGGTTTTTTACAACGCCGAGCCAAAAAAGCCGCATCGACCTGTGCCGTTTTGGTCGTGATGCTTTTTGCTGCTGGCGGTGCCTGGCTCTATTTTTATATCGATGGCTACACCCTGACCCAAGCCATGCCGCACGATGGGCCTTCAAATCCTTTATATAAACACGTTGCACGTGAAGCGCATGCTTGGTTCACGAACTACGCAACGTGGCCCAGTCTCATGAGTGTACCGCTTGCAGGGCTTACGTTACCGCTTTTAGCCGCATGGATGGTCTACATTCGCTGTGTACGCCTTGCGTTTATTTTAAGCTCCGCTTCGGTTATAGCCATCATTGCCACCGTGGGTATGAGCATGTTCCCGTTTATTTTTCCATCGTCCACCAACCCAAGCCAAAGCTTGATGGTCTGGGATAGTTCATCAAGTCATCTCACCCTCTTTATCATGCTGGTTGCTACGGTGTTGTTATTTCCAATCGTTCTGGCTTATACCGCTTGGGTCTATCGTGTATTACGTGGAAAAGTAACCGCCTCGACCATCAGTAACGCGTCAGAAGCTTATTAGGAGATTTTAACTATGTGGTATTTTTCATGGATTCTAGGCACAGCCCTTGCTTGCACCTTTGCAATTTTAAATGCACTTTGGTTCGAGCTGCGTGAAAAGCAAGATTAAGCCTTTACTTTATGCTTACATATTGACATAATAGCCCCATTGGTACGCAACAATTTAGGGCTATTATGCCAGCTACAACATCAAGCAATCCCTTCGAACTTTTAATGGACTATCTTCAAGGCCAAAAAGATGCCCATCAGTTGCGCAACGCCTTCACCGAAGGCCGAGAAACACGCGATGCCTTTGCCACCTATAAAACCACTTCATTCACACTCGACCAAATCAACCAGTTAAAAAACGAACTTGCGATTCCAGAAAACGCAAGCCTTGATGAGGCTGATAATTTATTGGATTTAATCGATAACATCAACAAAGCAGGCTATGGCTACGGGCAACTGGCAGACTTTAGGTACCACATCAAGCACATTCAACCTGAAGCAGATTGGACGGGAACGCTGTATACCACCACGTTAATCACAGGCATCGTGTCGAGTTTTTTCTTTTTAAACGGTCGTCAACGCGATCGTTTAGAAGCTGTGCTTGTACGCATTGCTCCTTCTATCCCTCCGCTGCTTTTGGTCGGTCTTCAAATTTATACAATGTTCAAACAAGCCTACACAAGCTTATACGAAGATACCTATTATTCAGCTAATCACCGCATTCGCAGGTGGCTTGTCGGCACGTTGCCAGCCCTGTTTAATCTTGCAGCTTATGCGACCATCGCCGTTGTAGGAAGCATGTCACCGTTAGCCGCTGTGCTTTTTGTATCCGCAAGTCTAGTTGCTATTGCTGATGGCTTGCATCGTATTTATGATTTAGTCAACGTCGCAGAGACAGCAGAAACTGGCACAGCCTCTGCCATTCGACAACAAAATCGTATCGAACGTACACGCCAAACCCTGCACGTAAAAATTGGTGCAGCACTTGCACTCGTTGCGACTGTCGTGGTTTCGTGCATTTTTCCACCCAGTATTTTTGCTGTTTTAGCCTACTGCGCTTTATTTATACTCATACCATGGACAAAAAATAGCCTTCTCAACAAAATTCATACCGAATCATCTCATCAGCTTTTAACTGAGCTTAGCAAACAATCGCCCATCATCAAAAGCAACATGGGTCTATTTAAGCAACACAAATCCACCCAAACGGATGAACCGGATGAACGGCTAAGCTTAGCTTAGCAGCGACGCTTTAACTCGCGACGTGTTGTTTCATCAATAAACGCTGCATCCAGCGCCATCAACGTGATCTTACGCATCTGTTCATCGCTGTAATCATACGCTTGTTGAGCGCGATCATATTCTTTAGCAACCGTGGTACCAAAAAAAGGCGGATCATCTGAATTAAGACTGACCGAAATACCCGCCTCTAAAAGCTTAGGAAACGGATGCTCGGCTAAAGTAGGATAAAGTCCTAAACAAATATTACTTGAGGGGCAAACCTCAAGTGCTACACCACGCTCTTGTAACAACGCCATCATTTCAGGTGAGTTCACCGCTTGTACGCCGTGCCCTATACGTTGAACCGATAGATAGTTTAGGGCATCTTCCATGCTTTTAACGCCGGAAAATTCTCCAGCATGCGCCGTACACCCAAGGCCTGCTTCGCGCGCAATACGGTACGCACGTTCAAATAATTGAGGTGAAAAACCCGCTTCATCACCACCTAAACCAAATCCTGTCACATAGGCCGAAGGGTGTTGAAGCGCTTGCTCTGCTACATGTGTGACCGCCTCCGCCCCAAAATGCCGTACACCGGTCACTAAAATACGCCCAACAATACCGTGCCTTGATTCAGCATCTTGAATCGCCTGCTCAATCGCTGCAACATGCTCAACTGAAGGAATACCCGAAACTTTTTCGGCATGATCCGGCGAATACATCATTTCAACATAAATCACATCATCAGCTGCATTACGTGCTAAATAATCCAGCGTTAAATCATAATAATCTTGGGGCACGCGAATCAAATCGGCCAACGAATCATACACACTCAAAAAATGAATAAAATCATCGAACGCATACCGTTCACCACGAGTGTCAATTAAGCCTTTTGGAAACGATAAACGATTACGGGCGGCAAGCTTGTGGGCAAGTTCGGGTGCAATCGTACCTTCAAGGTGCACATGCAATTCTGCTTTTTTTACCATGATGATGATTCCTTAGTGAGTATACATAGC
>JAACPN010000082.1:0-8573 GCA_009995425.1 Legionella sp. | reverse complement strand
TATGACAAATTATTACACGGCTTTGATGCCACACACGCGCCTTCCACATCGCAACAGCGTGAAATCAGCAAATATGAAGTTTTATTTAAATTACGTGATGAAGTCATCGAACATCCTGAAAAAAATAAGTTATGGGATAAATTTTAAATTTTAGGACTTGCACGCATGGCTATTTGGTCTCAACCGATCACACCCGAAACGCTGAATCTACGTGGTCATAAAACCATGGCTGAATGGCTAGGCATTCAATTTACTCACGTGGGTGAAGATACGTTAACCGCGACCATGCCCGCTACCGAGCGTACAAAGCAGCCACTCGGAATTGTGCATGGTGGTGCAAACGTGGTGCTCGCTGAAACCATCGCAAGCACCGCCGCAAACGCTGCGGTCGACCAATCCCGCTATTATTGTGTTGGTCTCGAAATAAATGCGAACCACATTCGTTCAGTTCGTGACGGCTTCATCACCGGTGTGACGCGCCCAGTACACCTTGGCCGCAGCACGCATATTTGGCTCATTGATCTGTACAACGATGAAGGCAAGCTCACCTGCACCTCACGCATGACCGCGTCGGTGATGACACGGAAATAAAACGATCTATTGATTTGTGCTCGCAGGCCCAGGCCTTTCAGGTGTATTTTTATTATCCTGATTCACCGCTCGCTTCTCTTTAGCCCATTGTTTAAATACGCTTTGAGCCGACACAGGTTTTTGAGATGCCTTCGCTTGCTCTCGCACGTCAGTCCAAGTTTTCTTGATCGCACTGGGGCTGGCCTCCGTCATCATCGCTCGGACTTTAGCCCGAAGCTCAGTTAAATCTGTAAGCTGCCGAGGTGTTAAATCAAACACATCCGGCTGCAACTTCGCTTGCGTCAACAGCTTACTAATATCGCCTTGTAACAAGCGCATGGAGTCAGACGTAGGGGCATTCGAAAAAAGACCTATGTTTTGAATTTGGCGTGCGTATTGAGCATCAAAATTTTTCAAACGTTCACGAAACGCATGTATTTTTTCATCCGCATCTAACGCAGATAAGCGAGCGGAGCGTGGCATATTTGTCATACATTGCACCTCTAACAAAGCGGTCTCTTTATTGATAGTATAGTACACTAAAAGAGCAGGGCGTGCAAAACCTTATACGATCCAATTGTTAACAAGCATGCAGCAGGCAATGTAAGAATCCATGAAGTAAAAATATTACGAATCACAACTAAATTTAAAGCACCAATACCACGTGCAAGACCGACTCCCAACACTGAGCCTACGAGCGTCTGTGTAGCAGAAACTGGAATCCCAATACTGGTTGCCACAACAACCGTTGTTGCAGCCGAAAGTGTGGCTGCAAACGCACGACTCGGTGTTAAAGCCGTAATCGAGCTCCCCACCGTTTCAATCACGCGCCGACCTTGTACAAGAAAACCAATCACAGCGCCCGTTGCACCCAAAACAACAACCCACATGGGGTAACCGGCGGCTCGAAATGGCTCATCGGCATGCATCACCAAGCTATGCACCATACTGAGCGGAGCAACGGCCAGGGCTACATCATTTGCACCATGCGCAAACACCATAGCACATGCTGTCATCGCCATCAGGACAGCAAAATATTTTTCTACTTGCTTAAAACTATCACGTCGACGTAAGTTAGGCTTCTCAGGAATGTGGCGAATCACCCACATACCGAAGAACGTGATGGTGATGCTCGTGCCTAACATAACCAGCATGCTTTGCTTGATATTGAGCTGCACATCAAAATGCGCGAGGCCTTTAAATACCGTAATAAACGACAACACCGAGCCCACTAAAAATAGATAGAGTGGAATAAATCGCTTCGCACGCTCGAGTACATTGGCTTGCACAAAAATGGTCTGCTGGATACTAAAAAACAGTGCATAAGCTGTTGTGCCTGCAATCAGTGGTGACGTGATCCAACCCATCGCAATGTGGGATACTTGATGCCAATGCACGGCATGCTTACCCAGCATAAGCCAACCAAACCCAACCATTGAGCCAACCAATGCATTGGTGATGGAGACGGGCACGCCTATAAAACTTGCCAAATGCATCCAAATTGTACATGCCATCAGCACGCCCAACATGCCTTCAATCAAAATGCTCGGCTGTTCAGCCAGTAAGTGTACATCAATAATACCGTCACGCAACGTCGCAGTCACATCCGTTCCACCTAAAAATGCGCCTAAGAACTCAAAAATCACCGCCACACACAAAGCCTGCTTAACGGTGATGGCTTTTGAGCCCATGGTGGTGCTCATGACATTGGCCAAATCGTTCGCGCCAACACCCCACGTCATGAGAAAACAAAGAAAAATAGCAAGAGAAAAATAAAGAGCTGAAATATCCATAGGATGAGTATTACCTGGCAATCAAAATTTGAAGCCGTCCACCCACTGTTTGCGCGTGGTCAGCTAAGTCACCAATCCATTGAACCAATTTATAAAGAAATATCACATCCAATGTGGGCAATTCGCCTTCTATTTCAAAAATACGATGCCGGATATCCGCCAACTGATCGTCACTGTCATGCTCGATGGTATCCAACGTTACAATCATTTCTTCAACGATGGTTACCTCACTCCCGCGAAATCCTGTCTCAAGTAGCTGATCGAGCTCATTAATCGCTTTACATGCCTGCTTTGCTGCGTCCAAAGAGCGTTTTAAAAAAGGCATGAAACGCTCGGTTAATGCCTCGGGGATAAGCATATGACGACCGACCATGAGGCCTGCAATATCTTCCGCTTTATTTGCAATACGATCTTGGCAGCTTAATAATTCCAACACATCGGTACGTGCGACGGGTAAAAACAACCCTGCGGGTAAATGTAGACGTAAATCTCGTTTTATTAAATCGGCTTCTTTCTCAAGTGCTGAGATATCTGATTGTATGCGTACGGCCGCATCCCAATCATCCGCTAACACAGCATCAAAAAAAGGCAAAAGCTGCTTGGCGCACTGATACACTTTGTACATGTGATGTTCAATAGGCTTAATTGGCGAAGGCCCAAACATATTGAAAAGATTACCCATCATAGGACGATAACCCTAAAGAAGATTGATGAGTAGTATACCGAACCCTGTACGATTTGAATAACGTTTTTTGCAAAAATAAGACGAGCATGTTACAAAGTTAGGCGAATGTGTTGTGCGTGCATGTTAGCGCAATACGCGAGAAATTCACGGACAACCCCAGGATTGGGCGTTTTAGGAGCAATATCATGATTGAATATATTTATAAAGGATTTAAATTATCTTATCAGGTCAGTGAGCTCAGTGCTTCTGCATCATTCGATGGTTCCATCTTATACGAAGCGCATGGCAATGCGGTTTATTTATTAAGTACGCCTAAAAAATGGTTTTCACAAACCCATTTTCATACCGATAACGAGAGTCATCAAGGCGCTGAGCACGAAATCAAACGTCTGCTTGAAAATTATGTCGATTTTGAATTAAAAAACTTTTATACCATGCAAGAAAAAGGGACGTTTTCTGAAAATTAATACCATTATGGTACCGAGAAGAGGACTCGAACCTCCACGGAGTTGCCCCCACTAGCACCTGAAGCTAGCGTGTCTACCATTCCACCACCTCGGCAATTGAACGGTAAACTACGCGTTTACTTCACGTTTGTCAACTTATTTTATGCTTCGGGCTTGATCATATGCGCGGGTTGAACATATTCAGCAAACTGCTCTGCCGTCAAATAACCCAACTGCACAGCCGCCTCTTGAAGTGACAAATTGCCTTGATGCGCAGTTTTCGCAATTTTAGCCGCTTTATCATAACCAATATGCTGATTAAGTGCCGTCACCAGCATCAGCGACCGCTCAACATAGCCTTCGATCACCGGAAGATTGGCCTCAAGCCCCGCCACACAAAATTCTTGAAACGAACGGCATGTATCAGCTAATAGACGCAACGAATGCAACACGTTAAAAATAATCACCGGCTTCGAAACATTCAGCTCAAAATTACCTTGGCTTGCCGCCATACCCACCGTCGCATCATTCCCCATCACTTGCGTACACACCATCAGCATCGCCTCCGACTGTGTTGGATTCACTTTGCCAGGCATGATCGACGAACCCGGTTCGTTTTCAGGTAAAATTAACTC
The DNA here is from genome assembly GCA_009995425.1 of Legionella sp. Classification (GTDB taxonomy): domain Bacteria; phylum Pseudomonadota; class Gammaproteobacteria; order Legionellales; family Legionellaceae; genus JAALKW01. Next base: position 4,444 of record JAACPN010000082.1, on the reverse strand, counting down.
ACCAATCCCACAACGTGGACCCGAGCCTAACCAGCGGACATCGTTTGCTATTTTAGTTAAAGCACACGCCAAGGCCCTTAACGTACTGTGTGCCATCACCAAAGGTTCATGGGATGCTAACGCCTCAAATTTATTAGGCGCTGTAACAAAAGGCTGTTCTGTGAGTGCAGCAATATGACCGGCTACTTTTGTGGCAAATTCAGGATGTGTATTTAATCCTGTTCCAACAGCTGTGCCCCCTAGCGCAAGCTGATACAACTCTGGCAACACCGCTTCCATACGCGCCATGCAAGCATCCAGTTGCGCCACATACGCCGAAAACTCTTGACCTAGTGTTAGAGGCACTGCATCTTGCAAATGCGTACGACCAATTTTTACAATATTTTTGAACTCTTCCATTTTTGCAGCTAAGCCATCACGTAATGCTTTAACCGCAGGCAATAAATTTTCGTGAAACGCCATGGCCGCCGCAATGTGCATGGCCGTTGGAAACGTGTCGTTGGATGACTGAGATTTATTCACATCATCGTTGGGATGAATCGGGTTTTTACTCCCCATCACACCGCCAGCAAGTTCAATTGCACGATTTGAAATCACTTCGTTTGCATTCATGTTCGATTGCGTGCCACTGCCGGTTTGCCAAACATGCAGCGGAAAATGTGCGTCTAACTTACCCTCACGCACTTCATCAGCTGCTTGTTGAATCAGCGCTGACTTTTCTTCTGATAATTTACCTAATTCTTGATTGGTGATAGCCGCCGCTTTTTTTAAAACACCAAAAGCATGAACCACTTCTTTTGGCATCAAATCATGCCCAATATTAAAGTGATGCAACGAACGCGCCGTTTGTGCACCCCAGTATTTATCGGCAGGAACGTTAATCTCACCCATACTATCTGATTCAACGCGTATTTTACTCATGATAAACTCCTAATTTTTATAGCCCAATAGAATAACGGATTGAGTGACATTGGTATACACTACTTAAATATACTTAAATTCAAGCAGGATTTTTTCTTATGCGAACCGTTCGTATTTATCATCCAGGTGTCTATAACCTTCATGACTTGGTTGAATTATCAGAAGCCGAGAGCAAACACGTTGCACGCGTACTTCGGATGCATCCAGGTGATATTTTAACGCTGTTTTGTGGCGATAACCGTGAGTATTCCGCCATGATAACGGGGGCCACCAAGCGCCATGTGACTGTACGTATTGAAAGCGTCCAACCATTTGATCGCGAATCGCCTTGTAAAATACATCTTGCCCAAGGCATCGCCAAAGGCGATCGCATGAGCTTTATTATTCAAAAAGCGGTTGAGTTGGGTGTGACAAGCATCACGCCGTTACACACGCAACACGGGGCCGTACGTCGTGACACGAAGCAATTGGCTAAAAAACACGCTCAGTGGGAGGCCATTGCAATCAGCGCCTGTGAGCAATCCGGCCGTAATATTATTCCGACGATCCATCCGCCCTGCTCGTTTGATAACTACCTCGAAACCTGTTCTGCACAAACCAAGTACCTGCTCGATCCTTTGGCTGAGCACGCATGGAAAAAAAGTACGGCAAAACAAGGCGATCTTGCTTTGCTGATTGGGCCCGAAGGGGGGTTAGATCCGAGCGAAATTAAACAAGCAAAAGCTGTGTCATTCCAGAGTATTAAGCTCGGTCCTCGCATTTTACGCACCGAAACTGCAACAATTGCAGCACTCAGTGTCTTGCAAGCGCTTCTGGGTGATCTATAATAGGCTGTCAGCTTCCGGACTAGTTTATACTTAAGTACTTGATTCCGGGCTTGTTTTTTAAATATGGCCTCTTGCGGACCATCAAAAAACAAGAATTATTATAATTAAATGAGGTTCTTTCATGAGCAATCACGTTAAAACGGTTACCGACGACAACTTCGAAACTGAAGTTTTAAATGCTACTCAACCTGTACTTATCGATTTTTGGGCTCCTTGGTGTGGGCCATGCCGAGCATTTGCTCCAACCTTTGAAGAAGCGGCAGAAAGTTATAGCGGCAGCGTTACTTTTGCAAAAATCAACATTGATGAGAACCCAGAAACACCTTCAAAATATGGTGTCATGAGCATTCCTACCTTACTGTTGATTAAAAACGGTCAAGTCAAAGCGACCAAAATGGGTGCTTTATCGAAATCTCAACTTGTTGCTTTTATCGATAGCAATATTTAACCCCATAAAAAAGCTTTGTTACGTATGCAACAAAGCTTTTTTTATATTTTAAATCATCTTAACTTAATCTCCTCCATGATTTTTTCAATATCCGATGCTACGGTTTCCATATCCCCTTTACCGTAACAATTTAAATCGATCGCATATTCAACCAACACTTTCGTATGCTCCAAGAGCTTATAGGCTTCACCATCATCACCTGTTTCAATATAGTGCCCCGCAAGATAAGCTTCTGCACCTTGTAAACTTTGCGTACACACAGTTCTGTCTTGATAGCGACCCAACCAGTCTAATTTGAGCGCCAAGCGACGGCACTCATCTGCATAAACTTTCGCATTCTCAGGTTTTTCATCCTTTTTATCGCCTGGTTTATAAAGCGTACTATTAAACGAGGCTGCACAGGCCCCCATCACCGATAGCGCCAAGCCACACGCAACACAACCTCGCATTACTGATTTAAACATACTCGCACACTCCTTATGTATTTTAATTTATTTTATATAAATAACATTTTGACTAGCATTTTCCAAATAAAACCGTTAATATACAAAAAGAATTTGTATAGCTCGACCAAGGATGACTTTTGGGCGCTAGCTCTAAAAGTAACTCTCCCCGTAACACAATTTTGGATAATCATTCCATCGAATGAAATAACACATCAAGCGAGACCTATGAACTTAAGTGAACTCAAGCGATTACCTATTGCTGAACTGATGAATATCGCCCAAGAAGCGAAAATCGAAAACACCTCCCGCATGCGCAAACAAGACATTGTCTTTTCTATATTAAAAGCGAAAGCGCTCAAGGGTGATGATATTTATGGCCATGGCGTGGTGGAAATTTTGCCCGAAGGTGGATTTGGCTTTTTACGCTCGGCCGACAGCTCCTATATCGCGGGCCCCGATGACATTTATGTCTCCCCAAGCCAAATCAGACGTTTTGGTTTGCGTACGGGCGATACCGTTTCTGGAAAAATTCGACCACCCAAAGATAACGAGCGTTATTTTGCTTTACTTAAAGTGGACAAGATTAATCTGGATACACCCGAAAACGCGAAACGCAAAATTTTATTTGAAAATTTAACACCGCTGTTTGCTTCTGAGCGCTTGGTGATGGAGCAAGGGAACGGCAGTACAGAAGACTTAACCGCACGCGTCATTGACCTGACAGCGCCCTTTGGCCTTGGCCAACGTGGTCTCATCGTGGCCCCACCTAAAGCCGGTAAGACCATTATGCTTCAAAACATTGCGCACTCCATCGCGCGCAATTATCCTAAATGTCATCTGATTGTTCTATTGATTGATGAGCGACCCGAGGAAGTCACAGAAATGCGACGCTCCGTTCATGGTGAAGTGGTTGCCAGTACATTTGATGAACCGGCTCAACGCCACGTTCAAGTGGCGGAAATGGTCATCGAAAAAGCTAAGCGCTTAGTTGAACACAAACACGATGTTGTGATTTTACTCGACTCCATCACACGTCTTGCCCGCGCTTACAACACCGTGGTTCCTTCATCTGGAAAAGTCCTCACCGGTGGTGTAGACGCGAATGCTCTTCAACGCCCCAAGCGCTTATACGGTGCTGCTCGTAATATCGAAGAAGGTGGTAGTCTCACCATCATAGCTACCGCCATGGTCGAAACAGGTTCTCGTATGGATGAAGTTATCTACGAAGAATTCAAAGGTACCGGCAACATGGAAATCCATCTCAGCAGAGCTATTTCTGAACGACGGACCTTCCCTGCGATTAATATCAACCGTTCGGGTACGCGTCGCGAAGATTTACTGCTCTCACCGGAAGAATTACAACGCATGTGGATTCTGCGCAAAATTCTCCAGCCTATGGATGAAGCTGATGCGATTGAATTCTTACTTGAGCGCATGAAAAACCACAAAACCAATGCTGAATTTTTTGACGCGATGAAGCGTCAGGAATAAGCGTATGAAGTACGAGGATTTGCGTGAGTTTATCAATCATTTAGAATCACGCAAGCTACTCACCCGCATTGATTATCCTGTGTCACCGGTGCTCGAAATGACCGCCGTCAGTGATAAAGTACTTCGTGCGGGTGGGCCTGCCTTACTGTTCACGCACCCCAAACACCATACCATGCCTGTCCTCACCAACCTGTTTGGTACGGTTGAACGTGTAGCGCTCGCCATGGGGCAAAACGATATCTCGGCGTTACGTGACGTCGGCAAGCTTTTGGCAGCCCTTAAAGAACCTGAGCCTCCCAAAGGCTTCAAAG
>JAACPN010000081.1:21706-22592 GCA_009995425.1 Legionella sp. | reverse complement strand
GTGCGCGGGATGACATTGCCTGATTTTATATGGTTAAAACAATAAATTCATTATTATTCAATATATTAGTATTTTCTTTTCCAAAATTCACGTTAATCATTTGTTTAAATCGCTTCTTGTGATATTCTTTTCTGAAGTCTTAATTCAAAAAAGGAAGGAAAAATGGAATCTTTGGTTCGTGTTTTTATGCCTCCAAAGGAAAAGAGTTATTTTATTTTTGGCCCTAGAGGAACAGGTAAATCTACTTGGGTTAAAAAACATTATCCTGATGCTATTGTTATTGATCTATTGGAACCCGATACCTATCGTCAATATAAATCTTTTCCAGAAAGATTGCGTGAGGTTGTTGAAGGTTCGAATCAAGTTATTTTTGTTATTGATGAAATACAAAAAGCGCCGGCTTTATTGAGCTTAATACATATTTTGATTGAAGAAAAAAAAGGATGGCGATTTATTTTAACGGGTTCAAGCGCAAGAAAATTAAAGCGCGAAGGTGTGGATTTATTGGCTGGCCGGGCTTTGTTAACGCACATGCATCCTTTTATGGCGATAGAATTAGGCCGACAATTTTCGTTGAAAAATGCCTTAGTGTTTGGAATGTTGCCTTTGATTTATGGATCATCTGATCCAGCAGCCGATTTAAAAACGTATTTGGCGCTTTATATGAAAGAAGAAGTTCAGATGGAGGGCTTAGTAAGAAATCTAGAGGAGTTTGGTCAGTTTCTTGAAGTCATTAGTTTTTCTCAAGGTTCAATTTTGAATTACGCCAACATGGCTAGAGATTGTTGTGTGAGCAGCAAGTCCGTAGAAAATTATGTGTCTATTTTAGAAGATCTATTGCTCTCTTTTAAGCTGCCTATTTTTACTAAAAAAGCAAAACGATTAT
>JAACPN010000081.1:0-21655 GCA_009995425.1 Legionella sp. | reverse complement strand
TTCGACCAACAGGCCCCCTCGATTCACGAGATGAAATGGACGGTGCCGCATTGGAAACATTGTTTTTACAAGAAGTCAAAGCGATAAACGACTATTTCGGATTAAATTATACCCTATCATATTGGCGAACAACGTCACAAATAGAAGTTGATTTTGTGTTATATGGAAAAAACGGGTTTCATGCATTTGAGATAAAGCGCAAACAAAACATTACCCAGTACGATTTAAAAGGTCTTCGAACGTTTTTAGAGGATTACCCAGAAGCAACCTGTCACATGCTGTACGGCGGGAACCGTACATACACTGAACATGGCATCACCATTCGCCCTTTTGAAGAAACCCTTATCCATTTAAATACATTATTAATGCCCATAACTTAGGTTACCCCATTATCGAGGATTTTTTAGCGAAAACTCTTCACCCGGTTGGCCATAACGATTATTCGCACGCTCTTGCCGAAGCAGTCTAACCGCAGCAATCGCATCAGGTTGATTTGCCTTTGCTGCAGCATGAATCCAATTCCAAGCTTTTTCTTTATTTTCGACCACACCTTGGCCGTAGTAATACATGTAGCCTACGGCATACTGCGCATCGGGACACCCTTTTTCAGCTTCGGGAACCAAGCGAATAAACGCCTCACGGTAATTTTGAACTTTAAAATTATAAATACCTTGGCGTAAATTCAACGACGTGGTCATGCACGCGGTTAAACTTAAGAAACCTAAACTCATCAAAACTATTTTTAAATACTTAAAACATCGCATACGGCGCATACTATCCCCTTTCACCCATGGGTTGTTCTGGAGGCGCAAAGTCGAGTTTATTTTTAGGTAAACTCAAACGTTCCATGACTCCGCCTCGCATAAATATAACACCTTCTGGTGTAATGCGTTTAATCACAGCCCCTCCTGGAATGGTATCTCCAACATTAAATACTTTATTCTCATGCCCTGGAACCTCAAGAAGCACTTGGGAAGATTTTTCATTCGAAGAATACAAAATTCCTAGAATTGATGCATTCACGTGAGACTGTTCAATGCCCATGCCTTCTAGACCATCTGGCGTGTACATGCCAAACAACGCCACCTGCGCCGCTTTATGCTGCTTGGGTTGCTTGACCGGCTCCGCAATGTTGACGATAGGCTGATGATGAGGCTCGGTGACACGATCCAATTGATATGCTTCGCGCACACCTAACCCCCACGTCAACACAAGCAAGAACCCTAGAGCAAGAGCCAGTATTTTCGGCGTGTTTGCATGAGATAAAACATCTTTAATCATTGTATGCACCTAGCACGCCTCTTACAAAATATGACCATATCATACAATAACAGTGAATTTATTTTATCTTGAAAAAAATCAATAGCCAAGCCGTAGTATAAGCTGGTTCATGCTTTACATCCATGCCATAATAAAATCAATTAAATTAATAGATCATCCAACGAATACAATAATTTATGGAAAAAACACATTTTGATACACGAGCCATTCATGCAGGGCAATCATCTGACCCCACCACCGGTGCCGTGATGACCCCGATTTATGCCACATCCACCTATCAACAAAAAGCGCCTGGAGAACACCAGGGCTATGAATATTCGCGTACAAGAAATCCAACGCGAGAAGCCTATGAAGCCTGTATAGCCGATCTTGAATCCGGCACACGTGGCTTTGCCTTTGCCTCAGGCATGGCTGCAATTAACACGGTTATCGATCTGCTTGATGCAGGCGACCATGTGCTTGCCATGGATGATCTTTATGGGGGCACCTACCGGCTTTTTAACCAAGTCAAAACACGTACCAACCAGCTTAGTTTTTCATTTGTTAATATGGAAAATATCGATGCGATTGAAGCTGCCATTCAATCGAATACACGTATGATTTGGTTAGAAACACCGTCTAATCCATTATTAAAAATTGTTGATCTTAAAAAAATTAGTGCCATCGCAAAAAAACATAACCTCATTGCCGTCACCGACAATACCTTTGCAACCCCATGGATTCAACGCCCACTTGAATACGGTTTTGATCTTGTCGTGCACTCCGCCACAAAATATCTCAACGGTCATTCCGACGTGGTGAACGGCGTGGTGGTTGTTGGCGATAATCCTGAGTTAGCCGAAAAAATGGCTTATTTACAAAATTCTTGTGGCGCCATTGCCGCCCCTTTTGATAGTTTTTTAGTCTTACGCAGCTTAAAAACTTTATCGCTCCGTATGCAACGGCACTGCACCAATGCCGAAGCGCTGGCCACTTGGCTTGAAGCGCACCCTCGCGTTCGTCGCGTAATATATCCAGGCCTTGAAAGCCATCCGCAACATCAACTTGCCAAGCACCAAATGCAGGCTTTTGGTGGCATGATTTCGGTGATATTAGATTGCACACGCGAAGAAACCATCGCCATGCTTTCACGTTGCCAACTCTTCACACTCGCCGAGAGTCTAGGTGGCGTCGAAAGCCTGATTGAACACCCAGCCATCATGACCCATGCATCCATTCCCCTCGAAAAACGGCAAGCCCTGGGGATTGAAGACAGCCTGATTCGACTTTCTGTTGGGTTAGAACATATTGACGATCTCAAAGCTGACTTAACACAAGCACTAGGATAATATACCATGACTTCTTTAGAGCAACGCATTGAACATTATTTTGAAGAACGCGAAAAATTTTCACCCACCGATGTTCCGGCCGATCTTCTTGATGCATTGGAAGACGTATACAACGGCTTAGACCAAGGCGAACTTCGTGTCGCCGAACAAAAAAACGGTGACTGGGTGGTGAACACCTGGCTAAAAAAGGCAATTTTACTATCGTTTAGAGCTTATCCCAATCAAGTCATCGACGCGGGTTTTTCTCGTTTCTATGACAAGCTCCCGCTTAAATACGCCGATACATCAGCTGAGCAATTTGCCGAGCAAGGCACCCGGGTGGTACCTCATGCAATCGCACGTCATGGAAGCTTTATTGGTAAAAACGTGATTCTCATGCCATCGTACGTCAACATCGGAGCCTACATTGACGAAGGAACGCTAGTAGACACCTGGGCAACCGTTGGCTCATGTGCTCAAATCGGTAAACACGTGCATTTATCCGGAGGAGCTGGCATTGGCGGTATTCTCGAGCCGCTTCAAGCACAACCGACGATTATTGAAGACCATTGCTTTATTGGCGCCCGTTCTGAAGTGGTTGAGGGCGTGATTGTCGAGCATCATGCCGTGCTTTCGATGGGTGTATTCATCGGACAAAGCACCAAAATTTATAACCGCATGACCGGCGAAATCACCTACGGTCGTGTGCCTGCAGGCGCCGTGGTTGTTCCGGGTAACCTACCCAGCAAAGACGGAAGTCATAGCCTCTATTGCGCGGTGATTGTGAAGCAAGTGGATGAAAAAACACGCGCCAAAGTCAGTATTAACGAACTCCTGCGAGACGCGTAATATGCTCAATCTCAAAACCTTGCTCGCTGATCTTGTGGCCTTTAAGTCCATCACGCCAGATGACGCCGGTTGCCAAGATTATTTAGCCAAGCATCTTGAAGCCTTAGGATTTAGCTGCCAACGTTTTGATAAAGCACCGGTTTCCAATTTATTTGCGCGCATCAGTACCACCCCAGAAGCCACAGGCCCTTTATTGATATTTTCCGGTCATACGGATGTTGTGCCTGTTGGTGAGCGTGCAAAGTGGCATAGCGATCCGTTTGTATTACATACTGAAGGCGATGTATTATTGGGTCGTGGCGTAGCCGATATGAAAGGTAGTCTTGCGGCCATGCTGGTCGCAGCCGAGCGTTTTCTTCACTCGCATCCAAAATTTACGGGAAGCCTAGGCTTTCTGATCACAAGCGGTGAAGAAGGCGACGATTATGACAACGGCACACCGCATGTGATGGCAGAACTCAAAGCTCAAGGTATTACTCCAGATTATTGCATAGTCGGTGAACCATCAAGCCATACAAAACTTGGGGATACGCTTAAAATTGGTCGCCGCGGCTCACTCACAGGACATGTTTGCTTTCACGGAAAACAAGGGCATGTGGCCTACCCTCATTTGGCTGAAAACCCGATTCATAGGCTCGCTCCCGCCCTAAATGAGCTGGTGCAACATACTTGGGATACAGGTAACGCATACTTTCCACCCACAACGCTGCAAATCACCCATATCGAAGCCGGCGGTGAGGCGAATAATATCATTCCTGGCGAATTAACCCTGCAATTTAATCTTCGCTATTCGACCAAACAAACCGCTGATAAAATCATCAAACATATCGAAACGCTTTTTAAACAACATCACTTAACGGCAGATATACGTTGGACGTTGAGTGGCAAACCGTTTATCACCGAATCGGGTGAGTTGCTAACCACCTGTGTTGATGTGATTACAGAGCAAACCGGCAACGCCCCTGACTGCTCAACCAGCGGCGGTACCTCTGACGCACGCTTTATTGCGCCTTATGGTGTTGAAGTCGTCGAGCTTGGTCCCATCAATGCAAGCATTCATCAAGTCAACGAACACGTCACGTTGAGTGAGCTTAACGCGCTTGCTGACATGTATTATCAGATTGCGAAGCGCTTGCTAAAAAAGCTAACGGGTACTATTGTATAAACCCCAAAACCCCAAAACCCCAAAACCCCAAAACAGCCAGTTGTCGCGTTCAGGCAAACCGTTTACTCTAATTAGAAAAAAATGCTCACTCAAATCTCACCCAAGAGGCCCTTTCAGATGAAGTTTTATCGTTTACCTTTAATTTTTTATGCATTAAGCATCATTTTTTTTACCCCGTTAGCTTTTGCTAAGCTCAATAAGAAAACGATTTATATCTATCAAGATACGGGCGTTAGCCCACATGCTTTATTACAAGCAATGCATACGTTCAAAACGGCTTTACCTTCATCTTTTACTGTGAAAACCATTGATGCAAAGGGCGTCATTAAAAACGATTGGTCCCGTGATGCCGCCTTATTTGTGATGCCTGGTGGTGCGGACATGCCTTATACAAAAAAACTGAATGGTGCGGGCAATCAACATATAAAAAATTATGTTCGACAAGGAGGTTCTTATTTAGGCCTTTGTGCTGGCGCATACTACGCCGCATCAGAGATAGAATTTGATAAAGAGGGGCCACTAGAAGTACTCGGTGCACGAGAACTCGCCTTTTATCAAGGTAAAGCGATTGGGCCCGTACTTTCTACGTATGATTATAAAACTGAAAGCAGTGCACGCGCGGCTAAAGTAAAGCTCACCTTAAGTAACCTCAATGAAGCGACTGTCTATTATAATGGTGGAGGGTATTTTGAACACGCTGATACAATTAAAAACACCAACATCATAGGTTATTATACAAATCAACAACCTGCCATTATCGCGATAAACTACGCACAAGGACACGTCGTACTCTCAGGTGTTCATTTTGAATATGATGCTGCATTATTAGACTATCACGATCCATTTTTAGTAAAACTTATACCCGAATTACAATCATCCAATCAACAACGATTGATTTTAATCAACGAAGTTTTAAAACAACTGCACCTGAATACACCATCCTAAGCTCAATTAGCCCCCATGACATCCACCAATCGGCGACACAAGCGCTTGTCTCAATAATAGGATTGAGCAAGATCATCGCAGCATAAGTATTGACAAAATAAGGCTTATTGATGCTTACCAAATTTTTTCGACAAAACCGAAAAATGTGGAGTCTTTGTAAAGTCTTTACTTAAAGATCATAGTGTGCTTTAATTTATCATATCAAACCATTTAAATTTAAGAAGCGTATATTATGCCACATGATGACTTTTTCGTACTAACATCCAATCCATCTCATGGTAATGTCTATATTATTGGAGATGTGCATGGAGAAATTGGTGCTTTTAAAACGGTTTTAAGTCAGTTAAACCCGACTGATACCCTCATTATTGCAGGAGATTTAATCGATCGAGGAGAAAATGACGCGAGAAAACCGAGTAGTGCAGACGTACTCGAGCAAATTATTACGTTAAATGCGGCTGAGCCGGGTACAGCACCACGTATTTATGCGATCAAAGGAAATCATGAAAGGTATTTTTTAAAAATTTTGGCACGACTACGCCAAGAAGCTCCGCTTACGATGGATGATATGAAAACATTCAAGGGATTTATTCAAAATGGAGGTTCCTGGATATTTAAACACCCTGATGCTACAAAAAACCATGAGTTACAAACATGGTGTCTGCATTATTCATGCAGAAGTGAACTTGTCAGATCCGAACGCTATATTGAAAAATTTATGACTGAATTATTCGGTTCAACACATCGAGCTCAATACCTCGTTGATAACATCATAATCTATGAAGATTATATTAGCAGCTTGCCTTATCTACTTAAAATTAACGAGGATGAAAATATTGCATGGGTTGCTCATGCTGATTTAACATTATCAGATGAAGTTCTTGATGGTAGAATTGAACGCGATGAAGGGTTAAGTGAAGATGAAATATATCATATCACGGAAGCGCGCCCAAATAAATTTAATCAAAATTCACGCACGCCTGAATCCTGTGTTGTCTATTGTGGTCATAATATTATTGATAACCCAGCCTCTAGAAAACCCTACCGAGCAACACCGGTGCGAAGAACTACCAATCATATTAATCTTGATGTAGGTGCTTTTTTTACCAAAGGATTATTATTACTAAACCACACACAACACACCGTAGCGGTCGTCGGAGAAAAGATTGAGCCGAAAAATGCAGGTTTATTAAAGTATGCAAAATCAGTCATTGAAGGCCATTTGGCGATGCGCTTATCAACGAATACCTCCAGCATTGGTCTTTCTCGGCTTAGTATTTTTGAAGCTTCTACGTCTACGGAAGAGAACCTGGAACGCCATGATCAGAGAAAACCGTCTTGAGGCTTTGAATAACACGTGCAGTGATCTGCACCAGTGATTCAGGGTCAGGATGAACCATAACAAGGCGCTGATTGACTTCCAATTCAAGTCCTATGTAATGCTCATCATCGTATTGCTTTCGTAGTGCCGAAGTAAACCCATCACTTGAACCTCGGTAAGGATAATTCATGCGAACACGATACAACCCGTCATCCCCCACCAAATGCTTTTTCCAGGCCTCGGCCAAAGATTTTTCATGCGTACGGCGAGGATCATAAAGCAAACCAACATCAGCATTTCGTACCACACCCTCAAAAATCGGTGTAAAACTATGCACCGAAAGATGCAAAACGCGTTGTTTTTTTTGAATAGCCTCATGAATATGAGTTTCTACATCTGTACGATACGGCTTGTAATACGTATCAATTACTGATTTTTTTTGCTCAGCGTTCAATTTAGACGTGTAATCTGAAAAACAATGCCGGTTGGTTAGGCTTCGATTAAAATCAATCAATAAGCGACTCGTTTCTGCAAGCACACAGGGGCATTGAAAAGCGTCTCTCAACGCTTCTGCAAGATGTTTCGCACCAAAATCAATGGCTTTATGCGTTATTAAATCATGCCCAGCATGTTTAAATAAATGCTGATAATCCGATGGAATAGCACTGCTCGCGTGCTCGCAGCTGATGATTAATTTCATAAATATTGCCTGTTTTCTAACAAAGCATCGCCTAGTTCTCGATAGACACGCTGCATGGCTTCTTGATTCATGGCACCCGAACATGCCCGTAGAATGCGTTCACTCAAGTTACCATGCCTTAAAATATGTTCGATCGCATGTTGTGAAGCATCATCGAGGTTGGGTGCAACACGCTCCAATAACATCGACCAAATTTCGCGAACATTGAGTGTACGCTTTGGCAGGTTCCATGAAGCTAACAAACGGCTATCATCCACCACCGTCGCAAAGCCTTTTTCGATGGTTTGATCATACACCGATCTTAATATTTGGGTGGAACATGGTTTTTTGATATGAATATCTGATGTTTCATACCAATTTTTCAAAATATAATAAATCGCTTTTGCAATGGCAATATCTGCTATTGCACATTCTTGTGTGTCGGTGATACGAATTTCAATCGACATCCGTTCAAATTTTGGAATCGCCGCGCGCGAATTTAACCACTCTTCTTGCAGTACTCGCTCTGGATCAAACGCATGAATAGCACGATACATCGGTTTCAAAATCATATCTTCATATTCATCTCGGCTACGAACAAACTCTGGAATCACATTGCCCGAAATTTCAGGAATACACTGTTGATTCGTATTATAAAAATGAAGTCTCGAATCCAAGCGCCCTGTTCTTTTGCCGTCAAGAAGCGGCGTACTCGCCGCTAAAGCAGGAATCAGCGGTAAAATAAGGCGTATGAGCGAATGGAGGTGGCAAAACTCTTCATCATTAGCAAACGGTAAATTCACATGCATGCTTTGCAAATTGGACCAGCCATGCCCTCGGCAATCAAAAATAGCATCATAGGTATCATAAATTTTTTTATCACCGTGAGGCCAACGCTTAGTTTCGAGCCATGGATTCATCCATGGATGAGCCCCTGTCGGTAATAATTGTATATCATGCTTATCTAATAGGGGTATCAAGCTTAATAGTGTGCTATGAAATAACGAAGCCAAATCGGTATTCAGTGGCATCGGATCATGTGTTTTTAATTCGATCGCATGCATCACCAACTCATTACTGATGGCTATTTCACCTAAGATCACTTCGTTGACGAGCTCTCCTGCTAACTGCTCTAAAACAACATCCACTTTGGGCTGAACGTTCAGAGATGTTTTATCCACCAACATGTATTCAATTTCGAGACCAAGAACCGAAAAAATAGAATAATCAGACATAACCATGCTTCCTACGAATACGTTCTAAAAACACAGACATAATGTGCGTATACAGTGCCTCTCCCATGATTTGATCTTCAACACCATAATCAATATTAGGATTATCATTCACTTCAATCACATAATGTTTTTTCCCATCACTTTTAATATCAACACCATAAAGCCCATCACCAATCGCTCGTGTTGCTTTTAATGCTGTTTTGATAATACCTGGAGGAACTTCGTCTAACGCGACGGTATCAAAATTCCCCTCTTTTTCTTCCTCGTCCTCTGATTTCCAGTTGTAAATTTGCCAATGGTCTTTAGCCATATAATATTTACATGCAAAAAGTAGCTTATGATCTAACACACCAATACGCCAATCAAACGTTGTTGGAATATACTCTTGAGCCAAAATTAAATCCGATTTTTTAAATAACTCTTTCAACGAACTCAATAAAGATTCAGGATCAGCAACTTTCGAAACACCCTGTGAAAAGGCACTATCAGGCTGCTTGAGTACACAGGGAAAATTAAGCTCAGGTAGCTTGGTGTCATATTTACTCAGAAAGACCGTTTTGGGTGAAAGCACGCCTTGGCTGTTCATAAGCTCGGTGAGGTACACTTTATTCGTGCATTTAACAATGGATTCAGGATCGTCGATCACAACCAGGCGCTCTTCGGCTGCACGTCTCGAAAAAAGATACGTGTAATTATCAACGGCCGTGGTTCTTCGGATAAACAGCGCATCATATTCTGCGATGGAATTTAATTTATATTTATCGATTAAATCAACATGCAATCCAAGTGACTCACCAGCAGCTATAAATGATTCTATTGCTTTTTGATTTGAAGGTGGATTTTCTTCACCCGGCTCAACCAAGATAGCCATATCATGAAGCCAACGTTTTTTACGGGACTTATGAAATCTTTTTTTAGAAAAATAAGCCTGGGCTGATTCCTCCATAAATGCCTGATGGTTACTCGGAATGTCTTTTGCAGCAAGTGGGACCAGTGTCTTGATTCGCCATTTACCTTTCGTATTTTTTACAAAAGTAAAGCGGATCAGAGGAAACGGAAATAAGTCTTGTAACTTTTTAGCCAGCTTATCATGTGAATGCGCCATGTTTCGACCAAAATACAGGCTAAAAATAAACTCATCACCTTTGATATAACGTAAACTATGCTGGATTTCCTCATCAATGGCATGCGTCAGATGTTTGGATAAACGATTAATTAAACCGTCTTGAATATTACTCGCCAAAGGAATGGCTTTGTGACCCCGAGCTTGTGCTAAAAGCGATACGTAGTAACCCAGTGTTTGGTAATGATACGAACGGCAGATATTAACCACCCTAATCGACGTATTCGTATGATAAATCGCATCCGATAAATAATCATTCGCTGAAACAACCTGGGTTAACGGTTGAAGAAATTGCCAATCTTCCGGCTCATTCGTGACTAATAAGGTTTGCATAAACGATCTCTCTGAGAAATAACAAGTAAATTTGCATCGTATGTATAGACACCAAGAAGAATCGCATTAATTAAATGATAACTGCTCACTTTATAATAATTATTATGCGACAACGGATTTTCACGATGAGGATCGGCAACAATAATATGCCGATGTTTTTCATCATAACCACATAAAACGACAAAGTGTCCGCAGGGCGTTCCACGAATGTCATCATAGCTGGCACGACCATCCGGGGTAAAGATTTCACGTGCACTATTATATAAATAGGTTGCACTTAGGCCTGTGAGAAGTGGAATGTTTTGTTTGAAAAAATGTTTTAAAAGTGAAACCGTCAACGTTTGGTATCGTACCGCCCCCCCTTTATTTAAAAACTCAATGTAAGCATGGCTCGACTCTTGTATTGCAGGATCATCTTTATAGTTTAATTGCGTTTCTAGTTTTTTAATTAAATAAACCGAATCGGCCGTATGATTTTTAAACCAAGTTGGATCAAACACGTCTAAATTATTCACGTAAATCAGTGCATCCAAGTCGCGATCGCGTGCATGAGTGCCTAACAGAGGCGCCAACGTTCCACCGGAACGCGAACGTTTCACACTTGAAATCGTATGTTCTAAGGGTTCTTGAAGAGCATAGTATTGATATATTGCATTTAAACACGTTGGCCCACAGGTCTCATCATCCGGTTGAGACTTCATGACTAAATCCAACATACGCTTTCAACCTTATTATAAAATTATAAATATATAAAAACTAATATGCCTTAGTTTTTATATAAATTACAATAAGCTTCAGCATGAGGGTTTATTTAGGTAAGCGACTCACACTATCTACTACAGACTGAATACTGGGGCGACGTTCAGCCCGATCCTCCCAGCATGCAGCAATTAAATCAGCATACGGCTTCGATGTTTTTTCTTCTACCGCCTGCAACTCACCCGGCTTGATACCCACTATAATACGGTGCTTAACTTCATTCGTATTATTGCATTCGTTATAAGGCCATTGACCCATCGCCATTTCCCACAAAACCATACTGAAAGACCAAACGTCGGACGCAAAACTTGCTTGGTTATATTGCACAACCTCAGGAGCTGCATATTCCCATGTGCACACTTGAGTCACC
Organism: Legionella sp.; assembly: GCA_009995425.1. Lineage (GTDB taxonomy): Bacteria > Pseudomonadota > Gammaproteobacteria > Legionellales > Legionellaceae > JAALKW01. The sequence continues at coordinate 10,288 of JAACPN010000081.1, read as the reverse complement.
TGTCCTGTCATCAACTCACTTTTACTCGATAAACGCCTAGAAAGACCAAAATCAGCAAGTTTAGCTCTTCCTTCCCCGACCAAGATATTTTGCGGCTTTAAATCTGCATGCACAACCAACTCGGTATTTAAATAAGCTAAGCCACGACTAATATCCATCGCATAGGCTTGCCTTTTTTTTGGCGTTAATCGCTTAATGACTTGAAATAAGCTATCAGACAATAATTCTAAGACTAAACCGTATTGCCCTGGTGCTTGATAAACGCCATACAAAGCAACAATATTCGGATGATTTAAGCTACTGTGCAAGATAGCTTCACGATGGCTTGCTTCGTCATTAGACAGTATTTTAATCGCTACAGGCGTATGATGTAACCATTCGCCCCGCACAACTTGACCAAAGCTTCCTTGACCTAATTTTTTTACTGTGAAGTGAAGGGATTCATACGGAATGGATGTCAACGTTGATGCACGTTGATGAGCTTGCAACGCCTGCAGCAAGCTTACTGCATCATCTCGCGTTTGACTGTCGTTATCCGTAAGCAAAGATCTTAAATGGGTCATGCCATTAGCATCAAATAAGTTCTGCAGATTGAGAGAATCTTTCACCAACTCAAGCAGTAATTTAACGGCTAGCCCTCGTAGCTCGAGATTCATTAAACTTTTTACAAGTGTGTTAATCCCATCGTTTGATCTAACCCTTTTTAAATCCGCTTCCTCTAGCTTCATTTCACACAATAGGCTTAAAGCGGCTTTATCCAAGGAAACGCTTTGATGATGATTACAAACACACCGAATTAATCCACCGATCACTGAACATGGAGTCTTACTGACAATATCCTGCCTATACGCTTCATTTTGAAATAAAAATAAAACCGCAGTTAGCGAATTTGCATTTTTTTGACTTAGCGTCCGTTGAACTAGCGCTTCAACGCATCGATTCGCATGCATAACCGCATGGTTTTCCGTATTTTTAGATAACCCAATAATGGCTGGGAGTGCGCCTTCATCATATTGCAAGCAAGAAATCAACTGAGCAATAGCACCGGACTCACGGATAATCGTATGATTGGTTAAAGATGCCGATAATCTGGCCAATTCACTTAAGGCATTTTTTCTTAAGCATGGTTGGTCAAGTGACTCAATTAAGACCGTAATATTTTCAGGGGTTGCATGAAATTCACGTTGAGGAACAAGCGTATTTATAGCCGAATTAAATTGTTTTTGGTCGTTTTTTGACCGTTTAACACCAAAAAAACGTGAACTACCTGAATCATTTGAAACTCGCTTCATTGTACACTTGCCCAAAATACATACGAAATAAAAAGATCAAAATTATATCATACCAAATGATTAAGTTCAAATTAAGCGCGAACTTCCTTATCATCAATCACATCAATCGTATACCCCCGACTTTTCAGATCTGAAGTGCAGCAGTGGAGGCTGAAAGAGACCTGTAAGTTGCATTAAAAATCATGATAAAAAATATTGGGCCCGTACGCTTAGATCGTGTGTTTTATTTGTAAAGAATAAAATTTAGCCGCCCCCCCTACGGAATTAGACGTGCCGGTATCCTGCACATAAACACCGGCTTTAAAAAACAATTCCTGTGTTCCCCACCCTACGGTATTGTCAGGTGAAGTATTTAAATTAAACGACGTTGACGCATTATGCGCTGTTGTACCACCCACATGCAGGTTAATGCGTAATGCACCATCATTCAGCAAGGTAATTTTATAAATAAACAACTTATTTAAAGGCACATTATTCACTAATGTCACCGTTTTTAAAAACAGATCTTGTGCTGGAGCCTGGCGTATTCTAGCATAAATACACCCATTGCAATGATGATCATTTGGGTCTAATTGATTGAGATCGTAGTATATTTTTACTAACGTTTTGCTTCCCACGACTTGACCTGAATCATCAGGATTGCCCTTATCTTGTATTTTTCCGATCACAATTTTCTTTGAAGGCGGCATTTGAGTGATTAATACGGATGCTGTTAGTGTATTGCTTGTGTAGGTCTTTAACGTCCAAGCATGAGGAGCGTCGGGTAAATATTCTGATAACTCACTCCGAGCGGTGCAAAAAAAACCATCGATCCTGTGGTTTCATCTGTAAAAAAATAAGGCGGCTCTGAATAGCCCGTATTTAACTGGGGATGCCCGTTCAACGTGTTAGAGCTTATGGTCATCGCACCATCGATATCGCCTAATGGAAGCGGTAAAATAAGCGTCCACAGGGATAAATCAAAATTCGCCGAAGGATTCAAAATAGGATTTAAAGCCATCACATTGAGTTTATTCGATGCCATATTAAAAGAACCCGTTGTCAATGATTTCACAACTTTACTCGGCACAAACAACTGAATAGGCCCTGGGAATGTTGGGGTTACGGTCATCGTGAAAACCGTATTACATCGGTTCACCAGATTAGAGACGGTGCCATTGACAATATTAACGTCTGACTCCGTAAAACCGGTCACAGGCTCACTAAAAATCGTCGTAACCTTGAAAGGTTGCGCGTAGGGATGACCCAGTGATTCCGTTTGTAAGGTAACGCTGGGATCAGGATTAGCAAATACAGGGGACGTTATACTGCGCGCGGCCACAAACTGCGGTTTTAGGTTGTTGACTTTCCTGAAAAAAGGATCATCATATTGCGATCTTAACATGCAATGGATTGTTGATGTATCACGTAGGACTATCAGCTGCTGAACAAGGGCAATTACAGACGTTGCAGGTATTGCACAAGCCTGCAAAGAAGTGGAAGAGCTCACAGGCATCACAATAAAAAATACCCAGATGCGCGCTTATTTAAAAAAATTAGGCATGGATTGGCGTAAAGTTGGCAGCATACCTGCAAAAGTTGATATTGAGGCGCAACAAAAATTTCATGACGAAAAATTACAGCCGAAATTAGAAGAAGCAAAGCAGGGGAAACGTGCTGTTTATTTTGTCGATGCTGCTCATTTTGTGCTGGGTGCCTTTTTGGGCTATCTTTGGAGTTTTACACGAATTTTCGTGCGCACGCCATCTGGGCGCCAACGTTTTAATGTTTTGGGTGCGCTGAATGCCGTCACCAAAGAATTGGTTACCATTACCAATGATGCGTATATTACATCTACTCAAGTATGTGAATTATTAAAAAAGCTAGCTACGACCACGGCGTTACCCATTACGCTTGTATTAGATAACGCGAGGTATCAGCGCTGTAAATTAGTCATGGACCTAGCAGAAACTCTGGGGATAGAGCTCTTATTTTTACCCCCGTACTCACCCAACCTCAATCTAATTGAGCGCTTATGGAAATTAGTGAAAAACGAGTGCCTTTATTCAAAATACTACAAAAACTTCAGTGAATTCAGTGGTGCTATTAGCCATTTTTTGACAACCATGCACATTTCTCATCGCAAGCAATTGGATTCGTTGTTAACGCTCAAATTTCAATTATTTACGGAAGAACAAATAAAACAGGCATCTGCCTCTGGCAAAATAACAAGAGTCCGATTGAATTCATTAAAAAAAGACAAGACAGGGATGGTCGTGAGCGATAAGACAACCTGTGTTGCTGAGATGAGTAAAGCTGCTTAATCACCCAGATGCATTTCACATACCATAATTCCTTCCTCCAAGGTACCTTCCCATTTCCCATTTTGGAAGACACAAGGTTGGTAGGTTTCATTACTATATGTATAAAAGGCCAAGCTCCATACATTTTCTCTAAAATAACGTAAACGACCGATTGGAAAGGCTCTAGTTTCGCCTTTTTTAAAGCCATCAAGATAACAAAATTGACTTTTAAATCGCACTATTAGGTCATACTCTGAAGACCATGGGCGTTCTTTAGCAAATTTCTCTGCTTGCTGACGGAACATCCATTTATTATTTTCGGATATTTTAGTTCCACCACTTTGCGGATCATAGACCCATCTATACCCTTGTTTCACCGCTTCACCATGTCTAATTTATTTGCAGCATACATTAGCATAATTGGCGATTAAGAAAAACCGCAGTTTGTGGCTGCGCGCAGTATATCATGGTTTTCCATAGCGATCTAAGCCATTTGCTTTTGAGCATCAACCACATCCAGCATATGCTCATCAACAACCTTGGTCACACATGAATCAGACCAAACGTTAAGCGATGTTTCAACCATATCAATCAGGCTATAAAACGGTAAAATAATACCCATCAGCGTAATCGGCACATTCATGCTGGCAAGCAAGCTCGCACTCAGAAAAAAGCATCCCATGGGAATTCCAGCATTACCAATGGCGGCAACCGTTGCAACGACGATCCATAAACCCATCGCAGGCAACGACAGTGTGATCCCATGATTTTGCATCAAATAAACCACCGTTGCGAAAATAAAAGCCGCGCAGCCATTCATATTAATGCTGGTGCAAAGTGGTAACACAAAGCGACTTATTTCAGGGCGAACACCCAGTTTTTGCTCCATGGTATCCATGGTCACGGGTAACGATCCGACCGATGACTTACTAAAAAAAGCAAGGGACAATGCCGGTAACATACGTCGCATGGTGTCAAACGGCTTGATCCCTTGGTATTTTAACCACAGAGGCAGCACAACAAAACCTTGAATCAAATTCGCCAACACAATCACCAGTAAATATTCACCAATACCTTTTAAATCTCCTCCGCTTCGCATTTGAACCACGGTTGATGTAATAAAACCGTATAATCCTACAGGAATAATTAAAATCACCCAGCGCGTAATCACCATCATCATGCCGTGCGCACCACGAAAAAAATGCGTGATGGTTTGACGAGCCTCTTCATCAGGAATCGAGCGAATCGCAACACCGATCACAATACTCAAAAATAAAACCGTCAACACTTGATTTTCAAGAAACGGCGCAAAAACATTCTCTGGAATCAAATGGGCAACGTGATCTAAATATTTCATGCCGGCTGTTGGCAAGGCACCGACAACATCGCTCCCCGTAGACACAAGTGTCGGATGAATCAATACATATAATATGCAACTAATGCTCGCAGCAACGAGCGTTGTGCCTAAGGTGTAGCACATGGTGCGACGCCACACGCGCTTCATGATGCCTTCTGATCGATAATGCGCTAACGTCACAATAATAGACAAAGCAATAATCGGCAAACTAATGCATTTAAAAATACGAATAAACACATCCGCAACAAACAAACCTGTAGCTTTTAATACAGGAATATCTGAAAAACCACTGAGCACACCCAGTAAAATCATGGCTGTATAAAGCACAGGCGTATTCAACCACCAGGGTCTTGTTTTCTCTTGATTATTAACCGACATCCAAACATTCCTAAAAGCATTGAAAATATGTTCTAACATGATACAGATAATAAACTAACTTGTCACCGGGTTAAGCCAAGCTTTTTCATCAATCGGCTAGGTAACGCCAACTTAAAACACCCGTATCTATTTTTGAGACTGTTTTACAGGCCTTTGTTTTTTTACTTACGGGTGTTGCGACACGGATGCTTAAGATTTCATGACCTAATTCAGGCGCTGTTACCGCGATTATCCAATGATGGCTGCAAGAAAATACCCCCAAATCAGCCAGTGCATAACGATACGCTTGGTTTTTATAACTCAATTCGCAGCCTTGCTCTAAACGCAAGATGCTTAACGGCTGATTCACATCACGTGTTTTTTTTATACATATTTTTGATATGCGCTTAAAATCTAAAGCCAGAAGATGCTGCGCAGCGCCTTCTAAAGCATAAAAAGCTGCATGAGATGCTTGCGTTTTGCGAGCAAGTTTTTGATATATCCACGTCGCCCGCATCATCGAAAACAAGAGCGACGCGATTAAAGCTAACATAATCAACGTTGTTAGCAATATCATGCCTTGTGAACGTTCTCTCATGGCATACGAACCCTTGCTTGAAAACTATCTGACGTACCGTTATCTAAAACAAATTGCATGCTCAATACTGGATAAGCTTCATGATGATTTAATTCAAATTTAATATGCTTGATTTGAGATGTGAGCTTATCTGCACGATGCTGCTTATACATGAAGCCATGCTTAAAATAAAAAGACTCGGACATCCATTCACCGACATATACAGATGGCTCATATTCAAACACCAGCGGTTTTTTCAGCGTCACGAGCTTCCCCCCACGTGCAGCCTCAATGCTCGTGATATCATGGACCTCGGCATGCGTACAATCAGCGATTAATATAGGACGGTCTGGTTTTAAGCTCACGGATTTATCCATAAAAATCATCGTATTAGTTTTAATACTGATTTGCGTAAGCGCTGTTTCGTTCATTTTGCGAATATAGAGCTTAGCTGGATCGTTTGGACTTATTTCGATAGGAAACAGTGGTTCTGGCAGATCGCGTGTATCCGTGGTGATGAGGTGATCCAGTCGACGACACGGTGTAAACCCCGCATGGTGCACCCTGTCGCGCATCACGTCCAACACCCATTGCAACTCCATGGCTTGATCTAACGCGGCATGCACATGATGATGCTGACGACTCATCGATAAAAGATGTTGGGTTAAAATCAAAATCAAAAGCGTCGAGATAAAAAAACTTACCAGTAACTCGGTTAAGCTAAATCCAGTAACCCTACGGTACATCACTGTTCTCGTGCATTATCTAAAACAAGTAACGCAGCCATATCTGACTTTATTTTACGCACTGAGTGACTCAGCTGCATTTGCTGCTTAAATAAAACAAGCGAAGTTCCGGAAATAATCATCAAGCAGACCAACACTTCAACAAACGAAAAACCTCGTAGACCTATCATGTTATACGTTTTCATACTGCTCAGAAGAAAACTCAGGGACCAAGCTTTTGATCAAAATAATCAACTCATCCGTTTGGTACGTTTGGCATGCATGGTGCATCATGCGCAAAGCTTGGGTCAGCTCATGCCAATTGATCTCACGAAACCGTGCTTTAAATAATTTTTCATGGGTCGTTTGAACCAAAGGCTCCGACGCATGAAATAATTCTTCAAACAGCTTTTCACCTGGACGCAGGCCCGTGTATTTTATCTCAATATCTTCGCCCGGTTTTTTTCCAGCAAGACGAATCATTTGCTCAGCCAAATAGGTAATGGTGATGGGCTCACCCATATCTAACATAAAAATTTCACCCCCTTCACCCTTCACCATCGCTTGCAAAATCAACTGACTGGCCTCAGGAATGGTCATAAAGTAGCGCTTAACGTCTGGATGCGTGACCGTAAGCGGCCCCCCGGCTTCCAATTGCTTTTGGAACAACGGCACCACACTGCCGACCGAGCCTAGAACATTACCAAACCGTACCGTAATAAACTGCGTATCAACCCGCTGATTTAGGTTTTGACAATAAATTTCGGCAATACGCTTGGTTGTTCCCATGATATTCGTTGGATTGACCGCTTTATCGGTCGAGATCAAAACAAATTTTTCGGTATTGACCGCGAGACTGGCTTCCACCACCACCTGCGTACCGATCACATTGTTATAGACCGCCACACGCACTTGTTCTTCAAGCATGGGTACATGCTTATAAGCCGCCGCATGAAACACAACATGAGGCTTAAAACGCTCAAAAACTTCGTTCACGGCAACCACATCCACCACACTTGCCAAAACCATGTGCATCGCGAGTTTTGGAAAACATGCGCGAAGCTCGAGTTCAATATGATATAAATTGGACTCGCTGCTATCAAACAACACGAGCATGTTGGGTTGAAGTGCCGCAATTTGTCGACATAATTCTGAACCAATCGAACCACCCGCACCGGTCACTAAAACACAACGTCCGTGAAGACCCGCTTCAATTTTATCCCACTCAAGCTGAACTTGGTCACGCCCGAGTAAATCACCAATATTGACGGTTCGAAGCGCATTGACCTCCACACGTCCCGATACCAGCGCTTGAAGGCTCGGCAAGGTTCTAAAAGGCACACCCGAAGTTTCACAATAATTCACAATCCGCCGCATATCTGCTGAGCCCGCTGAAGGCAGCGCAATAAAAATTAAATCCGCTGCGTATTGCGTGACAAGTTCCGAGAGCTCTGGAATCGTTCCAAGCACACGTACGCCATGCACTTCGAGACCATATTTTTTTTTGTCGTCATCGACCAGCCCAACCGGCAAGTATTCATGTGTTCGTTGCAAATCTCGTACTAGGCTTTCACCGGCATTCCCTGCCCCCACGATAAGCACACGTTGAATCGCCTCATCGGCATCCAACGGTTTGCCTTGATTATCCCAATGATGACGTAACGCAAGCCGTGCACCACATAAGCACCCCATCAATAACAAACCATACAACGGCAAAACCGTACGTGGCATGGTGTGTAGCCATGATAAAGTATAAAAAACAGGATATGCGATTAACGTTCCGACACACACGGCTTTTAAAATACGTACCAGATCACCCAATGAGGAAAAACGCCATAAACCGCGGTAAACTTTAAAACCGTAATAACACGAAACTTGAATCACCAACAAAACAACAAAGGGCTTCCATGCGCTATGCAACAGCCAAGCTTGAAATAAAACACGTGAATTAAACTGAAACGCATTGGCAACACACCAAGCCAACGAAATAGCTAAAATATCAAAAAGTACAACAGGTAATTTTGTATAAATTTTTTTAAAAAAAAGGACTTGTCTATCCATGCTCATGCCTTGCTAAAAACTTACGAGCATTTTACAACATGTTGCGCCCTTCGGATATGGTAACGTCCTATTTCACCGATAGATTAGCTACCTCTGACTGTAGTGAAACACCCTCCACCAAATGACTAAGTCATTCTGGATGGGGGCTTCGTCCGACCCACTCCCAAGTGGGAGCCTTTTGGATATAACACCGGTACTGACGGTCTTATTATACGGGTTCACATTACAGACATAGCATTTCCTGCCACCACAGTACGGAAAAAGAATAACAAAGGAGGACAAAAGATGCAACAATTGATACGCTATCCATCGCCACCCAAACGCTACACGTTCTGGATGGAGAATTCCGCCTACGTTAATGTAGAGTTAAATTAGTTGTTTACGTATAGCAAACGAAGGAAAATTGAAAAATTCAAAAAACAAGACTTCCATACAAAGGACGACACATGAAGAATAAGCAGAATAACTTATCAGCTTTTATATGCTACATTTAGTTTTATATGCTACACTTAGATTTATAAGAGAGCATCTTCACGATAACCGAGAGCATGCTTAACCATTGACTGGAGCACAGAATATGCCAACTTTATCTGATAACAATCGAACTATTTTTGTTCAGTTAAAAAATGATTACGATAATCTGCCTTGGTACAGTAAGCTATTTTTTCCACGTGCGCTTGCGACTCAACTCAATAACATTGATAGTGATGGCTCTAACCTATTAATCCAACACGCATTTGATATTTATCAAGCCTATATAAATCATACCTGGTTTTTTCATACCTGGCTTTTTAGCTCACTTACAAAGTTTTCTAACACAAGCCTTAATCTAGCTCTTAAAACCCTTCGCACCGCAGGCCTTTTATCCAGAGATTCGGCGAAAACTAACTTTAATATCTTAGCAAAACATCAAAACCCTATCGGCGTTACTCGCGCTCTTGAAACCCTCCACGCCGCAGGCCTTTTATCCAGAGATTCGGCGCAAGCTAACTTTAATATCTTAGCAAAACATAAAGACCCTAGCGGCGTTGCTTACGCTCTTGAAACCCTCCACGCCGCAGGTCTTTTGACCGGAGAGGCAGCGCAGGCTAATCGAGAGGCTGTGGCAGAGCATCAAGACCCTTTCAGCGTTGCTTACGCTCTTGAAACCCTCCACGCCGCAGGTCTTTTGACCGGAGAGGCAGCGCAGGCTAACTTTAATGCTGTGGCAGAGCATGAAGACCCTCAAGACGTTGCTCTCGCTCTTGCAACCCTCAGCACCGCAGGTCTTTTGACCGGAGATTCGGCGCAGACTAACTTTAATGCTGTGGCAAAGCATGAAGACCCTAAAAACGTTGCTAGGGCTCTTAAAGCCCTCAGCACCGCAGGTCTTTTGACCGGAGAGGCAGCGCAGGCTAATCGAGAGGTCGTGGCAAAACATAAAGACCCTTTCAGCGTTGCTCTCGCTCTTGAAACCCTCCACTCCGCAGGTCTTTTGACCGGAGAGGCAGCGCAGGCTAATCGAGAGGTCGTGGCAAAACATAAAGACCCTTTCAGCGTTGCTTTCGCTCTTGAAACCCTCCACTCCGCAGGTCTTTTGACCGGAGAGGCAGCGCAGGCTAATCGAGAGGTCGTGGCAAAACATAAAGACCCTTTCA
>JAACPN010000080.1:22672-27929 GCA_009995425.1 Legionella sp. | reverse complement strand
GGGATTTCTATTGCTAAAAAACCATAAATTAAGGAGTATTTTCATGGTAAATTAAACTCATCGTTCGAAGAACTTGAAACGCAATACGGTGAACGCTTTAAAGCCGATCAAGGTATTCGTGATGATTTGACGTTTGAATGATCTTGATCATTGAGCATCTTTATTTTGCACTTAATCTGTATAATAAAGATGCTTGAGTGTAGTAATTAGAAAAAAAATTGATATAATACGATTAATTTTTAAATTCTAAGGATTAATCGTGTTCAGTTCGAGTCAAAAAAATAAACCATCGAATTCTAATTTAGTTAGACTTCATCCTAAGAGCGGGGGTGTAGATATTAATTTTAATAACCAACGCTTTCATGGCGTGAGTTCCGATGTTTTTTTGGGCTTAGACTTGAATGATTACAGTCGGACCTATCAGAACACACGTAAATTAAATCTCAGTATTTCTGTGGATCCTTGTTCTTGGAAAACGGAAGATTTGTTATCTTATCTTACGCATGGTGAATTACAGTGTACATCTAAATGTACACTTCATGGAGATAAAGCTACAGGGCTTCTTGCAAGCCCAGAGCTTTTAAAGTTGCTTAAATTAGCGCAGTTTCCTGATGGTTTTCAAGTGGATGGCCTGCATTATGTTTATGACTCGATTGGGGTAGCCTGCAATCCCGGTTATGAAAGCGTATCTCATCGCCAAGGTAATGCGTTTAAAACGAGTTCAAGTCATTTTGAAATTAAGTTTCTCTGTCAAACGGATGAGCGGGGATCTGGTGAATATTTATGTTTAAATATCCATTTGATGCCCGACAATACGGGTTCTTATGGAAAAATACATGCCCTTGAGCGTTTAAAACAAGCGATCAACCTATTTTATGCGGAATTGGGTTTGAAGATAGCGCCTGCTTCATATAAGGCTTCCACAAGCCTAAGAACAGCGCTTAACGTTACTTTGGATAATTATGAAAACATGGGCTTTGCGTGTATCCATGGCAAATCACAGGAAGCGATAGAAAATAACACTGTTGCGCTAAAATACACCAAGGATTCTTCAGGCAGTCAAGGATTATCTCTGTTTGATTATATTTCAACAACTAAAATGCAAAAACAGCATAAGAATATGAAAAAAATAGTGGGTGTGTCAGATGATGCTACTGCTGATGTTGCTGTATTACCAGCGAATGACAAACAATCTGAACAATCTGAGCAAGATTCGAATGCATGGTCTAAAAAACTGACGTTTTAAAGAGCATGCATCGATAAGCGTTCGCGTGCTTATTTAAGTGACTCAATCACGGCGCCTAAAAATCGAGTGGCCTCGCCACCGGTGACGGCGCGGTGATCAAAACTCAAAGAGAGCGGAAGCAGATGACAAGAGCTGATGGTTCCATCACAGCTTTTAACGCCTTCATACAAACGACCGACGGCAAGAATGGCAACACTTGGCGGTACAATAATAGGGCTTGCAAAACGACCTGAAAATTTTCCAAAATTAGATAGCGTGATGGTTGATCCTTTGAGTTGCTCGGCAGGTACTGTTCGATCTTGAACGCTGATTTTAAACGCGTTGATTTGTTCGCGTAAAGCTTGGTCACTTTGGGTTTGTGCATCATGAATCACCGGAACAAATAGGCCGTCGGCATTATCCATGGCGAGACCCAAATGCACCTCATTAAAGCACTTGCGAGCGCTGTGCTCCGTATCGAACCAAGCATTTAAAGCTGGCTCGTGTTTGGCAGCGTTACAGATGGCACGAATAATTCTGACCGTAATATCATCTTTACCCATCCAAGCGGATACATCCGCTTCATCAAAAATACTGACAGGTACAACGGTTTGATGTGACTGGACCATGCTGCTCAGCATCGCGCGTCGTACGCCACGAAGTGGCTCGAAGCCTTCGGGGGGGATGGATTGTTTTGCTGCGGCTTGTTGGATATCGTCGAGGGTAATCAAGTTATTTTCACCTGTCCCAGATATCGTTTTTAAATCTATGTTTAAACGCTTGGCTTTGAGGCGTGCGGCAGGGGTTGTTTTAACACGTGTTGCGTTCGGTGAGGCTGAACCAATAATAAAATCATCGTCTGCAGCATGTGCGTTTTCTTCTAGTTTTCCGACGACGGTCCCTTGGTCTTCGGCAGCCTGCTCTTTTTGTTCGACAAAGGCTACGAGTGGTGCGCCTGTTTGTATAATATCACCGGGCTTGCCATAAAGCTTCTCGATGATGCCGGCTTCAGGGCAGGGTACATCGACCACCGCTTTGGCGGTTTCCATGGATACAAGCGGCTGGTCAACCGTGACCTCATCACCGACTTTAACAAACCATTCATGGATTTCTGCATCAGGTAGGCCTTCGCCCAAATCGGGTAAATTAAAGATAGTCATAAAAACTCCATAGTTTATATCATTAGGCCATGATGCTCAGTACGCTTTGTTTGATGCGTAGCACACTGGGTAAATAATATTTTTCCAATTCAAAATAAGGCATGGTGACATCATAACCGGTGACGCGCTGGACCGGTGCAAGCAGTGCATCCAGGCTATTTTCCATGATTTGTGCCGAAATTTCTGCGCCAACGCCACCTGATTTGGCTGCTTCATGGATGATGACGGCACGACCTGTTTTTTCAACGGAGGTTAAAATAGTATTCATGTCAAGTGGTTTGATGCTCGCGACATCAATCACTTCACACGATATGCCTTCTTCTTCGAGTGCCGCTGCCGCTTGCATGGTTTCGTGCATGCTAGCACCCCAGCTAATCAGTGTGACGTCTTCACCTGTTTTGAGTGTAAAACAGGTACCCAGGGGTAGCGCTTTGCCATCATCAGGCACCGGCTGTTTGACCAAGCGATAAATACGTTTAGGTTCAAGAAAGATCACAGGGTCTGGATTACGCATCGCGGCGAGTAAAAGCCCATAAGCACGTTTAGGTGATGAAGGGATGACAACTTGCAAACCAGGGATGTGTGCAAATAAAGCCTCCGTGCTTTCAGAATGATGCTCAGGCGCATGAATGCCGCCACCAAATGGAGCTCGAAAGACCAGGGGGCAGTGCAGGCGACCGCGTGTACGGTTACGAAGACGTGCGGCGTGCGAGATAATTTGATTCATCGCAGGGTAAATAAACCCCATAAACTGAAATTCAGCGACGGGTTTTAAGCCTTGCGCCGACATGCCAATCGCAAGACCCGCTATCATTGATTCAGCAAGCGGCGAGTCAAACACACGTCGTTCACCAAAACGTTTTTGCAGGCCCGCTGTTGCACGAAATACACCGCCATTTTTACCTACGTCTTCACCAAAAACGACGATGTTTTCATCGTGATTGAGCTCATAAGCGAGCGCTTGGGTCACGGCTTCAAGAAGCGTAATATTAGACATGTTTTGCTTCCTCCATCGCTTCTGCGCGTTGCTCTAAGAGTGCAGCGGGTGTTTCTGCGTAATGATAATCAAACGCGCTTTCAATAGCTTGTGGCTTGCGATTTAAGTAGATTTCAACCGCTTGATCAACTTCATGTTTGACAGCTTGATGAAGCGCTTGGTCTTGTTCTTCATTCCAGTCGTGTTGATTTTCTAAAAATAGTTTTAAGCGGCTAATCGGCTCACGTGTTTCGGCATCTTGAACTTCGTGCGGTGGTTGATAACGGGTCGCATCATCGGCGGTGGTATGGTCAGATAAACGGTAGGTTATGGCTTCAACGAGGGTAGGGCCTTCGCCCGCGCGTGCTTGCTCGATGGCTTCGCCGATAATTTGACGTGTTGCAATTACATCGTTACCGTCCACTTGCACACCGTTCATGCCCGCAGCAATCGCTTTTTGGGCGATGGTTTGTGTTGCCGTTTGATTGCTTAAGGGGACTGAAATCGCCCATTGATTATTGTTCACGACAAATACAACCGGTAATTTCCAGAGGCTTGCGACGTTCATGGCTTCATAAAAATCGCCTTCAGATGTACCGCCGTCACCTAAACACACCACCGCAACGCGAGGCTCGTTTCTGTATTGAAAGGCAAAAGCAACGCCTGCAGCATGTTGGCATTGTGACGCAATCGGTACACAAAGCGGAAAGTCTTCAGAGGCGTTGGATGTCGCATCAAAATCGCTGCCACGCTCATCACCACCCCAGTAGGCAAGGATATCAGACATTTTTACGCCGCGTTGAATTTGAGCAGCATAATCACGGTAATACGGCACCAGTACATCCTCAGGTCGCATGGCATGACCCATTGCAGTAGCAACAGCTTCTTGGCTATTGACCGGTGCATACGTTCCCATTTTACCTGTGCGTTGAAGTGAAATCGCTTTTTTATCAAACGCACGGGTCAGTACCATGGTGCGATAGAGTTCAATCAGCGCATGCTTGTCTTTTGCAAAAGCGGGTAACGATGTTTTTAATACGCCTTGTTCATCTAACACTTGGAGAAAAGTAATCTCAAAACGAGCAACCACAGTCTTCACGCTCACGTCCTTCTTAAGCTAATTGAGAGAAACTAAGGATACCCATAAATCAGGGTAAAAACCAGGAGATTCTATAGGGATGAAAAGCATGCATAAAATATAAAAAAAAGTACACAAAGGGAGAGGTTTTAAGGTATAATATGCGTTTATTTTTAGAATTTAGATCTAATTTGGTCCACTATTTTGATGGGCTTCTTTATAAAGCAATACAAAGAGGACATCGTTATGCACCCACGACATATTATGCTTGCTGTTTTAGTGATGGTTATCTGGGGGTTTAATTTTGTCTTTGTTAATATTGGGTTAGAAACGTTTCCTCCGTTGGCTTTGTGTTCGGTACGTTTTTTTATGGCGAGCGTGCCTGTCATTTTTTTTATTAAACGTCCCCAAATACCTTGGCTTCTTATTATTTTATATAGCTTATTAGCCTTTGCGTTACACTTTTCATGCTTATTTATAGGCATGAAAGCAGGCGTTTCACCGGGTCTCACTTCGTTACTATCACAAACACAAGTATTTTTTAGTTTTATGCTTGCAGCTGTATTCTTAGGCGAACGACTGACACAATGGCAAATTATGGGAGCAAGCCTGGCACTGATGGGCCTTGTGGTTGTTGCCGAACACCTTAATGGTGTCGATCTCACGGGAAGCGGCCTGATTTGGATTCTTTTGGCATCGATGGCCTGGGGTTCAGGTAATTTATGCATTAAGAAAATGGGGGGGGCTCAAGGGCTGTCTTTGATTGTTTGGGCTAGTTTTTTATCATTTCCGTTGTTGTTGGCGAGCTCCTATTTACT
>JAACPN010000080.1:0-22662 GCA_009995425.1 Legionella sp. | reverse complement strand
TTTGCTTTGTTGGTGCCTGTTTTTGGTATGTTAGCATCGAGTTTTGTCTTAGGTGAAGGCCTGCCCGCATGGAAACTTATCGCAGCATTTTTTATTATGTTAGGACTCATCGTGCATTTGTTTGGTTATCAGCTGCCGAAGTTATGGGTTGCTCGAAGTAAATTATTGAGATCTTGAGTGGATATCGTTAAAGACGGACCTCGTCGGGTTCTGTCGCAAAAACTTTCATAAGCGACAAACGGAGTTATTTTGGGCGAGCTTATGCTGCGAGCGCATAGAACTACCCAGCGGTTAATCGTTGAGTGGTCGACTTTCAAACCTCGCTCTGCTGCCAACTCTTCAATATCCCGGTAGCTCAATGCATATGCAACATACCAACGACCTAACATTAAAATAGCATCTTGTTTGAAATGCCGCTGCTTGAAGCTGATCATAAAACACATAGCAGTCCAGGTTTGAAATAGGCATAGTCTAATGGTTTAGCAAATCTGTTGCGACAGAACCCACTATAGTCCTGAGCGCGGAGGTTCGAGTTCCTGTTCGTTATCTTTAGCTTTTGAGCTATCGGCGGTAGGCTCTAGGTTCTTGATGGTTTCTTGCAGCTCGTTTTTGGCTGATTTAAATCCTAAAGTATGTGAGATGTGTGTGAGCGTGGATTTAACCACATCGAGGGAGCGACTCAACCAGCCTTGTTTTGATGTGACGTCTTCTTGATTTGTGTTAGATGTAGCGCCAGGTTGAGAAGGGTGCTCAAGCTGATTCAAAATCGTCTTTGTATGAGCAATAGCTTGATCGGGTGTAACATCTTGTTTGGTCAGTTGTTTTGCTGATTGCTCGATCACATGTTTATCTTGCGCGTTTAATTTCTTTTCTTGTTCGGGAGCTTTGCTTATGGCCTCCACGATTTTTTTAAGCAAATTTTTGATTGCTTTATATGCATTTTTTAGATCATTTTTTGCATCAACCATGCTAGCCTTCCGTCTTTCGGTTAAATTTTGTCGAAATTTATTCATGGCGTCATCGGAGGGGAGGGGTTTTTTAACTGGTGTGGATGGCTTGGTTTCAATTTGAGGTTTTGTTTGCGCCGTTGTTTTTGGAGCGGCATTTTCCCAAGGTTGTTTTGCTTGGTGTTGTTGCGGTTGGATTGGTTGGTTAGAGCGAACTTTTATCGGGTTTTTATGCGTTTGGTGTTGGTTTTTTGGGGCGGTAGAGGCATTTTTGAGAGGGCCTGTGGGAACCTTGACTTCCTGTGAATTGAGACGGTTTAATGTCTCTTGTGATGTTGTACGTTGAGTTGGTAGAGGCCCGCGAGGATCATGTGTAGGTACGTCCGGCATGGAACGATAGAGCTTATTGGCTTCCTCTTGCATGACTTGCTGCATGAGTTTATCAACTTCTTCTTGATTGGTATGATCAAATTTTGATAAACCGTCGCTAAGTATGCTTGCACCTTCATCAAATTTATCGAGTTGAATGTTTAATGTGTTGAGCTGAGTGTCAAATTTGGCACGTTCTTGATTGTTCATTGATTTGACAATTCGTTCTATTTTTTTGAGTGATGCCTTGATTTCGGCATCATCCTGTTTTTCTCTGGCTTTGACCAAAGTTTCCGTATATTTTTTTAACATAATTTCATCGTATTTATTCATAAAACTATCACCCTATAATATGCTGTATATTCTTAAGTGTAGTTAATTTTAGACTTTTATGTGATTGCGTCATGAAGCAAAGCGCATGATTTATGTAAAAATAAAAAAACGGTTTTGATTAAACAACCATCCTGTCATCAAACACAAAACAACTGCCATCCCATTTAGATTGTTCGGCAGGCATTTTTTCAATGTAATTTAAAATACCGCCATCGAGTTGGTACACGTGCTCAAAGCCGAGATTTTTAAAATAAGCCGTTGATTTTTCACAACGAATGCCGCCGGTACAATACGTGGCTATTTTAGTTTGTTTTTTGTCTAATAAGTTTTTTTCGATGTAGGCAGGAAATTCACGAAATGTAGTGATTTCTGGATCAACAGCGCCTCGAAATTTACCTAACGTCACTTCGTAATGATTACGCGTATCGAGCAGTAAAACCTCAGGGTCTTCTAAAAGTTCGTTCCAGGCTTCAGGAGATAGGTGCGTTTCTTTGGTTGTAAGCGCCTTCGTTCCAGGTACGCCAAGGGTTACAATTTCGGGGCGTATTTTTACTTTGCGGCGTTCAAATGGCATGTTGCTTGTGTAGGTTTCTTTAAATTCTAAATCAGCAAAACGTGTATCTGCTCTTAAAAAAGCGTACATGCCTTGAATGTCTTGATGGGTTCCTGAAAATCCTGCGTTTAGGCCTTCAGAAGCAAGAATAAACGTACCTAAAATATGGTGTTGTTTCATGGCTTGCAGTAACTGGCGTTTAAGCAGATCCAGATCATCGACAGCAATAAATTTGTAGCATGATGCGACGGTGTAAGCGTCCATAATTGTATCCTATTGTTTTGATATAGAAGATTTAGGAGGAGAAGATAGCATAATTTTTATGGCTTGAGTATGCTATGTTTAAAGTATAGATTGGATTTTAAAGGTAAACTTTTATGGGTTTTACAGAGATCATAATACAGCCGTCAATCGTTAATAGTGCTCATATGGCTTATTATGTACTATTTTTAGTAGGTATGGTTGGTATTTTTTTTGAACTTTTTAGTCCAGGATTAATTTTACCTGGTCTGTTGGGCTTGATAGCCATCAGTTTCGCACTTTATGCCTTGCATGCATTGCCGGTGTATGTGTTTATATTATTAGGGATTGTTTTAGGCGTTATATTCATTGCAACAGGCAAGCTTATCTTACGCAGTCGACGTCGTCCTGTACAAAACGGTGCAACCTTGATGATGGGTGCAGTGGGTCGTACATTGGGAGCGATTGATCCACGAGGGCAGGCGTTAATTCATGGTGAAATTTGGAATGTTTATTCGAAACATGCCATTCGAAGCGATTGCTTGATTCAAGTGATTGCGATTCGGGGGCTTTGCTTAGAGGTAGAAGAGCATATAACGGGAGATGCATGATGGTTTATTTTAGTGTTTTTTTTATGGCGTTAGCTGGACTTATTTTGGCCTCAATGTTTCGTGTGCTTCGCGAATATGAACGAGGCGTGGTCTTTATGTTGGGTCGATTTTGGCGCATTAAAGGTCCGGGCTTGATCGTTATTATACCGGTGTTACAACAAATGGTACGTGTTGATTTACGCACCGTGGTGATGGATGTTCCCAGTCAAGATGTGATTTCGCGCGATAATGTTTCGGTACGTGTGAATGCCGTGTTGTATTTTCGGGTGATTGAGCCAGAAAATGCCATTATTCAAGTACAAGATTATCTTGAAGCAACCAGTCAATTAGCGCAAACGACTTTACGTTCTGTTTTAGGTCAGCATGAACTCGATCAAATGCTGTCTGAACGAGAAAGTTTGAACCGTGATATTCAAAAAATCTTAGATGAACAAACCGATGGCTGGGGCATCAAAGTATCTAATGTTGAGATCAAGCACGTTGATTTGAACGAAAATATGATTCGTGCGATTGCAAAGCAAGCTGAAGCCGAGCGAGACCGTCGTGCTAAAGTGATTCATGCTGAAGGGGAATATCAGGCCTCAAAAAAATTATTAGAGGCAGCCGAAGTACTTGCCAAAAGTCCGGAAGCGATGCAATTACGTTATTTGCAAACACTGGCAAATATTGCTGATAACGGTAATGCGTCGACGATTGTGTTTCCTGCACCGCTGGAATTAGGTAATTTATTTAAAAAACTTCAGGGTTAATACAGGGTTAATCTATGTATCGTTTGCTTCGACGTTTATCCAAGGATATTGATCCAGAAAGTATGCATCATATCGCATTAACTATGCTGCGTTATCTACCGAGCTGGTGTTTTAAAACCCCAGCGATTAAGCCGGTCCAGGTGATGGGATTGGAGTTCAAACATCCCGTAGGTTTGGCGGGCGGGTTTGATAAAGATGGAAAATATTTAAATGCTTTAGGCAAATTAGGCTTTGCTTTTATCGAACTTGGAACCGTGACACCACGTCCACAAGAGGGAAATCCAAAGCCTCGTATTTTTCGTTTGCCGAAAGAACGCGCGATTATTAATCGTATGGGTTTTAATAACGCCGGGGTCGATGCACTCGTTAAGAATATAAAAAAATCAGCTTATCAAGGCATGATAGGCGTGAGTATTGGCCCGAATAAAAACACACCAGCGGATAAGATTTGGGATGATTATGTGTATTGCCTTGAACGGGTGTATTTATACGCTGATTATATCGCGATAAATATATCATCGCCGAATACACCGGGTTTACGTGATTTGCATGATATCACCCGTTTTGCTGCGTTGATGAGTAAGCTTCGTGAAGAACAAATTGTATTGGCGGAAAAAACAGGGCGTTATGTACCGCTTGTGATTAAACTTTCTCCTGATGAATCAGACGATACGTTAATCAAGATGGCGGAGCAATGCGTGAGATCAGGACTCGATGGCATGATTCTCACGAACACCACGGTGTCACATCAAGGTGAGACGGGAGGCTTGAGTGGTCGGCCGCTTGCCGCGCGTGCGAAGCAATGCCTTGATGTTGTCAAAAATGTGGTGGGTGATGAGGTTGCTTTAATCGCTTCAGGTGGGATAGATAGCCTGGAGGAGGCGCAGATTCGCATGGCCTCCGGGGCATCGTTGATTCAGGTGTATTCGGGGTTAATTTATGAAGGGCCTGTGTTTATTCATCGATTAGTTCAAGGCTTAATGGATGTGAGCACAGATGAGAGCTCTGACGTTAATTCATAATCCTCCAGATGTTCGGTTAAATCATGTTCAATCCATTGACAAAGGCTAGGTGTTAACGTCATGGTTTCTAAGTGGTTGACAATCGCTTGTAAACCATGTGAACGCGCATCGTAGTCGTCATGAGCGATCAAATTATACTTTCCCAAAAGAAAGCTCAGCTGGTTAAGCTTGCTTTCTTGCTCATTGTGCTTATAAAACAAAACGCCCATGCTTACACCTCGCTTCTAAAGAAAGAGTTCTTAAAAGAATCACATCGAGTGATTTAAGGATAAGTATAGTCGGGTTTTTTAAAAAAATGAGGGAATCTAGGAAAAGTTTTGGAAAAATTGGCCTGACCACATCTTATTCGTGTATAATACGCGCGTCCATGAACCGTTAATACACAATTGGAGTACATGATGTCAACAGAATTAACATTATCGATCATTAAGCCTGATGCAGTAAAAAAATCAGTGATTGGAAAAATTTACACAAAATTTGAAGAAGCAGGCCTTCAAATTGTTGCTGCTAAAATGATGCAATTATCACGCGAAAAAGCAGAAGCTTTTTATGCTGTTCATAAAGAACGTCCATTTTTTAACGATCTCGTTAACTTCATGATTTCCGGTCCGGTGATGATTCAAGTTTTAGAAGGCCCCAATGCAATTTTAAAACACCGTGATATCATGGGCGCAACCAACCCTAAAGAAGCGGCCCCAGGTACCATTCGTGCAGAGTTCGCGGAAAGCATTGATGCGAATGCTGTTCATGGTTCTGATGCAGCTGAAACAGCCAGTCAAGAAATTCCTTTCTTCTTTGAGCCACATGAGCTGTGTCAACGCGCATAATCTTGCTTAATTGAGTTGGAGAATAAGATGGATTCAAAAAAAATAAATTTGCTCGGTTTAGATCAAAAAAGTCTGCTGGATTTTTTTGAAAAGGAAGGTGAAAAACCCTACCGTGCCAAGCAACTTATGAAATGGATTCATCATGAAGGTTGCTCAGATTTTTCAGAGATGAATAATCTGAGCAAAGTCTTGCGCGCACGTCTCGCGGATATTGCGGAAATTCGTGCGCCCGAGATGATAACAAGCCAAGTTTCAGATGATGGTACGCGCAAGTGGTTGCTGCGTTTGTCGTGTGGCAACTCGGTTGAAACCGTATTTATTCCTGAAGAAAATCGAGGCACGCTATGTGTGTCTTCTCAGGTGGGATGCGCACTGAATTGCAGTTTTTGTTCAACAGGAAAGCAAGGATTTAATCGTAACTTAACCAGTGCAGAGATTATTGGCCAAGTTTGGCTTGCGGTGCATGCTCTGGCTGCGGAAGATGTTAGATTTCCATACAGAATCACGAATGTTGTGATGATGGGCATGGGAGAACCACTCTTAAATTTTGAACCTGTGGTCGCGGCCATGGATTTAATGATGGACGACTATGCTTATGGCTTATCTAAACGTCGTGTGACGTTAAGTACGTCGGGGATTATTCCTGAAATGAAGCGTTTGCGTGAACTCAGTGAGGTATCGCTTGCGGTGTCGTTGCATGCACCTAACGATGCGTTACGCAATGAACTCGTACCCATTAATAAAAAATATCCGTTAGCCGAACTTATGGATGTATGCCGTACTTATTTTAAAGATAGGCGTGTTGTGACGTTTGAATACGTGATGCTGAAAGGGGTGAACGATCAGCTTAAACATGCTGATGAACTGATTGCTTTATTAAAAAACGTACCTGCAAAAGTTAATTTAATTCCGTTTAATCCTTTTCCTATGACGCATTACGAGCGTTCATCCAAACATGCGATTTATGCTTTTCGCGATCGCTTGATTGATGCGGGAATTAATACTATCACTCGAAAAACACGCGGGGATGATATTGATGCAGCTTGTGGTCAGTTGGCTGGTGAGGTTGCCGATAGAACACGTCGTGCTGCACGTTGGCAAGCACTCAACTTTGAGCCCTTGAAAGAAAAACAAATCAACTAAAAGGTGTATCCAGCACGGTCTGTTCACGGCTATAATATGTTTCGCCGTCTTCTTTTGGAGTATGTGAATGAACACAACCACGACCACAGCCACCGGTACGGATGATTTGGATAATATAAATAACATGAATGATATCAATAGTATAAATGATTTAGATGATGTGTCTGTCCGTGAGAACCCAGGCGCACAGCTGGCCGCTCTTCGAGAGCAATGCGGATACAGCGCTGAATACGTCGCAAGTAAATTGCATTTGCGCGTGTGCATGATTGAGCGTCTTGAAGCGGATGATTATCAAGATATGCCGGAGCCGGTTTTTATTAAAGGCTATCTGCGTGCTTACGCGAATTTAGTTGGTGTTCAATCTGAACCTTTTCTTGTGTCGTTTAATCGCTTTCATGCGAGCGATAAGCCAGCACAAGAGCGTGCCTTGTGGCAAACACGAAGACAAACTCATCAGGTCGAGCATGTCACACGCTGGGTTACCGGTGCTTTTGCTGTCATTGTTGTGGCGGCTGTGGCTTGGTGGTGGAGTAAAAGCAAAGATGTCGAAACGTTGTTTTCAGCGCATACGCATGAGGTGAATGCTTCTGCTGCTCATCCTGAGTCTGATATACGTCTGACTGATTTATCCAATATGCGTACGCTGCTCACACCAACGCAGTCGAAGCAATCCCTTGTTTTAGGGTCGTCTCATGAGTGAAAAAATTCAAGCCATTCGTGGCATGAATGATGTGCTTCCCGATATAAGTCACGTCTTACGTTTTTTGGAGCGCAGCTTTGCTGATTGTGCATTAACGTACGGTTATCGTGAATTTCGCGCACCGTTACTTGAGAATACGGCTTTATTTAAGCGTTCCATTGGTGAAGTGACCGATATTGTTGAAAAAGAGATGTACACGTTTCCTGATAGAAACGGAGAAAGTTTGACCTTGCGTCCCGAAGGAACGGCGGGTTGTGTTCGGGCATGCCTTGAACATGGATTATTACGCGATGGTCCTCAAAAACTATGGTACGTAGGCCCAATGTTTCGTTATGAAAAACCACAAAAGGGACGTTATCGACAGTTTCAGCAGTTGGGTCTTGAGGCTTTTGGTTTGGCCGGCGTCGGTGTTGAGCTTGAGATGCTTGCCCTTTGTGCGCGATTTTGGCGCATGATTGGTGTTTCTCATGTTGTTCAGTTACAAATTAACACCATAGGAACGGTCGGAGAGCGAGAGCAGTATAAAACAATTTTGGTTGATTATTTTAAACAACATCTTGAACATCTGGATGATGATAGCGTGCGTCGTCTAGAACACAACCCTTTGCGTATTCTTGATAGCAAAAATCCCAATATGAAAACGATTATTTCGAGTGCCCCTCAATTGATCAATCATCTGAGTGATGCGAGTCAGCATTATTTTTCGAGCTTGTGTGCGGGGCTTGATGCGCTCAATATTCAGTATGAAGTGAATCCATGTTTAGTGCGTGGGTTAGATTACTATGAACATACGGTATTTGAATGGGTTACTTCGGAGCTTGGTAGCCAAGGCACGGTATGTGCTGGGGGGCGTTTTGATCGCTTAGTGGAGCATTTGGGAGGCGCGGCAACACCTGCGGTTGGTTTTGCTATGGGAGCTGAACGTTTATTATTGCTTATGCAGCAGCTTAACGTGCCAGCACTTATCGAACCTTCGGTTACGGCGTATCTGATGATTGAAGGGGATGCTTTTTCTGTTGCAATACAGATTGCTGAAGCCATTCGTGAAGCCATGCCAAACTGGATAATTTTATTACATACAAACGGTGGGCGTTTTAAAAATCAATTTAAAAAAGCAGATAAAAGCGGTGCACGTTTGGCGTTGATTTTAGGTGAAGACGAATTAAACCAAAAGACCATCAGTATTAAAGATCTACGCGGTCAACATGAGCAGCAATGCGTGCCTCAAGCCGATGTTGTTCAAGCCATGAAAACCTATTTATTGGATTAATCACTCGAAAGGAGATGTAGGCGTGTCGATTTATATGACCGAGACCGAGCAGTTAGAGGCGATAAAAGCCTGGTGGCAACGACATCAACGTATGATGAGTATTATTTTGTCTGTTGTGTTGATAAGTATTGCAGGCTACCGCTATTGGCATTGGCACACAGAAAAAATGGCATGGCAGGCATCTGAATCTTATGAACGTTTGATGCGTGCATCGTCTGAAAAAGATGCGAAGGCAATCGAGGCCTATGCAAAAGCATTAGTAAAAGAATACCCGAAAACAGTGTATGCTGACGGAGCAGAATTGGTCCTAGCTGCCCATTGGGTTGGCTTAGAAAAATGGGATGCCGCGCGAAATGTGCTCGATCATGTGGCCTGTCATGGTACCATGCCCGCTTTACAGCAGATTGCACGTATTCGTTTGGCGCGTATTTTGATTGAACAAAAAGCATTTGATCAAGCATTAGGATATTTAGAACATATGGATAGTTCGGTATATAAACCTTGGGTTGATGAGCTCAAAGGCGATGTATACGTTGCAACAGGGCGTTATCAAGAAGCAGATGTGCTGTACAGTGAAGCGCGTGATGAAGCTAAAGTTCGTGGTATAGGTAACTTATTTTTGGATATGAAGGTCAATGAATTAGCGGCTTTGGCGCAATCCTCAAAACATGAGGATGCGGCGTCTAAATCGGCGTAAAGGAAGAGGTTTTAGGACGTATGGCTCGTATACGATTACGATGGATTGGACTGTTTATTTTTTTGAATATTCAAGGTTGTACATACCTGGATAATTATTGGTTAGGCAAAGATAACACCGCTGTGCCTGGGCCGTTGCCTCAAATCGATTCTCGTGTGACATGGACGCCATGTTGGACGGTGTCGCTGGGTAAATCAGTTAATAAGCAAGATGCGTATTTGCGCTTGAAGCCGGCGCTGGATGGCTCAGTGATTTATGCAGCTAGCCATCAAGGCTTAGTGAAAGCGGTGAATAAAATAACGGGTGATGTGCTTTGGTCGAAACAGCAAGCGCAAAAGTTAGTCGCAGGCCCGGCGGTTGGTTCAACAGATTTAATTTTTTCAACCAATCACGCAGGTATTATCGTTTTAAGTAAACAGGATGGACATGAGCTTTGGCATGCCAGTGTGTCGAGCGAAGTATTATCGTTACCGTTATTGATTGATGATCAGGTGATTGTGAAAACCGTTGATGGTCATCTTTACGCGTTTAATCGCCAGACGGGTGAAAAACAGTGGGTGATTGATCATGGCGCGCCATCTCTTATTTTGAGAGCCAGTTCTTCGCCTGTACACTATGGTGATATGGCTGTGGTTGGCTTTGCCGATGGTAAACTGGATGCGGTGGATCTTGCTACAGGACGTGTTGTGTGGCAGCGTAGTATTGGCTATGCCAGTGGCTCCAGTGATGTGGAGCGGCTCGCTGATATTAGCAGTGATCCGGTTATTCGAGGAGATGTGGTTTATCTTGCAAGCTATCAAGGTTACATGGTGGCGATGTCACTTAAACAAGGGCAATTTAACTGGAATAAGCCTGTCTCCACGTACCGAAATTTAGCGATTGATTCCAAAGCACTGTATATGACAGATGCTGCAGATATTTTATGGTCCATTAACCGAAGTGATGGACATGTTCGATGGAAACAACCAGCATTAACTGCGCGTGGTGTAACAGAGCCTGTGATGATGGGACGACGTTTGCTTGTGGGTGATAAAACAGGATTTTTACACCTTTTAGATGTGAAACATGGTGATTTTATTGCGCGTTATGCGCTCGGAAGCCCAATGACTGTTGGGCCTCTTGTTTCATCTGATCGTATCTATGTAATAACTGCCCAAGGACAACTTCAATGCTTTTCGATCAAAGGATAATTTACTATGATGCCAACAATTGTTTTTGTCGGGCGTCCTAACGTCGGAAAATCGACGTTATTTAATCGCTTAACTCACACTCAAGATGCTTTGGTCGCGGATTTCCCTGGCTTAACGCGCGACCGACAATACGGCAGTGCTTCATTTGAAGACAAAGCCTTTTTTGTGGTCGATACGGGAGGTGTTGGTGTTGAAGACTTGGCTGTAGACGACCTGATGTCTGCACAATCAACACAAGCGTTAGAAGAGGCAACCCATATTTTCTTTTTAGTGGATGGGCGCGCAGGGGTTACACCCATCGATGAGCAAATTGCACTGCGTTTAAGAAAATACGGCAAATCGGTCAATCTTTTGGTCAATAAAACCGATGGTCTTGACGAATCGGTTGCTTGTGCTGATTTTCAAGCGTTGGGCTTTTCATCCGTTCATCCTATTTCAGCAACCCATGGCCGTGGAATTCAGCGCTTGCTCCGTGAAGTCACGGAAGATTTTCCGCTCGCACCCAAAGCATCGCTTGACGTTGATGGTGTGATTAGGGTCGCTATTATTGGTCGACCGAATGTTGGAAAATCAACGCTGATTAATCGTATGCTCGGCGAAGAGCGCATGGTGGTTTATGATATGCCGGGTACGACACGGGATAGTATTTCTGTACCATTTGAACGTGACGGACAAGATTATGTGCTGGTTGATACGGCAGGCGTGCGCAGGCGAGCACGCGTTAATGAAAAAATAGAAAAATTCTCGATTATTAAAACACTTCAAGCGATTGAAAAAGCTAACGTGTGTTTGATGTTACTTGATGCCAAACAAGGCGTGACCGATCAAGACTTGCACCTCATTGGGTTTGCAATTAATGCAGGAAAAGCGTTGGTGGTTGCAGCGAACAAATGGGACGGTTTAGACAGCGAACATAAAGAACAAATCAAGTCAGATATTTTAAGAAAGCTACAGTTTGCTCAATTTGCAAAATTTCATTTTATTTCTGCATTGCATGGGTCGGGCGTAGGAGGATTATTTAAAGATATCAACGAAGCCTACGCGTCAGCGATAAAAGCCTTATCGACACCCGAGCTTACGCGAATTTTACAAGATTTAATTGCTAAGCATCCGCCGCCTTTGGTCAATAATCGCCGAATTAAGTTACGTTACGCCCATGCTGGTGGGCATAATCCACCGTTAATTGTACTGCATGGTAATCAAGTTGATGCGTTACCCGCAAGTTATAAACGTTACCTTAATAACGAATACACACGTTGCTTAAAACTTGTTGGCACACCGTTGAAATTAATATTTAAAGGTGGCGAAAATCCTTATGAGGGCAAAAAAAATCCTTTGACGGACCGTCAAATTAAAAAACGTAAACGTTTGATGGTGAAAGTTAAGAAAGACAAACGTAAATAAACGGGATAAGCATGAGCTTAAAACAAATGTACAATGATATAGCAGGCCAATATGATTTAGCCGATCAGTTTGGATCCATCAGTGAAAGTCATCGTGCAGCTATCGAGCAAATTAAGCGAGCGGTGTCTTTAGATAGGCCCGACGCTCGTGTGTTGGATTTAGGTGTAGGTGATGGTGCTTTTTTAAAAAAATTAAGTAACAACATGCCTCAAGCGCATTTTACCGGCGTTGATGTGTCTGCTGAAATGCTCAAACGAGCAACAGAGGCATTACCCTTAACAACGATTGAAGCCAGTGCGACCGATGTAAAAAAATTTCTACCGTCTCACAGCCAAGACCTGGTATTAGCTCACTTTATTAATGCTTACATTCCGATCCACGCGTTGTTTGATTCAGCCAGTACGTTGACGCGTTCTAACGGTTATTTTTCGTTTATTACGACGACATACGATTCTTTTCCTGTAGCGCAGCAATATTTAGCTGATTTTATTGCGAAAGGTACGTTGTTGAGTAGTGTTGTGGGTCATTATTATAAATCGGTGTTAAAAAACACAACCGTTGCTAAAAACGAACAAGATCTACTTTCGGTATTTGGGCAGCATGATTTTGAAATATTAGAACATAAGCGTTTCCATCTTCCCGTGGTTTTAAATAATATTGATGAGTTGGCGCTCTTTGGTATTGAGGGAACATGGTTTTTAAATAGCTTATCGATTAAAATGCTGCCCAAAAGCTTTTTGTTGCAGCGATTAAAGCGCTTGTTTGATCGTATTTTTTCTTTTCCCTATTGTGATACACATATTATTGATGTGATTCTTGCTAAAAAATAAGAAGGATGTAAAACGCATGTTTATGATGATGTACCGTATGTTTTTTATAATCATAAGCTTGATCGGTTTCTGTGTACCTGCCATGGCCAATAGCCATCATCCGCAAGCTTTTTTAGATCAGGTGGTGGGTACATTGAACGAAGGCTCTGAAATTGTGGAGCATTTTTGTAGCACGTGTCATGCACCAAAACCAATGCTTCCGCTGGGCGCACCAAGAATGGGTATGGCTTCGGACTGGCGGGCACGTTTAGATCAAGGCCTCGAGCGTTTATTTAAACATGCCGATGAAGGCTTGCGAGCAATGCCACCTCGCGGCGGTTGTTTTGAATGTACCGATAAGCAACTCTGGCTTGCGATTGCAGCTTTGTTACCTACCAATATTGATGAATACAAACAGATTTTAGAGGATAAAACAAAATGACCATGATCAAGATGATTGATTCAGATTTAGATAAAAAACTGGATCTGGTGAATATTGCAAACCATATCGGCGAAGAAGTTGAACTGTCTGGGTTTGTTTATAAAGTACGTGTTCTGTCTGAATTTGGCTTTATTTTATTGCAGCACGGTAATTTTTTAATCCAGGTTGTTTTTACCGGCGATTTAGGTGCGACAGGCATCAAAGAGAATGGTGCATTAAAAATCAAAGGAACCGTGACCGAAACAAACATCAAAGATACGTTTGTTCACCCCAAGCATTGTGAAATTCAGCTCACAGATTATACAATATTAAGTACACCGTCTGAGCCGATGCCGTTTGATGTTACCAAGAAAAAATTAGACATCCATAATGATGTTAAATTTGACTATCGTTATTTATCCATGCGTCATCCCAAAGAAAAAGCCATTTTTAAAATTCAGTCAGGGCTTGTTCAGGGCGCACGTGCTTTTCTTATGGATCATGGCTTTGCTGAAATTCGCACCCCTAAAATCGTGAAAGAAGGGGCCGAAGGGGGCGCGAATATATTTTCGTTTGACTATTTTGGTAAACAAGCCTTTTTAACACAATCCCCTCAGTTTTATAAAGAATTTTGTGTGGGTGTGTTTGATCGTGTGTTTGAAATTGCTCCTGTATTTCGGGCAGAAAAGCATCATACCAATCGCCACATCAACGAATACACCTCGATGGACTTAGAGCTTTCACACATTGATTCGTTCTATGATATTTTAAATTTAGAAGCAAGCATGCTCAAATTTATGTTTGATTATGTAAAACAACATATGTCTCATGAACTAGCACTGCTTGAGGTCCAATTACCGGTGATTAAAACGATTCCGGTATTAAAATTTTATGAAGTTAAACACATTGTCGAAGAGGTTTACAAAATCAAACCTAAAGATTCGTTTGATTTAGCACCGATTGAAGAGCTTAAAATTTCAGAATATATTAAAGAAAAGCACGGATCTGATTTTGTATTTATCACGCACTATCCCTCAGCTAAACGTCCATTTTATGCCAAAGACGATCCTGAAAATACGGATCTAACCTTGAGTTTTGATTTGTTATTCCGTGGTGTTGAAATCACATCAGGCGGACAACGTATTCACGATCATGATGAATTGATTGCCAAGATGAAGGCAAAAGGCATGGATCCCAAAGATTTTGAGTTTTTCTCGACCGCGCATAAATACGGTTTGCCTCCGCACGGTGGTTTAGGCATGGGGCTTGAACGCGTTACACAAAAACTCATGGATTTAGATAATATTAAATCAGCCACGATGTTCCCACGTGATGCCGTTCGTTTGTCGCCTTAGGCTTTTAATATAAAATTAATTTAAATACTTGCTAAATTATTCTACATTCCGACCGATAGTTAAGTTAACCAAACGGGAGGATTGAACTGTGAATAAAAAAATGTTGGTTGTACCGCTTTGTATTTTAGCGGCTTCTTGTGCCTCAACGGATCGCTCGGTTCCTATTGTGGATGACGCGGGGCATACCCACTATACGATGTCGCATGAATTTGATACGCGAGGGTCGAATGCATTTCCAGAAAAACGGCAGGCTACGGGTCGAAAAGTATTTATTTTTGATCCACAAGCTGCTGCTTGGGGTGCATACGATGCGCAAGGTCATTTGATTAAAACCGGTGCCGCATCAGGTGGTAAGTCTTATTGTGAAGACATAGGACGTCCGTGTAAAACCGTGACAGGAACCTACCGTGTGTATTCAAAAAAAGGGGAGGACTGTACATCCAGTAAATACCCTATTGAAACCGGTGGTGGTGCTCGCATGCCGTATTGTATGCATTTCCACAAAGGCTACTCGATTCATGCCGCGTACGAGGTTCCCAATTACAATGCCAGTCATGGTTGTGTTCGGGTATTACCGAGTGCCGCTAAATGGCTTAACGAGAACTTTGTTGACGTAGGCACCACGGTGGTTGTGAAGCCTTACTAGTTTTTAAACCGCCCCATGAGTTTTCATGGGGCTTTATATTAAAGAGGTGACGTATGAATCCTAAAGAAAAACAAAGATTGCTCACGAGAGAATTTGCTAAAATTCTTGAAAAGTCCTACAAAATTTGTACTGAATGTAACGCTGAATTTATAAAGATAAGGGATGTATCAGAACATCCATCTACGGATATAGATGAAATTATCAGAAGAAATCTGGTACTATTTCAGATCATCGTTGAAGTACAAAATAATTTAAGTCAAAAGAGTTATTTTAATCCAAAAAATGTAGCTGATATAAAATTTGATGATATTAATGAGATTATTCGAAACTTTAAGAGCCGCTTTAAACAGGAACTTCTAGATAGTGAAGAAAATAACCAAGATAAAAAAACGTATCAAAATAAAGATGTTGTATCAGCGAAGCTGTCAGTCTTAGAGCGTATCGAGATGGAGGTAACGCGTGTGCTTCGCAGTTTTTTTCAAATCGTTGAGAAGATATATATGGGTAAAAACAATGAGGTAAATTTAGGTGAAACACCCTTTGCACTTCGACTTGCGGGACAATCTCAATTTTTTTCTCGTCCCATGACGTCGTTAAAAGACGTAGAGCTAGCTTTAGATGATATTAGCACGAGACTCCATGAGTGCATTGTAAGCAATCAACAAGATGATAATGAAACACGAGGAAATAATATGAGGCTTTAATGATTGGGTTTTATCTGATTAAGTTTATATGACAAAAGATATCTTTGAACCCCATGGGTGATCGCATGGGGTTTTTTATGTGTGTTTCATCATGATTTATCGTAGAATAAAAAATAGCTCAGCAAGCTATTGGAGAAGATGTGAAATCGTTAGTATCTGAAAAGCATAAAAAAAACGAATCAACACGTGAAACGCCCCATTATAAGGCGAGACATGCTTTTTATTTAGCGTTTTTTTCGAAGAAACTCTACATTGATGTGGTTCGGCGTTGGCGTGGCTTGGGTGTGCTTTACTTTTTTATTCTGTTTTCTGTGATAACCATACCGCATACCATTCAGCTGATGTGGTCGTTAAATCATGTGATTGAAACAAACATTCTAACCCCGCTCAAGAGCTTGCCAGTTCTTTCGATTCGTTCGGGTGAGGTGGTTTTTTCTGAGAAAATGCCTTATCTAATTAAAAATAATCAAGGTGAGGTGGTCAGCATTATTGATACCGAAGGTCATATTAATCAGCTACCTGAATCGCGCTATCCTTTGGCCTCTATTTTAGTAACGAAACATGCCATGCATATGGACTTTAGGTTACTGGACTTTTTAGATACAGCGCACAAGAAAGCATTTGAAAATAAAGCCATCGTCATACCACTGGACTCACTAGGCAATGATGAATTTTGGGTAACGTCGTGGCTGAATAAATTGCATATCACCGCATTTAAAAACCTATTGATTGTGATGCTTTATCCGATTGTTGTGACGTTGAACGCTTCGGTGTTTATGACGATTTTATTATCCATGGTGCTTGTTGCTCAGTTGATGGCGCGTATTGCCTTCAAAGTAAGGCTTTCGTTTCTTGAATCATCACGTCTTTTGTTTGTTGCCGCCACACCGCTTGCCGTTGTTTGTTCGATTTTGGTGTTGTTTGATTGGGTTATTCCTGCACCTATCCCAGGTTTAAGCAAAGCGTTTGCGTATATAGCCTTGCTCACGTTATATTTTAGTTTCGGTGTGTTGGCTTATCGACGCTCGAATCGTATGCTCGCTGTCACACGATGAATGCGTTCGTTAAACCTAAACTTCATTTTTCGCATGGGAACGGATTTCCTTCGCCTTGTTATCGACAATTGCTCACCGCGCTTGAGCCTTATTTTGAGTGTTGTTATATCGATAAGGTTGGGCATGCACCTGAGTTTCCTATTTTAGATAACTGGGAGGCACTCACCGATGAAGTCATCGCAAGTGTACGCCAGCAATCAGATGAACCTGTGGTGGCTGTTGGACACTCACTGGGAGGGGTACTCAATCTATTTGCGGCCCTCAAAGAGCCTGATTTATTTCAAGCGATCATTTTACTCGACTCACCGTTACTTAGCCGGATGCGGCAGCGGGCTGTTCTGTTGTCTAAAAAACTCGGTTTAATTGATAACATCACGCCAGCTCGCCGCACCCAAGCCCGACGCCGTCATTGGCCCACGCGTGACGCAGCGTTTAGGTATTTAAAGCGCCGTGAACTTTTTAAGCACGTTACCGATGCATGTTTGAATGATTACATTGATTATGGCATGACACACGACACGTCGGGTTATACCTTACGTTTTGATGTGGATATTGAATCTCAAATTTATCGTACGATGCCACATTCATTGGCGGCATATCCCCCAAAGCTCCATGTGCCGAGTGCTTTGATTTATGGTAGTCATAGCGATGTGATTCATGCAGCCGATCGACGGCATATGAAACGACGCTATGGTATTGCGTCGTTTAAGACAGAAGGAACACATATGTTCCCACTTGAGCATCCAGAAGCTACGGCTCTGCTTATTCTGAAAGTCATGTCTTATTTACAAAAAACCAAGGAATAATGGTAAAAAAGAGTAAGCCACCTATTAAAAATGTTTCAAATAGCGCGACGTTGTGAATTGGAATTTGTGTTGGTGGAACAAAACCAATCATAATCGTTGCTAAGCAACAGGAAATTCCTGTGCCGGCAACAAGCCATATGCCCACAAGTCCCCCAGGAATACGATAAGCACCGCGTTGATTGGGTTTACTGTAGCGAAGTTTAATTGCGGCAGCGAACATAAAAATATAAACCAAAAGTGCCATTTGTGCAGACATCGCGCTAAGCATCCAGTAAGCGGCGTTGATTGTTTTAAAGAGCACAAAGACACTGGTTAAACAGGTAAAAATCACGGCTTGCGTAATTAAAATGGTTGTGGGGGTATTATGTTTATTTGTCGTTGTGAATGTCTGTGGAATGCATCCATCACGGGCTGCGACCAGTAGGCCTTTGGGTGGTCCAATAATCCAAGCTGAAATACCACTGATGGCACCCAGTACAATGAGAACCGCAACGATAGGGGTTAACCAGGCTAAATTATAAGCCTTAAAAAAAATGGCATACGCATCAATTAAGCCTGAGACCATACTTAACGATTCGCTAGGAACAACCATAACAATGGCAAGCGATCCAAGCACAAGTGTTAATAAAATGATGACGGTGGAGTAGAGCAAAGCACGTGGGTAATCACGCTGAGGGTTTTTAACTTCTTCAGCGTGAACGGCAGACATTTCTATACCAAGTAAACCAAAAACTACGGCAGAAAAAAGAGATACATTACCAAACGATCTAAAATCGGGCAGCCAACTTGCTGTGATGTCTGTGGCGAGTGGCCGGCCTTGAATGTACCAAAAAAGACCCAAGCATGCGATCACACACATGGGAAAAATAGTGCCAAAACAAGCGCCAAGCATATCGACCAGACCCGAAATTTTCATACCCAAGCAATTTAATAGGGTAAAAATCCAAAACAGTCCAATCATCGTCGTGAGTAAATAGAGTTTATGATTGGCGAGATTAGGATCAAATAAATAAGCAAGCGTAGACGCGACAAAAGCCATGATCGTTGGATACCAGACGATGTTATAACTCCATTGTAGCCAGATGGTTAGAAAAGCGATACGCCGCCCAAAAGCTTCGCGCACCCAAATGTAAATGCCTCCGGTGCTTGGGTAGGCCGTCGCGAGTTCTGCAGCGACCAGTGCGACGGGAATAAAAAAAACGAGGGCAGCAAATGCATAATAAGTAACAAGAGAAAATCCGAGCTGTGCTGAAATAGGCAGCGTACGTAAACTATCAATGGCAATCACGTTAATCATAACCAGCGAAAAAACACTCAGAACATGCTTGGGTGAAGACATGATTAATTCCTAGCAAACACATAATAAAAGAAGCTCACAAATTATCAGATTGGGTATTTAAAAGCAATGGAGGCATGCTAAACTCCGTGTTTCTTTTACAGATATATAGCTTTATTTTGAATGTAACTTCACCTTTTATTTTATTTGAAAATAGACGCCTGCTTGATGCCCCTTATGCAGGCTTGTTGTTTTATGAACCATGCGATGAAGTGGTGTGTTGGCATTCAGCTAAGCTTGATGAGAGTTTAGCGCGCGTGGATGAACTCAGGCGCGAAGGTTATTATTTAGCGGGATGTTTAAGCTACGAGGCCGGTTATGTGTTACATGGGCTTACGGCATTATCAAAAGATACCCATGATTTTCCGTTGTTGCATTTTTTTGCGTTCAAGTTACCTCAAAAATTAACAGCGTTCGCAATTAACCAATATTTAGGTGATGCTGATGTCTTGATTGATTCTATTCAATTAAATACAAGTGCCGCTGCATACGGCCAAGCATTTAACCAAATTAAACACCATATTTGTAGAGGTGATACCTATCAGGTGAATTTAACAGCAAAATATACATTTAATTTTGAAGGCCCACCTCATGGATTGTATAGGCAGTTGCGAGAACGACAGCAGGTTGCGTATTCGGCTTTGATGCACATGCCTGGGTATGATGTTTTATCGCTTTCGCCCGAATTATTTTTTTCAAAAATAAACACAACCATGCGTGCTAAGCCGATGAAAGGCACGATGCCGCGTGCGGTTGATGCCGTAGATGATGCAGCAAATTACGAATTTTTAAAAACGGATCCTAAATCCATGGCTGAAAATACCATGATTGTGGATTTATTGCGTAATGATATTGCAGCGATATCCAAGCCTGGCTCGGTGCATGTCTCGCGATTATTAGACGTTGAAAGTTATGAAACCGTGCATCAAATGACGTCTTGCATTCAAAGCGAGGTTGAGCGCGAACTATCGTTTGCGACCATCATGCAGCATTTGTTTCCGTGCGGTTCGATTACAGGCGCACCCAAACGACGTACCATGGAAATTATTCGTGATTTAGAATCTGAACCACGGCATATCTATACCGGTGCGATCGGTTATATTACGCCTGAAAATAACATGTGTTTTAACGTACCGATCCGAACGCTATTATGCCGTGGTGCTCAAGGTGAGTTGGGTGTGGGCGGTGGCATTGTTCATGATTCTACAGAACAAGCTGAGTTTGAAGAAATGAAGCTCAAAGCGCGATTTTTTACATCATGAGTGAATACGGCTGGTTACTTGACTTAGAGAACATGCCAGATGTGAGCGCGCCTATGCTAGATAAAAATCATAAATTTGAACATGAACATGTGCTTCTCATCGATCATTATGACTCGTTTACTTATTTGATTAAGTCTTATTTTGAACAGTTAGGTGCGTCAGTGACGGTGGTTCAATATACAGATACAGCTTTAAATCATCTTGAAGCATATCAGCCCACACGATTGGTTTTATCGCCGGGACCTGGAAGTCCTGGTGAAGTTTATACAACCCAACAGCTTATTTTGAAGCATTATATGCACTACCCGATGCTTGGGATTTGTTTAGGGCATCAGTGCATGATTGAAGCATTTGGTGGACATGTGCTTCAAGCCCAAGAAATACAGCACGGTAAGCAAATCAAGATTTATCATGATGGTCAGGATTTATTTTTAAATCTACCCCGTTCGTTTTTAGCGACACGCTATCATTCATGGGTGGTGGATGAGCATGATATGCCTATGGATTGGAAAGTCACCGCTTGGGGGTATGAACATAACGGCTCTCGCGTGGTTATGGGTGTCGCACACCGTACTTATCCATTATTTGGCGTTCAGTATCATCCTGAAGCTATTTTGACAGAGCATGGCATGCACGTCTTACGTAATTTCTTAAAAATTGGTCTAGACTAAGTATGAAGAGCGAAAACATGACAAAGTTAAAGGAGTCAGTATGGGCGTTAATTCGGATGAAATAATCAAACGATTGAATAACATGATTTTGGATTTAATCAATGAGATGGAAGCTGAAGATCAAAACATGCATCCAGAGGTCAATCATAATTTGGCTACCAAATTACAAGCCGCAACAGATGCTTTGCGGAGGGTTGAGGCTGGAGTGAAAGATATGAATACCGAAGAGATTTGCAAAATGATTATAAAAGATCGCGCTCTGCAGGAGAGTTCGGGGCATTCACCAGAAGTTGGTGATATCCAAGATATTTGTCGAGATCCCAATAATAAACGATAAACCTACTTTTCTAAAAATATACATCACGTGCCAGGATGCTACATGATGGTTTTTAAGCATGCCCTAGGTTTGGAATGATATGCAAAAAGCATCTAATGCCCTTTTTTTATCAAATATGGCCTATAATCACCATTAAACGAACTTAATATAGCACATGAGGCAAGACCCATGATTATTCCACTCATTGAGCCCACATCACCACGTTACATTCACGTAAACCCTATAACCAACCGCGTGCACCTGCTTGTCCCTTTTGTTGGCGGGCAGGACATCAGCACCGACAACACGTATCGCTCAACGGCAGAACTCAACGCGTTTTTTGGTGGCGGTGGTGTTAGCGAATTAGAGTCTTACAAAAGCGTACTGGAGTTTCATATTTTCCTGCTTGAAGCAGGCGATCCGAGACGTGCCATCAAAAAAGAGCGTCTGGCTCAAATCAACACCTACCTTGAAGCGGTTCACAACATGAGAGATAACTATCAAGCTACGGTCAACGCTTTTTTAGCGAAACCTTCGAATTTATACAGCATAAAATTGCGACCACGCGTGCAAGACCCCTTCAGGCGCGTGGTGAACCCTGTGTTTACCATCAAGCGAAGCAGTCATCTGATACCAAGCACGCTCTTATCGCCTTTGTATAACGCAATGCACGAGGTTTTTCCGACACTTACTTTGGGAAAACCCGACCCACGTACAGCACTTGTCAACGCGACCTTAAGTGCCCTACCTAAAAATGCAAGCTTTGAAGACATCCAGCGGGTCTTGACAGGCTCACCGTTTTATCTTGGCACCTATGCTAATCGAGCAGGGCAAGCCGAACGCTTGTCCATCATGACACAATTTTACTTAGCTATTTTAAATATTCATTGTCGTGCTCAAGGCATCAGCAATAAAAACTTCGGTGAAATCCTAGATAACAACACAGCATTAAGTCAGGCGCTCGTTGATGCGGTGTCACACGCCTTAACCAACGGTGATGATGTGGAACAGGCCATCATCATGTTTATGAATGCCCATAAAAACACATTTAAATTATCGCGTGATTTAAGCGTAACCGATAAAGACGCGATTCAAGCTAAATTTGAAATCACCTACCGCACCGTCACGGCCACCAGAGAAAGTTCACACATGGATGATTTCATGATATTGGATACCGAAGCTCGTGGTGAGCACGCACTATTCTTCACGCAAAAAGGTTTGATTTG
>JAACPN010000050.1 GCA_009995425.1 Legionella sp. | reverse complement strand
CTCATTCCGAGAGAGAGCTGCAGTGAAAGGTATTTTTTTTGATCAGATAAATTAATTAAGAAAAGTGCGTCTGAGGGTGCGGAATGGCAGCAATATATAATAATGCAAAAATTTACTCGCTTAGAGATGGCGATGGTATAAATAATGAAATTAGTGACGATGGTATTGTAGTAAAATTTAGATTATGTTGTAGGGCAGCAGAAAATTTATTGTTAACCGATGAAGTATTAGAATCGTGCAATATCTCTTGGGGTGAGTTCCAAGAAAAAATTGACTCATGGTTAATTAATAATGAAAGGCACAAACATGCTTCCAGCATGCAGGATTTCAAAAACCAAAATTATCCAAGAAAAAATTTTGATTTAAAAGCCATTAGAAATGACTTGTTATCTTTGTTAGAAAGTCAGCTTGACTGGGAAATTTTAGTTGGAAAAAACATTGCTACTTTTATCACAAATAATTGTCCCCCAAATCAGCACTCAGAAAATAGTATCAGCGCTTATTTAGGTAAAAAGCTTGTTGATATGCTTATTTCAAATTCACCAGATAAGATAATTCCGAAAGAAAGGTGTAATGTAGAAATTGTGGAGCCAGCTTAATGAGCTGGATTATGCAAACTGTACTCAATGAATACCACGACATCGCAATCAAGGGCGAAAAGTGTGTCGGTCACTCCATAAAACTAGAGTCAGACCGAAAAACTTACTATAAAACAAGACTAGTACTACTAAATAGCACTAACTCCACTTTAAATATACTGTACGCGGTCAAATTGTGTGATTTTAAACAGAAGCCCGTCGTGGCACAGCCTGCGTCCTTTTGCAGACCGTGGCAATCCAGTGTCTTTAAAGTCGCGGGATTGCTTCACCCCGCAAAAACACGCGGGGGTTCGCAACGACGAGCATTGGGGGTAAAGATTAAAACTGTCGATTTTGACCACGAGCAGTATAGACCGGAGTTAAGTGTAAATAGACCCAAGTTAATTTCAAATAGACCTGAGTTTACTACAAATACACAGGAGTTAACCTGTAATACACCGGAGCTTATTTCAAATACGCAGGAGTTGCTTCAATTTTTACAAGAAATCACTAAAAAAGGCAAAACATGGCTTAAACATGAGGGAAAATCATGAACCACCTACCTCGTTTTCAAGAAGAGTACAGCGCAAAAATTCCTGCATTGGTTGTATTGAATAATTTAGGATGGACATTTTTATCCCCACAACAAGCGCTTGAAGCCCGTGATAATAAGCTTAATGAGGTTGTCTTAAAAACAATATTATATGAAGCTTTAAGAAAACGGCGATTTACATATGCAGGTAAAGAATACCCGCTTTCTGATAAATCAGTTGATGCCATTGTTGCAGAAATGAGTATGCCGGCATTAAATGAGGGATTAACCAAGGCTAATGAGCGGATATACAACCATATTCTGTATGGCATAACGGTCACTGAATTTATTGGTGGCAAAAAGGTGAATCCAACCATTCCACTGATTGATTGGCATGACGTTGAAAAAAATAGCTTTTTATTTACAGAAGAGTTTTCAGTTGTAGGTAGTACGGAAACACGCCGCCCGGATATTGTGTGTTTTGTTAATGGGTTACCTCTGGTTGTGATTGAGGCTAAACGGCCTGATGGAAAAAAAGGACCAACCATCGAAGAAGGTATTTCACAACACCTACGTAACCAGCGTTTGAATGAAATTCCACAATTATTCGCTTATAGCCAGCTTTTGCTATCGATCAATGGTGTAGGTGGCTCGTATGGCACACAAGGTACAGGTGCAACCTTCTGGGCGACTTGGCGAGATGAAGAGATTAACGATGATGAGTTTAGCCGAATTAAGAATATGGCGCTGTCTAACGCTCAAAAAGATAATTTATTCAACCATCGACGTGTAACAGATAGAGTTTGGTTTGAGGGGTTCCTTAAGCAGGGGGAGCTCGTTGCCACGGAACAAGATAAATTATTGATTAGCTTATTATCGCCTGAACGATTATTAAAAATGATTCGTTATTTTATGCTTTTTGATAAAAAGAAAGGAAAAATCGTAGCAAGATATCAGCAATTTTTTGGTATTCAGCGTTTAATTGATCGAATCCATACACCGCGCCCTGATGGCGGTCGTGAGGGCGGTGTTGTATGGCATACTACGGGTTCTGGAAAGTCTCTAACCATGGTATTTTTGTCTCGCGCGCTTATCTTGCATGAGAGTTTGAAGCAATGTCGTATCGTGGTTGTAACGGATCGGGTCGACTTGGAAGGCCAATTATCGGGTACGTTTCATTTAGGTGGTGAGTTTTCTGGGAAGTCGGAGCTTTTAAATGCAAAAGCCACGTCGGGTAAGCGGCTGGCGGAGCAAATCAGTCAAGGGACGGAACGTGTTATTTTTTCTTTGATCCAAAAATTTAATACAGCGGCTAAACTACCACAGTGTAAAAATTTAAGTCGAGATATTATTGTATTGGTCGATGAAGGACATCGCTCGCAAGGTGGAGAAAGTTATAGCCGCATGAAGCAGGCATTACCTAATGCGGCATTTATTGCTTTTACAGGTACGCCGTTACTTAAAGAAGATAAAACAACGAATAAGTTTGGTTCAATCATTCATGCTTATACCATGCAGCGCGCTGTGGAAGATAAGATGGTAACGCCATTACTGTATGAAGAAAGACAGCCGGAGTTAATGGTCAATGAGCGAGCGATTGATGCATGGTTTGATCGAATCACAGAAGAACTTTCTGATAAACAACGTGCAGATTTAAAGAAAAAATATGCTCGTAAAGGTGAAGTGGGTCGTGCTGAAAATCGCCTTGAGTTAATTGCAATTGATATCGCGCATCACTTTTCAAAAAATATTGATGAGGGATTAAAAGGGCAAATTGCATGTGATAGTAAGCGATCTGCAATTAGATATAAAAAGTATTTAGATGAGGTTGGCTTGTTTGAATCAGCCGTGGTGATTTCATCACCAGATACCCGGGAAGGAAATACGGAGGTTGATGAAGCAAAGATTCCTGAAGTGACAAAATGGTGGAAAGAGAATGTAGGCAAGCAAGATGAACGTGAATATACAAAGCAGGTCATCGAACGATTTGCCAATGATGATGATTTAAAAATTATTATTGTGGTTGATAAGCTTTTAACCGGATTTGATGAGCCTCGTAATACTGTTCTTTATATCGATAGACGGCTAAAAAAGCATAATTTAATTCAAGCCATTGCACGTGTTAATCGACTTCATGAAAAGAAAAAATTTGGGTTGTTGATTGATTATCGAGGCATTCTTAAGGAGCTTGATACGACCATTGCCCAATATCAAGAATTAGCTTCTAAAACGCAAAAAGGTTATGACATTACAGATTTAGATGGCCTTTATCAGCAAATGTCGAGTGAGTATAAACGTCTTCCTATGTTGCATGATGCACTTTTGGGTATTTTCAGACAGGTTAAAAATAAGGCTGATCCTGAACAGCTGAGGCAGGTGCTTGTCCCTAAAATACAGGAAATTAATGGAGAGCTTGTTGATATAAATCTTAAGGTTCGAGAGGATTTTTATCATGCACTCAGTGAGTTTGCTACGTGTTTGAAAGTCGCGTTGCAATCGGATAGTTTTTTTGATGACACGAGCATTACCGATGCCAAACGAAGTTATTATAAAGAAACGTTGAAGCAATTTACCAGTTTACGACAAGTTGCCAAATTAGATGCTGGTGAAACCATTATATATGATAAATATGCCGATCTTGTTAAAAAACTTATGGACAAACATGTTGTAGGTATTCAAATAAAAGAAGCCCCGGGTGTGTATGAAGTAGGAAAAATGGGTAAGCAAGCACGTCCAGAAGCGTGGAGCGAAGAAAAAACACGAAATGAAACGGATATTATCAAAACTAAAATAGCAAAGATGATCGAGCAAGATCTAAAAGACGACCCTTATGCACAAGAAACGTTTTCGCAGCTTCTAAAAATGGCCATTAAAGAAGCAGAAGAGTTGTTTGATCACCCGCTGAAGCAATATTTATTATTTCAAGAATTTGAGCGTGATGTATGTCATCGGCAGTTAGAAGAGATCCCTTCAGATTTTGAAGGAAACCACCACGCACAAGCCTATTATGGGATATTTAAGCTTGAACTTCCGGAATCTTTTGCAATGCTTACTGAGACAAATCAAAACAAATGGATTAAGCTTGCTTTTAGCGTGGATGAGTTAACCAATGCTTCTATAGCTGAGCACTCACTTAATCAACAAAATACAGAAGCAGATATTCGAAAAAAAGTATTACCTATTATCTTTAAGGAATGTAAAGCGTTAGGTTTTGGAATGGAGCATGCGAAAAGAATTATTGAGCGAATTATTCAAAGTATTCGTGTGGGGTTAATTTCAATATGATTAAGGAAAATCAATGGATACAGACGCGCCGTGTATTACATTTGGAACAGATAGAATTCCTTTCGAGCTAAGGGAAAAACGACAAGAAAGTGCTTGTATCACAGTTAAAGTAATGCCTGATTGTCAGGTTATTGTTTTAGCACCGCCTTCTGCAAGCAGTGATGAAATTATTTGTGCTGTCAATAAACGAGCGCGTTGGGTCTACAATAAACTTAAAATATTTAAAGAGCAGCAAGAACAAATTTCATTCCGCCAGTATTTAAGCGGAGAGAGTTATTATTATTTAGGAAAACAATATGTATTGAAAGTGATTGATGATCCCGAGACGACTTCTCAGGTGAAACTGTTACGAGGACAATTGCAAGTTATAAAAAATAAGCAAGAACATCAAGCTCAATTGTTGATACTAGCCTGGTATAAGCAAAGAGCCTATGAAATATTTAATCAGAGATTAGATGTACTCTTGCCCGAGGTACACTGGGTGAAATCTCGACCAGTGTTAAAAATAAAACAGATGAAATCAAGGTGGGGTAGTTGCTCATCAAAAGGAAAGATAACATTAAATACCCACCTTATTAAGGCGCCCGTAGCATGTATTGATTATGTAATTCTTCATGAGTTATGTCATATTGCTGAGCATAATCACAGCCATAAATTTTATCGTTTATTGAATGCAGTGAGCCCTAACTGGAAACAAACTAAATCATATCTTGATCGCTCAGCAACTCGATACCTTACAGCTTAATAAGCCTCATTTTTCATGGTGTTTTTGTTAACGACTGAAGCAATGCCGTTACCGGAAGCTTACGGTAAACGGCATTTATACCGAATCGGACGTATCATCGTTCTTAATCTCAGTAAACTTTGCAGCCATTGTGGGGTTACCTTTGGTTAGCTTCTTAACAGTCAAATCCTCAGCTTTGTTGTTAGCAAGACGGAGATTGTTTTCAGAACCAAGCAGGGCCTTCTTGGTCTTCTGAAGATGGTCAATGGTGTTGTCGATCTCCGCAATGGCCGTTTTAAATTTCTTGGATGCCAATTCATAATTCCTGGCGAAACCAGTCTTGAATGCATCGAGTTCACTCTCGAAGTTCGTGATATCAATATTTTGTTCTTTCACTAACGCGAGCTCTGTTTTGTACTTGAGTGAGTTCTGAGCGGCGTTTCGCAGCAATGTAATGATGGGTATGAAAAATTGCGGTCGAACGACATACATTTTTCGGTAACGGTGGGATACATCGACAATGCCAGTGTTGTAAAGATCGCTATCAGGTTCAAGAAGTGAAACGAGGATCGCGTATTCACAATTCTTTTCATTCCGATCCTTGTCGAGCTCTTTAAGAAAGTCTTCGTTCTTCTTTTTGGTGGCTGTTTCGTCGTTCTCGTTTTTCATCTCGAACATGATCGAGACGCTTTCA
Source organism: Legionella sp. (assembly GCA_009995425.1). Lineage (GTDB taxonomy): Bacteria > Pseudomonadota > Gammaproteobacteria > Legionellales > Legionellaceae > JAALKW01. The sequence goes on along the minus strand of JAACPN010000050.1, from coordinate 155 downwards.
GTGTGAGCTTCATCCAAATCGCGAAAGATATAATCTCCCTTGCTACCCGATCGCGAGTCGTTGTCTTTTTCAAAATACGCCCTCGGAAATGCCAGCGCCCGAATGCGATTGAACTCAGTTTCACAGTGTTGCTCAAGGGTTTCGCCAACCATCTT
>JAACPN010000079.1:6210-23100 GCA_009995425.1 Legionella sp. | reverse complement strand
TGGTCTTATTTAATGCAGTTGGTGGCTTGTATTTTCATCATCGAGGGCGACTGACTTGTGCAGCCATGATGGTTTATTTATTCCAGACAGGCTCTACAGGTAAAATTTTATTAGAAAATACGTTTTATAATCTCGACTATGCTTATAAGCTTGCTTATCTACCGATCTATCTTGATTTAAAAACAACGTTTGCTTCACCTATAGATAAACTCAAGCTGACTATGGATGTAGGCATTGGTCCTAATTTCACACAATTAAGAAGCTACGATGAGACCCCTCTTTTGAATATCACGCTTCCGGATAACGCTTACACAAGCCAAGTGAAAACACATCTATCAACAACGGTTGGCACAGGTGTTCAATTGCATGTGCTACCCAACGATGGCTGGCTAGAAATAGCTTATCGTTTTTTCTATTTAGGGAGCACGAAATTTAAATCATATAATCCAGAATATCTTTCACGATTAAACACGGGTACTATTTACGCCAATGCCGTAGTTATTGCAGCACATGTATAACACTTAAGTTAAATATATGAAGAACGGATTTTCGCTGGTTGAACTCATGCTTGTTTTAGGTGTTATTGGCCTCTTGGCTACCATAGCCTACCCAAATTACACCCACCTCTTGGTTCGAACGCGACGTCTCGAAGCTCAGACAGCCCTACTTAACTTAGCTAACCGCATGGAGCAAGACGACGCATACACCTTAGGCTCAACCCCCTCACTCACACCCTGGTATAAATTAAGCATTCAAAAATTAAAAAACAAACACTATATACTCACCGCCATGCCCATCGGTTCGCAAGGCGCAGAAGATAGGCTATGCCAAGCACTCACCCTCACAAGTGAAGGTGTAGAAGGCATTGCAAAAGGCCCCAAAGGACAGCCTACAGGCTTGGTTGAACAGTGCTGGCACTAATATTCAAACCCTACAAAAAAATCTTGACAAAAATTGCATAAAAAGTAATAAATAACCACGGACGATAAGAAATGGATGTCTAAAATTTACCATGAAGAGCTTAAGGATCCCGTGCATAGTATTACTGTATTTTTTAAGCAACGTTGCTTTTGCAAATCAGGCTAATTATTTTACGATTTATGGTGCAGAAAAAATAAACAATTATCATCGCTCGATGCGCATTCCCGTGCAAGTACAAATGGGTAGCTTTTCCACAGAAAACGCGGCCAAGCGCTATGCTGCGAGCCTAAGCGCGAAAACAAGCTACCACGTACATGTTCAGGCTGTATCTAAACACTATAAAGTACTGGTTGGTCCATTTTATACATACACATCATTAAACGACTTTGCACAACACCCCTCTAAACCAAAAACGCACGTAGAGCCAAAGATCACACAAAAGCATGAACATGCCCATAAATGGTTTGTTGGTGGGCAAATTGGTGGGCAAAGTATAGAGGCCAACGCATCAACGATCGTCAACAATGGCTCAGGTCTCACCACGCCTTATGATCGTGATATTTATACGATGAGTCGATCAGATACATCAACCCTTCTAGGTCTTCAAGCTGGGCGGCGCTTTGAATTTGAGCATCCATGGCTCAGTGCACTATCACTGGGCGTGCAATATCAATATTTTTTCGCCGCAAATGCCCAAGGTCAAGTCACGCAATTTTCACTCCCTCAATTTACCAATTACAACACCACGTGGGAAACAGAAACCAATCTTCTTATAGCAAACGCCAAGCTGAATTTAATCACCTACCGTCAGGTTTCACCTTATCTTAATGGCGGTATTGGCGGCGTCTTTAAAAACAGTAAAGGCTACACTGAAACCGCATTAAGCAATGTAACTCCAAGAATATCCCCTAACTATCAAACGAACACGCATTCACAGTTCTCTTATATTCTAGGCGCAGGCATCGACTACCTGCTTCAACAACGTATATTACTAACAGCCGGTTATCAATACACGTATTTAGGGAATTTAAGCTCGGGTTTTGGTAGGGATAGATGGTCAACACAGTATTTAAATTTTGGTCGTGCAGACTCGAATGCATTTCTATTTGGTTTAACTTATCTTTTTGATGCGAAAGAACAACCTTAGGTATCAAGTTTATGAATAATACAATAAAGCAATCTTTGTTTTTTATCTTCATCCTCCTAAGCTGCTCTGCATTTGCAAGTACAAACCCCATTGGATGGCGCGAAGTAGAAGGCTTTCCTGCAGAAGTATTTCCTAATAATACCTACATTGCCTATTATACCTTTCAAAATAATATCCCGTTAAGCTTAGCCCAACCTTTTGTTGTTAATAAAAGTGCAAGCCCTGCATTTGAATTTTCTTTTGATGATGGATGCACCGGTAAAAAATTAGCCTATCGCGAGATCTGCACCGTGACCATCTATTTAAACACGGTAACACCAGGCAGAAAAACACTCCAATTAACAGAACAATACGGTCACGACCTGGTTCCTTTGCCATTGATTTTAACCACAGCGTCTAATTCCAATGGCGGAACCGATGTATCGGGTACACCCACGACACAATTACCCGACTCGCTCGATATTAATAGCAGTGCACCATGGCTTTTTACGTTTACAAATGATGGCACAGCACCGGCCACAGGTCTTACATTAAGTGTTTCTGGCTCCACGTATAAAACAACATGTCTGTCCAGCTTAAATAACCCACCTGAAGACCATACATGCACGGTTTCAGGTACTTACACAGCGACCGCTGCAGGGGCACATACCATTTCGGCCAGGTTATCTTACACGCAAGGTCCCTCAGTAGAAGTACAAACTTCGACCAATGGAAATGGTGATGATAGCGGCTTGGTGTGCACGCGATCAAACCCTTTTGCTCCTGAAACAAAAATCAATACCACATCAAATGTAGGATTATTATGCACCAATAAGAGCGGTAGCGATATAACGATTGACAGTCATACCGCAAGCTACCCTACCGGTGGTGCAAACGGTACATTCACGCCTGACCCCAGTGGTGGCGACAACTGCACAGCTCAAGTATTAAATAACGGTGCGTCTTGCCAGCTCAAAGGCACCTATGTTGCACCGAGTGCTCCTGTATCTGATATTACCATTGCGCTGCACGTTAACTATCAGACATCCACAACAACGGGCTTAAGCTCCGAAACATCGACATCAACCCATATTGTTACAGAAATCAATAACTCACGTACGATAAAACTCGTCAATCAGTGTGATTTTCCCGTATGGTGGTCCATGGTTGGAGGCGCAGTATCAGGACAAGGAGCATGCAGCAGTAACGCAGATTGTCCAACAGGTTCTACCTGTACGGCATCAGTCTGCTATTACAACGGCTTTGGCCCTACCGAAGGCTCCTATGAGCTCGCACAAACAAACGGAATGGCCACAACTCAAATCATTCAAACCGCAGCGTCAACAACCAGCGACCAAATTCTATGGAAAGGTCTTATTTCAGCAAGCACACAATGCTCCGGCAGTACCTGTCTCAATAACAGCTGTCAAAACAATGGAGGCCAAACGTCATGTGCCGCAGGCGTTGGCTTTGACCAACCCGCAACCGAAGCTGAGTTTACCTTATTACTTACCGGAGAAAGCAACGTCGATAGCTACGATATCAGTAACGTCAACGGTTTCTCGATACCTATTTCTATGGCTACAAATCAGCCCCATAGCAATTCAAACTATACCTGCGGAACCGCAGGAAATCACCAGGATGATGCTCCGTTAAAAGCGTGTGATTTTAGCCAGGTTACCCCACCAACCAATATGTATTATTGGGTACCCAATACAGGCACGGCATGTTTGAGCAACAACACATGCTCATCAAGCACAGAAATATGCGGCTTAGCATTTGATGCATCGACCAATAATTTTACAAAAAATTGTGGTGATTTTCTAGGGTATTGGGCTGCCAATGAAATTTGTCAAACCAACCCTAATTTTAGATCACCTTTTGGTGATAGCTTCTCGTGCACCCAAGTCCTCAGCACACCTTTTCCAAAGAATACGTACACGCTGACAAAACTGCTTAAATGCTCACCGCCAAATTCAGAGGCCCCCTTATTTAATAGCTGCTACTTAGATTATTCAACAATAACCTATTCTGATACCGAGCGGCAACAATGCTGTGGATGCACCAATTGGTCGGGTATTGCAAATCCAACCGTGAATTGCCCCTCAGGTCAAATCGACCCGCAATGGACCAGTTATGTTGAACCTATTATAAGATTTATGAAAGAAGCTTGCCCAACAAGCTACGCTTACCCTTACGATGATAAAGCCAGCTCGTTTCAATGTTCAGCCTCTGAACAAACAGAATACACCATCACATTTTGCCCCGGTGGAGGCACTGGACTGCCAAGTGGAAAAGCAGATGGCCGTAAGCCATGAACCATGAACATAACTTGCTTTTCCGTGCCGAATTAAGGTACAATTTGTTGCTCATCTTTTAGAAATGGATTGCAATTTTGATATGTAAGCTTCAATCACGCCTCGCGTGCTGTTATCTCCTGCTGGTATCTTTTATTGCTATCCCCCTGCATGCGGCCGCTCGCACAACCACGCCTACCGTATGGAATGTACTCCGTAAGCAATTCATGCTTGATCATGAAGTTCATCGCCCAGAAGTACAAGCACAATTACGTTGGTTACTCAAACATCCCGATTACCTCAAACGCTTTACCGAAGCCGAACCGTATTTGTTCCATATTATGACTGAAATTAAAAAACATAATTTGCCCGGTGAAATTGCTTTGGTACCCATTATCGAAAGTGCGTTTGATCCCTTTGCTTATTCAGGTGTAGGTGCTGCAGGCTTATGGCAGTTTATGCCAGGAACCGCCACCGATTTAGGCTTGAAGCGTGACTGGTGGATGGACTCTCGACGCAATATTCGTGCCTCAACGGAAGCCGCCCTTAAATATTATCGTTACTTAGGTAAATTTTTTCATGGTAATTGGCAACTTGCCTTTGCTGCCTATGATTTTGGTGAAGGTAATGTCGCGCGAGCGGTGCGACAATCCGGAAAATCGAAAGAAAAAGCTAAATTCTGGAACTTACCGCTTCCGCAAGAAACACGCACGTATATTCCACGCTTGCTTGCTTTGGCCGAAATCATTGAACACCCCGAACGTTATCATGTTCAATTACCACGCATTAAAAATAAGCCTTATTTTCAAGAAGTTGACGTTGGTCAACAAATAGATTTAAGTCAAGCAGCCAAGCTCGCAGGTATTTCTTACCAGGAATTGATTCATCTTAACCCTGATTACAACCGTTGGGCTACTCCGCCGTATCAACCTTATACATTATTATTGCCCATCAATCATGTCCAAGAGTTTTCCAAGCAACTGGCGGAACTGCCTCAAGATCAAAGCATGAAATGGACGCGACACCAAGTCAAGTCAGGAGAAAATTTAAGCTTGATTGCACAAAAATACGGCATTAATTCAACCTTGATAAAAAAAACCAACCACTTATCTTCAGACAAAATCAAACCGGGTCAATATGTGCTTGTACCACATCAAATGAAAACATCCCCTAAGAAAACGGCAACAAAAAAAGCACCTGATCACATACCTAAGCCTCCAACCTACAAAGTGATTCATATCGTTCAAAAACATGATTCATTCAAAACCATTCAACGCAAATACGGCGCGTCGGAGCAAGCTGTACGTGCCTGGAATCATCTTGGCGAACAACACCCTATTCAAATTGGACAAGAATTGGTCATTTGGAAACAACGCGAGCACCGTATCATTTAGAATTAGAATGATGTTAAATCAAAACGAATACCTTGCGCGAGCGGTAAAGCATCCCCCCAGTTGAGCGTGTTGGTTTGACGACGCATGTAAGCCTTCCAAGCATCCGAGCCTGACTCGCGCCCACCCCCTGTTTCTTTTTCGCCACCAAATGCCCCACCAATCTCAGCACCTGACGTACCGATATTAATATTGGCGAGCCCACAATCACTGCCACACGCACTTAAATAACGCTCGGCCTGCTTAAAGTTCTCCGTAAATAATGCCGATGAAAGCCCTTGGGGCACATCATTTTGCAATGCAATCGCCTCGTCAAAATTTTGATATTTCATGATATACAAAATGGGTGCAAACGTTTCTTGTTGAACTAAGTCATGATGATTATCGAGATCTGTAATCAGCGTTGGCTCTACAAAACAACCTGGGCCCTCCAGGACTTTACCCCCAAAAACAATTTTGCCTCCTGAGGCTTTTATTTCGCGCATCACGACTTCATAGCGCTTAACAGCATCACGGTTAATTAAGGATCCCATAAGATGTTTTGAATCCAGTGGATCGCCTAGCGTAATTTGGGCATAAGCATGTTTCAGGCGCCTAATCACATCCACATAAAGACGCTGATACACAAACAAACGACGCGTTGTTGTACACCGCTGGCCGGCTGTACCTAAGGCTCCAAACACAATCGCTGGAATGGCTTGGTCTAAATTGGCACTTTCATCGACGATGATGGCATTATTTCCACCCAGCTCTAAAATGGTTTGACCAAGGCGAGCCGCCACACGTGCAGCCACATGCTTACCCACGGCGGTTGATCCCGTAAACGACACCAAAGGCAACCGTGTGTCATCTAATATTTTTTCAGATAGCTCGCGTGACGCCGGTATAATCAACGAAAAAATAGCGGGTGCTTGGTTGGCTTTTAATACAGCCGAACATAATTGATGAATCACAATCGCGCATAGTGGCACCTGACTTGAGGGTTTCCAAACCGTGACATTGCCGCAGATAGCCGCAAGAAAGGCATTCCATGCCCAAACCGCGGCCGGAAAATTAAACGCTGAAATCACCGCAATCACGCCCCGTGGGTGCCACTGCTCATACAATCGATGTTCCGCGCGTTCTGAGTGCATGGTTTTCCCATAAAGCATGCGTGATTGGCCTACCGCAAAATCTGCCATATCAATCATTTCTTGCACTTCACCCAGGCCTTCTTGCTTAGATTTACCCATTTCAAATGAAATCAGCGTACCTAGATGTTCTTTATGCTGTCGGAGCTTATCACCTATTTGACGAATGATTTCGCCACGCTTCGGCGCCGGTGTTGTGCGCCAAACGACAAACGCCTGCTCTGCACGTCGTATCACCTCATCATAGTCTGATGCCGTGCATCCAGAGACCTTAGCAATGCACTGCTCGGTCGCTGGGTTATATGATGCTATATCACCGTGGGTAACATCACTCGTCCAATCATAGCCACTGTAAGCGCCTGGATTAACCTCTTCAAGATTCCACGATGTTTTAAGCATAGCAACGTCCAAAACGATTTTTAAGTATATCTTTCATGTGAAAGTGCTCCTGAAGAACCAAGCCTTTGAGCGGCTTTTTGGCTTCTAATACGAGTTCTAGAACAGCACAGACTGACGAAGCTGTGCATAATTGTATCGCCGACCATGTGATGCCTGCGATGGTTTTAGGGTAGATTTTCTTAACGTAACTTTCTTCAATAAACTCGCCATGTTTTATGCCTTCAACAGATACATACAAGAGCACCATATCTTGATAAGTTTTAGGAATAGCACGCTCTAAAATCTGCTTTAATATTTTACGATCTTCATTAAGACGTAAGGTATTCATAAGAAAACGCATTTTCTCACAATGCCCAGGGTGCCGAATGGTTTTATAATCTAAATGCTGAATTTTACCTTCATATAAGCTTCCTAAACCTCCAAGCCCACCGGAGGTATGAAACGCTTCGTACGCATCACCATCAATCTGGAGCGACTCTAAGCCCTCAAGCGGTGTGAGCATCACGTGCTGACCATGCTGAATTGCAGCGCACAGCTCACCGTATTCATTAATTAAACCATCGGTTGACCATGTAAGTGAATAATGCAACGCATTGCTCGTATTTTGTGGCAAGGCACCCACACGCAATTTAGCCGTATGACACACGTCAAACTTTTGTATTAAACTATGTGCCACGATACTCACAAAACCAGGGGCCAGGCCACATTGCGGAACAAAAACGTTCGATGCATGCTCGGCTAATGATTTAATGCTTGCCGCAACGGCGAGATCTTCCGTTAAGTCAAAATAATGACTGCCGGCAGCTTTGGCCGCTTCGGCCACATGCACATTCAAAAAATAAGGCAAGCTCGAAATAACTGCTATCATGCCATGTTTTTTTAAATAAGCTTCAACAGCCGTTTTATCTTCAACATCCAAACATACGGTTTTAATCTCAGGTTTAGTTTTTAATAATTGCACCGTATCCGGCATATTAAAATCAAGATCGGCCAAATGCACCTCATAGTCCTGTGTTTCTACTAAAAGACAAGCAATTAAACTACCAATTTTTCCTGCACCTGCAACCAAGATAGGTATCATCATCATCCTTAAATTTATATGTTTTAATTGATTTTATTAAATCGATACGTTATAACATCCTAAAAAATAAAGAATTTAGGTTATTAATGAATATTATAACGGTCGATTTTGAAGAACCTTTAATGCTTTCTGTCGACGGCAAAACCGCTCGCGTGGTTGCTTTTAAAACACAAGAGCACGGGCATATTAAATTTGGTGTCGATGCACCGCGCTCACTCAAGGTGCATCGCGAAGAAGTTTACCTTGCTATCAAAAAACAAGAAGAAGAGGCTAACGCTGTGTGCAATTAACGCAAATAAAGCGGTATAAACATAACGCATTCAAGTCATTCACCCAGCATAAGCTCTTGTGTTGGGTTGCTTTACTTTTTTTTAGTTTTTCATCGCTTGCTCTAACAATTAATTCAACCCACACTCACTATCCTGGAAATAACTATTTTCCTACCAACATGGTGGGCGTAAGTACGGCTATTTTGTTAATTTATCTTGGTTTTTGTCTTCAATACCATTCAACCTATCACGTAACGAAGCGCATCAAAGAAATATTTTTTTTCTTTGGCAGCATGATGTTGATGATTGTCGGCAGTAATGCCGTTCAATACACCCCTTTTTCTCCGATTGATCATCATATCTTACGCTGGAGCGCATGGATGCATATTGATTTTTCAGATATCATGACTTGGAGTCACGCACATCCGAACCTGCATACCGGCATGGAATGGATATACGACTCACTAACCTACCAACTGACCTACCTGCCTTTAATCATGATTATTTTCGGACGCTTTGAACGTCTTCGTGAGTATTATTTTTTACTTTTATTCACCGCACTGATTGGCTTTAGTTTTTATTATTTTTTTCCAACCACAGCCCCAGCAAGTGTGATTGATAGCCCTTATTTTACCGAAGCACAACATGCCACTGAGCTTAAATTCAAACAAATTCATGCGCATATCAAGCCCAGCACACAAGAAGGGGGCTTGATAGCACTCCCCTCGTTTCACGTGATTTGGGCCTGGCTTTGTGTATGGCTGGTACGCGATTGGAGATGGGTTTTTAGATGCTTACTTTTACTCAATATAAGTATAGTCGTATCATGTGTATTACTCGGCTGGCATTATATTTTGGATGTGATGGCAAGTGTTGTAATACTTATTTTTGCACATCGTATTCAACCCTACAAATGCGCATCAATTTGGTTGAGTACAGCAGCAAGCCGACAGCCTGCTACAGCAAGGCGCTTAGCTGCCACACGTGATACCGTGGATTGATACGCACCACTTGAAAAATTTTTAGCGGTCATAGCGTAAGCCTCTGACACGGCTAAATCATGCGACTCAGCAACCCAGTGCATGGGGTCATTATCCACCAACTCCAGTCGACAAGGCCAAGTATCTTCAAGTGCACGAGCCCGTTGACGTATTCTTTTTTCTGGATTACGATCATCCGTTTGATAGATTAAAATACCACCAGCCCTGTCCCAATACGCATGAAGATTTTTAGCAATTTTATTTTTAGGTAAAGCGACACGATTACCTCCTGCGTCACCTTCAGGATAGGCACGGGTTACCCGTGTGGCGGCGTGCAAAGGCTGATGCAAATCACCTGCAACATGAATTAAAACACGTAAAGCAACTATACGCTCAAGCGATGAAGTGTGATTATCTAGCAACATTGCTTTTGATTGATTGTAGGCTATTAAACCATTCATCGGTTTTAGCTTGGGCGCATGCATACCTTCCGTTATAATCGGAAGATCGATGTAATGCATTGCACGGAGTGCTTTTGAATCTTCCTCGCGTAACGTATCCAGCCACGTAGCAGCTTCAATAAATGACGGTGGTTTTTGATGCTTATCGAGAGCCGGATGCGCTACTTGAAAACGTGATTTCGCCGTAGGCGTCATGTAATCATAGGCAATTTGTGCGATCAGACGGTGCCCCTCGGCGTTCCACGCAAAAACAGAAAGGGGTGAAAACACCCCCCATAAGACAGTAAGAATAGAAAAATATTTCATCCGAAAAACGGTGACCATGCTGGCTCTTGAATATCACCATCACGCGCGGGAAAAGCGCGTTGCACACGACCATCCAACGACACCATAGCTAAAACGCCTTGATCGCGAACATGCGTTGCATAAATCACAAAGCGTCCATTCGGTGCAAGCGATGGCGATTCATCGGCTTCCGAATCGGTCAACACCGTAACACGTCCTGTATCCAGCGCTTGCACACCAATATTAAAATTTTGATCTTCTCGATGAAGCATAATCATTTGTCGCAAATTAGGCGTGTATGAAGCACGTGCATTATAATTGCCTTCAAACGTCATACGCTTCACATCACCACTCGCCAAATCTAATCGATACACCTGAGGTGACCCGCCTCGGCCTGAAGTAAACAACAATGACTGCCCATCTGAAGCATAGCGAGGTTCGGTATCAATCGCGTGACCAAACGTTAATTGCTTCATGTGCCCCGAAACAAGATTAACGCTGTATAGTTTGGGTGTTCCGTCTTTTGATAACACAACGGCCAAATGTTTACCATCCGGTGACCATGCTGGTGCACCGTTGATTCCAGGAAAATCCGTGACCAACCGACGTTCACCCGTCTCGACTGAAACAATAAACACTTGTGCTCGCTTTTTCTCAAACGACACATAAGCGATTTCACGACCATTGGGAGACCACGCTGGCGACATCAGTGGATCGGTCGAGATGAATAAGCTCTGTGGATGACGACCATCCATATCTGAAATCTCAAGCGAGTATTGCGTATGATTTCGCTTGCGCTTTACGAGAACATAAGCAATGCGTGTTGAAAAAACACCACGTATCCCCGTTAATTTTTGATAGACTTCATCACTGATATGATGTGCCAAAGCATGCAGCTCACCTGCCTCAACCTGATAACTTTGTGTAAGCAACGGCACACCCCGCGCAGCAACGTCGACAAGCTCAATATCTACTTTATAGCGCTTGTCTTCTGCGGGTGTGATTTTTCCTGAAAGTACACTATCAACACCCAGATCCTTCCAAATAGCTAATGAGGTTTCATCACGCCATGGACGCGGGGCAGGAATGAGTTTAAACTGCCCTGACAGATGAAGATCGCCATCGATCACCCCCACGAGCGCACGTGCCTCAGCACTTTGACCAAAACCCTCAATACCAATGGGCAAAGCTTTGTTCACGCCTTGTGTTAACTCCAAATTAACCGCCAGCACACTGCTTGAAAATAAACCGAAGCCGATGAGTAATAAACGAATCATCAGGTCTTACCCCCTCACATTTTCAGGTCGAACCGTAAGTGTTATCTCACGGAATAAATTAAAGGCCGCAGGATCTTCAGGCACTGGCAGCGGTGATGCTTTATAAATAGCCGCTTGTGCCGAGCGATCGAGAATGGGATCACCACTGCTACGAATTAAATCAACATCGAGCACACCACCGTTGGGTGCAAGCCTAATTTTAAAACGACTGGAAAGTTGGCTATTGACTTGATCGGGCAAAATCCACTGCCGACTGATGGCACCTAAAATGAGCGCTTTATATTTATCAACAATCCCAGCCACACGCGCACGGTTGGCTACTTCTTCACGCTCCGCTTCAAGACGTGCTTGTTCTTTTTCGCGTGCTTCACGTTCTTTTTCTTCTTGTTTAAGTTTGGCAAGTTTGGCGGCTTCTGCTTCCTGTTGCTTGCGCATGGCTGCTTGCTCTTGTTTCATAGCTAAAATACGTTTTTCTTCCGCTTCTTTTTGTTTATTCATATCTTGAAGCAGCTTTTTATTTTCAGCTAAATCTTGACGTCGTTTTTCAGCCAACCGTGCTTGCTCTGCTTTCAGTTGCTGAACGCGTTGCTGCTCTGTGATGCGAAGACGACGTGCTGCATCCGCTTCATTTTTGAGTTGACGTTGTCGATTGGCTTCAACACGGCGCTCTTCCGCACGTGCCGTTTTTAGACGTGTGACCGCTTCTTGTACTTCTTGTGAGTTCACACTCACCGCATGAATAATTTTAGGCTCTTTGATGCTTTCGTCTAATTTTTTTGATTCAGACGCTGTACTATCGCGCTTCGCTTCATGATGTAATACGGGGCGTCTTGACGACTCAGGGTGTATGATTAATGCCAAGAATAAAAGTCCGTGCAGCACAACCGCTGAAGCCAATGCAACACGGTAAGATTTATCGTAAATCATGCCGTTTTATCTCCTAAAGGAACCCCAGTCGAATCCGTCACAAGCCCGACGTTTTCGGCTCCCGCTTGCTTAAGCAATGCCATGGCCTCGACAACTTTTCCATAAGCCACACCTTGATCGCCTTTGACTAAAATTTGGGCCGGCTCTCCTGTTTCACGAGCAAGTGCTATCTCCGCTGCCACACGCACCATTAAATCATGAGGCGATAACGAGTCATTGGGCTTTGCATGAATATTCAAAAAATAACTGCCGGATTTATCAACCGATACAATCATGGGCTCGCGCGAACTCGATTTTAACGTTTTACTGATAGCTTTTGGCAAATCAACCGTGACACCTTGCGTAAGCATCGGTGCTGTGATCATAAAAATCACCATCAACACCAACATCACATCCACGTAAGGCACCACATTAATATCCACAATATGACGTTTAGAGCCACGCTTAGCACTGCGTTTTTGTTTCAAGCTCATACGGCTTCAACCTCAACTGAATTAGCTTCTGCAGGCACCGAGGAGGTTTGTTGAACAATCAGCGCCAGCAATTCTTCTTGAAATATATCATAACGATTCAATATCGTTTCAACGCGTGTACGATAACGGTTATAGGCAACCACCGCAGGAATCGCAGTAAAAAGCCCGAGCGCTGTTGCGACCAAAGCTTCCGAAATACCGGGAGCGACCATCGCAATGGTTGCTTGCTGTGCATTGCCTAAGTCCTGCAACGACATCATGATGCCCCACACGGTGCCAAATAAACCAATGTATACCGCAATTGATCCTACGGATGCGAACCACGGTAAATGCTGCTCCAGTGCTTCTTCTTCTTTGGCATGCTTAATTTGCATCACACGCTCAATCGGCGCGAGCGATACCCTTCCGTGCTTATTCATACGCAAAAACTCTTTGAAGCCCGCATGAAAAATACCGGCTAAACCTTGTTGACGCTCAGGGTTATTATTCAATTCTTTATAAAACAAACTTAAATCCGGTGTGCTCCAGAATTGTGTCGTAAACGCAGCATAACTTTCCTGTTTTTTCTTAAAATACCAGGCTCGTTGAATAATTAACGCCCACGAAATAATCGACGCCATCAACAAGATAAACATCACCGATTTCACCACAAAACCGGCTCCTAAAAAGTAACTCAGTACGCTGGTATGTTGCATGATTGATTTATCTCCTATTATAAATTTGTAGGCTCGGTTGCTGGTAAACCAAAATGCTGATACGCCAACGAGGTTGCTAGTCGCCCTCGTGGTGTTCGCATTAAAAACCCTTGTTGAATCAGATACGGCTCAATCACATCTTCGATGGTGGCGCGCTCTTCACCAATCGCGGCTGCAATACTTTCAACCCCCACAGGCCCACCTTCAAAACGCTCAATCACCGCAAGCAATAATTTTTTATCCATGAGATCTAATCCGTGTTCATCCACACGCAATTTTTCGAGTGCAAAACGTGCAATATCGTGGGTGATAACTCCTTTTCCCGTGACTTCAGCATAATCTCGCACACGCCGTAACAAGCGATTGGCGATACGCGGTGTGCCACGTGCACGTCGTGCAATCTCAAACACCCCTTCAGGTTCTGTTTTTAAATGCTGTAAATCGGCTGAGCGTTTTACAATCGTGGTTAAAGCATCCACACTGTAAAACTCTAAGCGCTGAACAATACCAAACCTATCCCGCAGAGGCGAAGTCAACGCTCCCGCACGCGTGGTCGCGCCGACAAGCGTAAACGGCGGTAAATCCAATTTAATCGAGCGAGCAGAAGGCCCTTCGCCGATCATAATATCCAGTTTATAATCTTCCATCGCGGGGTATAAAAGTTCTTCAATCACCGAGCTTAAACGATGAATTTCATCAATAAACAACACATCATTTTTTTGAAGGTTGGTTAAAATTGCCGCCACATCGCCTGCGCGCTCGAGCACGGGTCCTGAGGTTTGTCGTAGATTCACCCCCAGTTCATGCGAAATAATATTAGCCAGTGTCGTTTTACCCAAACCCGGCGGACCAAAAATAAGCGTATGATCGAGCGCTTCGTTGCGCTTGCGTGCCGCATCAATAAACACGCGCATTTGCGAACGCACATCGTCTTGCCCAATGTATTCATCTAAGCTCAAAGGTCGTATGGCGCGATCAACCGTTTCTTCCGAAGGTTGTGCCTCCATACTGATTAAACGATCACTTTCTAACATGAAAATCTCAGTTACGGTATGACAATAAAATTAGTTTATCACAGAGTTTGTGTAGCGTCTTTCTATTGTGTAGCTAAACAACGTTTTATCATATAGTCCACGCTTGCATTTGCATGAATATAAATCATCACCAAATCAGGGCGCTCTCGCTGATAGACGCGAAATAATTGATCCACAAATCCTTGACCTACCGCCTCAATTTTTTTAAAATCTAAGGTGATGTGCGTAAAACTGTCTAATCGCCGACACACGCGTTTAGCCTGTGATCGCGAAATAAGACGTTCACCTAAATGTTGTGATAAATCCACGAGAATATCTGTTTTATTAAATGAAAAATCTTCTGTATACCTTTCAAAGATCGCATCTAACGTTCTTATCGTATTTTTATTAATTTCAAACGTTACACGTGTACCACGAACACATGGGACTTGACAAAATGTCCAATCATGCTCTAAGTTATTGCGAATAAATTGGTAACCATTCGCAATAATCGTAAATTCATCCACAGCACGTGAACTAAAAAAAAGACCTTCCCCTGTATGATTTACCGGATCGCGCGTTAATTTACCTTTACTTAGCTCAAATATGATATCGCGAATATCAGTGAACGAAGAGCTTTCTTCGATACTTTTAAACAAACCCTCTCCATTATCATTAACGACACCATGAAATACATCACCCTCAAGGTAGGTGCTGATTGTGGCTTGACTTCCTTTGGCATGATCGTTGCAATTATTCAATAATTCTGTGATGACATACTCACAGATAACATAAGCATTTTTATTTAAATTTTGTAATAAAAGCTGGCTAAAATGCTCACTGAAAAATTCAAACTCATCAAAATTTTTGTTTAAATCCATACGTAATTGCTTGTTAAGCGCCGCTGTAAGCGTGTATGTAATTTGTTTTGTCCGGCCTGTTTTTGTTAGTTTTTTTTGACGGATTAAATGCTGGACATGCCTTAAAACGGTTGTCCTAGAAACATTAAATTGAATCATGACATGGCTGACAAGATCATGTGCATGCTGTTCGACATGATCTAAAATAAAGTTTTTTATTTTATCGGCTTGAGTTTGCATGAGTAAAACACAATCATAACGAATCTATACTAAAAGTATAGCATAGATTAAAACGCGTTCTAATCATAATTAAACCTCGTTTTAATCATACCCCATCACAATAATCTGCATACGGATTCACCGTAGGTAACGGAATCGCTTGTTTAAACTCGGAAAGTTTTAGCTCTGTAGGCGTGATTGAAACCGACGTTTCATCCATCACCGATTCACCAAATTTATAGATAATACGCTCATGACCGGCAACGCCTTGGGCATCCAGTTCATCAATGCGTTGCTGAACATGCGTATGTTTTTGATGATAAGCATCTAAAGCGGCTTGACCATGCTTTTTACCCAACATAGCCATGGTCTGCTCGGGTGATAAAATTAAGCTACTCGCATTATTACCACCAAAGCCTTTGGAGTTCAGCACCACGGCTTTCATGTCCTCGCCCATGGCACCTACAGGCAAGTGATCCAGCAAAATATCAAGGTTAGAATCATGCACATCGTCTGCAATATGATCGATTGTCTTGATACCAGGAATCCAACCGTGCTGCCAAACACCTAACGACGCAATCAGTTGATCGCCCCCTGCCGCACTGACCGTATGCCCAAGGTAAGATTTGATGGCGGCCACCGGCCATGATTTGATCGAGAATGTTTTTGCCACTTCGTTGAGAATATGACTTTCGGTGACACGATTTTGAGGCGTGCCTGTGCCATGCGCTTGAACATACGTTTGTTCTAAACCGGCTTGACCCAAAATAGTTTTTGCCAACGCAACAGCTTTAGCCACCGTAATGTAATTACCCACGCCAGGTCCCGCAATTGATTTTTTATTCGCATCGGCATGAACAAAAACACCCGCAACACTGCCATACACACGTGCCCCTAATTCAAGCGCTAATTCATCATCCATCAGCACCACAAATTGGGCGGCCTCAGCCAATGTAAAACCTGCATTCGTCGAAAATGGTCGACACGCTCGTCGATTATTGACCTCTGTTACACCGTCGATATCCATCAGCTCTTTATCGGTTGCAAGCGCACCCATCACCCGAAAACCTTCAACAATTTCAGGAA
>JAACPN010000079.1:0-6192 GCA_009995425.1 Legionella sp. | reverse complement strand
CACCGACAATCGCCACACGGGCTTGACCGGACTGAATGCTTTCTAAACCTTGTTTTAAGTTATACAAAAACGTCGCACAGGCCCCCACATTGTGACCTGTCATACCCACGCTATTAATCACATAGCTATTCACAAAATCAGCGGGCATTTCAGAAAGTGACAAAGCCATCATTTTTGAGTTAATACGCTGACCCAAGAGTGGTTGTGCAATCATACCTGCAAGAGAATTTTCATCCACTTGAGAAAGCGCACTTCCAGCATAAACAGCCACTTGATCAGGTTTAATATGTTCCAGCACATCATCCCATTCAATCCCCATCGAATTAAGTGCATCTGAAATACCATAGATAGATAGTTGCAACCCACGAGGATGGTGGTGTGATTTATACAACGAGCCCGGATCAAAACCTGTCGGCAAACCGCCTGCACTTGATACAGGCAGACGAACATCATCAGGTAACAAAATCTTTTGCTCGCCTTGAACCGTGACACGAACGTATTTTTGATCAAGATCTTGAACATGATACGACTCAGGCAATGGATCGGGCAGTCGAGACTTTTTAATCACAAAGGTTCCGGTATTGTCTGGACCGACGGTATCAAGCATCGCTTTTTGATGACACAATACATTATCTGGATCAAAACGTTCGATACGCCTCACCAAGGTCCCTTGTTTAATTATTTCGATTTGCTCTGCTGTAGGTTTGCCTTCTATCGACATACCCATCCGTCGACCTAAATCAAGCCACGTGCTTTGCATCGTATCTTCTGATAATACATCCGCGATAAGACGCTTATAACTATGAAAACCAGAACTTCGTCCAGCAGCATTCATGCCGCCCATACCAACAATAACAGGTAACTTGATCATGTTTATTCGACCGGAAATAAGTAAAAAAAAGGAACTAAAAATTGCTGCCAGTGTACTGTAAATACCACGCTCGAACAAGGTATGATAAAGTCAGAGCGTACCCCATAGCCTAAGACAAGGACGATAAGCATGCCCTGTGATTTTCATACCCTTCCCCACGCAGGAATACGTGGACTCCATCCTTATGTTCCGGGTAAAGCAACGGATGCTGTCGTGAGTGAGCATAAAATAACGGATGTGATGAAACTTGCCAGCAATGAAAATCCACGTGGATGCAGCCCGTGTGTTCCCAAGGCACTCTCAACCCTCACGCCACATAGGCTTGCAACCTATACGATCACCCAAGACCACCCTCTGCGTAAACACCTCGCCAAGCATGTGCAGCTCGATCAAAAAGCACTGTTTTTAAGCAACGGCTCTGATTTTATTTTTCATATGCTACTTGAGTGCTTTGCGCTGCATACCAACAAACATATTTTAACCCATGACTATGCTTTTATTAGCTACGAAGTCCAGGCCCATACGCTGGGTATTCCCATACGTAAAGTGGCTTTAGATAACGGGTGGCATGTCGATATAGATAACTTCATTCAGGCTTGCTCTCAAAATACAGCGCTTATTTTTATTGCAAATCCCAATAATCCAACCGGTTTGTATATTAACCTCTCTGAAATTAAGCGCTTGTTAGATAATATTCCTGCAAGTACGCTGCTGGTACTTGATGAAGCCTATTACGAATACTTACCCGAACATCAACGTTTGGATGCCCCTACATGGCTTGAAAAATATCCAAACTTGGTGATAACACGCACGTTTTCAAAAGCGTATGGCCTTGCAGCACTTCGTCTTGGGTATGCGCTTGCTCATCCCGATATTATTGCGCTGTTATATCGCATACAATTACCGTTTTGTGTTAGTCAAACCGCTTTAATCGCAGGCATGGCAGCTCTAGACGACCAAGCCTTTGTACGACAAACCGTGCAGCTCAACACCGATGGCTTAAAACACGTTCAAGAAGGTCTTGATCACTTAGGCTTAACTTATTTGCCGAGCGCATGTAATTTTATCACGTTTGATTGCGGCCAAAATGCGGTAACACTTGATAAAAATTTACAAAAACGCGGTGTGCTTATCCGCCCGCTCAACCCGTATGGTTTAGAACAACATCTCCGTGTTACGATAGGAACATTCGAGCAAAACACACGTTTTTTAAATACATTGGCCCTATGCCTAAAGGAAACCCCAGCATGAGCAACTTAAATCAAAAACATTGCGAGCCTTGTGAAGGTATCGGCGAGCCCCTGAATCAAGCACAAATCAACGCCCTGCTTCCACAACTGAACGATGCTTGGCAAGTTTCTGAAGATGCAACCATCATTCATCGTAAGTTTGAATTTAATAATTTTCACGAGACCATGGCTTTTATGAACGCAATTGCCTGGATCGCGCATCAAGAAAATCATCATCCCGATGTTAATTTAGGCTATAACACCTGTCATGTGCATTTTATGACGCATGCTTTAAACGGTTTATCACACAATGATTTTATTTGTGCTGCAAAAATAGATCAGCTACTTTTTCAGAGGGATTAATTTAACGAGGGAGTTGATCGATGGTTGAAAAGTATTCACGTTTACCTCACGAGAATACCACGGAGATTGAACGGCAAATGGAGCTTTGAGGCGCTCTAAAACAGCAAAACTTTCGTGAATATTGATTTCAATTTTAATTTTTTGCTTAATAGCCGATGAAACTTCTGGAGAAAAATAAAAAAGCAATTTAAAGCTTTGTCCGGTCTGTCGCGTTTTTGGTTGTCCCAACCATGGTTCTAGGCAATCACGCAACCCATCAATGATTTCTTTAATGCCCCCTTTTGTGGCTCTCACTAAGTCGATGTCCTCGCTGTAACGCGCCGCAGGCGTGAAAAATAATTTGTGTAATGCAGTACCACTATAGTGTCCACCCCGATAGATTAAAACAGCTCACAAACCTAGCTGTTAGGGCGTAACCATGCGTTGACATCTTCCTGGTCTCTTTAGGGCAGGGAGAATGTCAAAAAATAACGCAAAGCAATTTATGACTTTTTCTTGACCAAAACAAAAGATCAGATTAGGATGCCGTCAATGGATACATATTTTTAGGAACAGTAAGTGTCAATAAAAAGACTCAACATATATTCATGGGCACTTGCCACTCTATATTTAATTGTGGTAATCGTTTTAGAAACCCATTCACCGGCTCCATCCATGGAGGGTATATATTATTCATTTCCTTTAATCGCCATTCTTATTTTATGGTCCGAAAAAAGCACAAATGTTATCAACATTGATGACACCAAAATAACAAGAAAAGAAGCGTTTTGCAGAGACTTATTTTTAATTACACTTGGATTTACTTTGGCATTCATGCTTCCTCTTGGTTTTAAGTACAATAATTCTGATGTGCAAGGATGGTGGTCTTTAGGAATAGTAATCGGAACCATTATCGGATTTTTTTATGCTTGTGTTTTTTCACTTATTTCACTTATCCTAGAACATCATAAAAAACAAACAGTCCTTTTTATTTGTTTAATTGCTGTCATTATTACAATAGAGTCTTTCGTTCCTCAAAGTATAATTCCAAGATATATATCCTTACTTCATGGTTTACACATTGAGTTCTTCCATTTCTTTATTAGTGCATCCATGCTTATTTATTTATTTTTTTGTTTGCTCCAAAAATTACTTAAAAAATAAAATCATTAACATGGATTTGAGCATTAAATGACTAAGATAAAAACAAAGCGTATTATAATCGCCACCGCTTTAAGTGTTCTTTCTTTTAACGGTGCAAATGCAAAACCAGCTTATCCAGGAGATATCTTAGGTAGAGACTTAAATTATATTGGGCTAGGTCCTCTAGGTCACGTCGGAATAGCTACAGGAGACAACTTGGGTCGTTATTGAAGCTTTGAAAAAACAGCCTGTAATACAAATAAACGACATTTTTTTCTTTAAAGCAATATCTCCTTATTGGGGTAGTAGATACGGTATTGGGGATTATTCGCATGGAACAAGTGCAGCTCTTATCGAAGCAAACCATCAAAGATGGTGGTGCCCAACGTATACTGACTCCACAGCTTATACGATAGGAGAAGGAAATCCTCGAACAGGCCAAATATACAAATGCGGGGTATGGCGCTGCGATACGATGGTTGCCTGGAGCTTTTTTAGCGCAGGATATTATCAGTTGATGCAAGGTATAATTATGTTACCTAGAAAAATTTTTTATGCATTTCCTTATGTCAATAATGAATCATTATCCTCTACTCATGCTTCCGGTCTTAATCCGCCAATGATTTTAGAATCAGAACGTCAATTTGAAACACTTACGTCAGATGAGCTTAATACAATGCCGTATGAAGAATTTGTGAGTATAGCTGATATTCCATTAAACCAAGAAACACCTACTCACCTTGAGGCTGAGTGGCGATTTGCTAATGATGAAAATGTCAATAATATCAAGCGAGGAATATTTATTGATAGGCTTGCCATGTCTAATGAAGAAGATGTAATACCAAGATTTTTAAAAATGCATGCCGAAATAGACGTTGACGAATTAAAAACAAAGATCATTCAAGGATTAATGATTCACTATCAAAGCAACATGAAAAACGAACAAAAAAACCACGTATCGCAATGAAATACTCGCCAATATCCGTCAAATTGATATGCAATGCAAAGGAATAGAAGCGCATTTATTATTGGGTTTAAAGCACAATTTAGCACTTAAATCTCAAGCTTTAGAACTAATTTATGTGCCTTCTATGATTACCATGCTAAAAAAATACAATAGATCAGATTTAGATGATATGTTTTTTGGTATCACCAAGATGGGTTACAAACAACTACGTGATTCAAACTCAATTAAACAAATTAAAGCTTACATTGATTATACTTCAAGCAAATATACATTACTTAATACAGCGAACAACAAAGATCCTTATCTTGGTGTTGCTAAAAAATCCCTCGAAGAATTGAGGCGTGATTTATATAAGATAAACCTTGATTACTCAAGTGGATTACGCAACAAATTGAATTTTCGACTCCAGCGTGTTCTTTAAAGGTGATAACTGTCAATATCACCATTATGGAATTCTAATTTATCGTCAAGCAACCCGAATCTTCTTAAGTTCACCGAGTATTTTTCTCTTATGTGCAAACGATTTTTTATTCCTTAATTCAAGTGCCACATTAATATCTTCAACAACATTAGCCGAGTCAATCACACCATGATCTCTGATTTTTCCCTGCTTATAAAACCATTCCGCAACTGCGCTCCAGCGCCACAATGGGCTCTTGTTAGATATCTTCAACACAGGTTTAGGGAAGTTTCCCGGACCCCGTGCGCCTTGCATTAAAAGAGAAACCGCTTGCCTTGTTATCGATACACGATCGGCAATATCAGATAAACTTACCAAATGCTCCGGAGCAACACTGACAATTAACGCACCAATATCTGCCGATTCAATATCTTTTATGGCTGATATAATAGTCGACTCAAGGGCCACACCCTCCCTATCAAAATCAAGGTAGACAACCCCATTCTTATAATTAATTAAAGCGTCATCACACCCCGCTTCAAACAAGGCATCTTCTAAACCAGGTGTTTTTTCATCAACACCATCAAGAACTAAGGTAAATTGATATATGCTATTCACTTTCATCTCCTTGATGCTCACAAGCATCAACGTTTCGTTTAATTTGTCGAGCATGATTCTCAGGACTTTTGGGTGTCGACCACACACTCATAGCGTGGCCTTCTCTATCTTTAAACGAACAAAGCAAGCGTCCCCACGCATGAGCAGATTGCCCTGATGGTTGATATCGCCACCCTTTTGATTCGGCATATTTTATAGCTTGCTCAATTATTTTATTAGGATGCTTCGGCCTCACCATAACTCCACGTCTTTATTTTAATTCTAGCACAACGTTGACATATGTCAACTTTAACTCACGGGAATGAGGCATCAATAAACAATATTTTTTGCAATACCTTTTCGCAATAAGCAAGCCCTTGAACTGCGGTACAGCTAATTTTGTTGCGCAAACGGTCGTTTGTGCAATTGGCTTGGCATTTAATTCCTTCAGCGCAACCAAACCATCCATCAGCAATTCCCGCTTATAAAAAAATCTCAGTAATTTAGGGGTCTTTTGGCGCATTTAAAGTTATTTTTTCGTAAACTATCTTAAGAATTTGATTGGGGTATCGAGCTCAATGTGGCACGGATACCCCCTCTCCCGACGCGGAGTATGAGCAGTGCTCCTCGCTTTTTTCGGGAG
>JAACPN010000049.1 GCA_009995425.1 Legionella sp. | reverse complement strand
CGTAGACGAAAATACATATTGTGATTTTTTTGATGATACAACTGTAAATATAGGATTAGCTGCAAATTTCAAAGAAAAGCATCGCTTAAACTCACATCTTGTTAAAAAAGATAATCCCTATTTTACAGTTGATGATCCAGTCGCACTTCGAGCCTCTCTTGCTCGAGGAAACGCTAGCTTATCGACTTTTATTTTAGAGGATCCAATGCTTGTATCTGGCATAGCTGGTCTACTCGTTGCGGTCGGTGTACTTTTGGCGTTTGCCTTGGTTGCGCCACCTCTGACCGCTGTCGCTGTGTTAACAGCCACAGGGTGCGGACTTTTTGCGGCAGCAGCAACCTATTATGTATCTACATTAGTCGAAGATCCTGATAGTACGTTAATTATCTAACGCAATATACTCAAACATATCGCGCTCTTCTTCGCGCAGGGTCAACACATCAACACCGTTTGGTGTGACCAGTAACGTATGTTCCCATTGAGCAGAAAGCTTTCTATCTTTTGTTAGCGCAATGGGCCATTTACCTTTTCTAGGAGGCTCACCAATTGTAAATTCTTTTTCAAGATGCTTAAGTTCAGCTCGGCCTTGATTAATCATCGGCTCAATCGTAAATGTCATGCCTTCTTTTAATACATCACCTGTTCCAGGACGCCCGTAATGCACAACTTGTGGGTCCTCATGCATTTTTTCACCAATACCATGACCGCAATATTCTCGAACAATAGAATAACCATTTTTAACCGCTAAACTTTGTATAGCATGGCCAATATCACCTAAAGTACACCCGGGTTTGACCACAGAAATGCCGGCATATAAGCATTGCTGTGTCACATCAACCAAGCGCTTAGCAAATACTGGCACGTCACCAATACAAAACATTTTGCTGCTATCGCCATAAAATCCATCATGAATCACCGTGATATCAACATTCACAATATCGCCTTTTTTAAGCACTTGTGTTGCTGATGGCATACCATGACAAACCACATAATTAAGTGACGTGTTCACCGAATACGGGTAGCCATATTGGCCTTTACTGCCAGGAACAGCATGCAATGTATTTCGAATATAGTCTTCACAAAACGTATCAATATCTAACGTTGTCATACCAGGTTTAATCACTTCACTTAACGCTTCTAATACTTTAGACGTTAAGCGACCTGCAATACGCATTTTTTTAATTTGTTCTGGGGTTTTAATCGTAATAGCCATAACGTACTTCATCCCAAATCTGTAAGAATGTTGTGATTTTAACATGAAGCACGCTGAAGCACGATCAGTATGATTTAATAATTACTTTTGTTCCGATACGCATAAAATTATGATACAACCATTTTGCATCATTGGGTTTTATACGCACACAACCATGACTCGCGTTATGATTGGGTACATGATATGACCCATGAACAGCGTAATATTTACTAAAAAACATGCAATAGGGCATAGGCGAACCACCTTTACCAATAGGATATTTACTGGAACGGCAATCTGCTCCGCGTTTACTGATAATACTAAACGTTCCTGTTGGGGTTCTGCACGCACGACGTGTATCTTTACAATACCCTTGACCACCTGAACCTTTTCCCGTGCGTACAACCTTTCCGTTATCATTAATCGCTTTCCACTGTAATGTACGTGGACTAAACACAAAGGTGTTTCTTGCGATGACCGTAAATGGTTTTGCTGTATCTGTTGTCGTGGTTTCTGCTGATGACACACCCGGAGCAGATAATAAAGCAAGACTGAAACCAAGTGATGCTAATATATGAGGTGTTTTAACATAATAAGTTAACGCTTCCATGATTAATCCTTAAACAAAAGTGGACTTCATTGTTTAATATAGATTAAATTTTAAACAAATCAAGTGTCAGCGTTTATATTTTAGGTCGTATTGTCAATTAGATTCCAAGTGTTTTCAACGCGCGTGCTCGATGGCTTAACGTATTTTTAGTCGTTGCTGGCAGTTCTGCCAACGTACAGCCATACTCTTTCAGATAAAAAACAGGGTCATAACCAAATCCGTACGTTCCTTCTGAATTGAAAACAATCTGGCCATCTAATCGCCCTGTTCCAAATAAAGGTGTTGGATCATCAGCATGCTGCATATACACAATGACGCAATAAAAATAAGCATCAACTTCAGTTGAGTTAGTTTGGTTTTTTAATAGCTTCAGCAGGTATTTGATATTATCTTGATCTGTCGCTTGCTCTCCTGCAAACCGCGAAGAATAAATACCAGGCTTACCTTGTAGCGCAGGAACAACCAAACCTGAATCATCAGCAATAGCCGGTATATTCGAGATACGACTGGCATGACGCGCTTTGATTAATGCATTTTCAAGAAACGTAAGACCTGTTTCATCGGCATCATCAATACCCAAATCGCGCTGCGGTATACAGTGTTTGGATTGCAAAAGTGCTTTAAACTCGTTAATTTTTCCTGAGTTGCCTGTGGCTAAAACAATACGGTTTTTCATTATTATACTTTTATAGGTTCAATTAGATTAATTTTTAATTAAAGTGATAATTCACCCCAAGTCTGAGCACGTTACTTGCAAAAGCTGAATCAATTGCATAATAATCTGTCTCCATCGATTGATTACCTAAGTCGAGATATAAATACTCCAGCTTATAGCTCATATGATTACTCACAGCATATTCTAATCCAGCCCCTGCCACCCAGTTTGTCATGAATAAAGAACGATTATACGTGCTTTCTAATAATGGATGATTGATATAAGCAATGGTTTGCCCATACGTCAGTTCAGTATTGGAAAATGAAACGCCCGCAGTAACATAAGGAAGCAGTGTATTAGACACAACCTTTCCAAGTTTTCCTCTTACGGTCGCCAGTGTATTGAGCTGCTGTGTTACAGAATGATTAAGCAAGTATGGATAAGGTGTAAACGTCACGCTATTCGTGCCGCCAATCGCTGCATAATCAAGATCGGCCTCAAGCCCCCAAAGTATATTATTTCTTGTCCAATTATAACCCACTTGTCCCCCACCGATAAAACCAGACGACTGGAGATGCACCAACAGCGGTGAGAAAAAAGCAAGATCCCTTGGCGTTGTTTGATAAGGTAGGATCGATGCATTATTAGGATTCATACCATAACCTAGGTTTGCACCAATCAAAGGGCCGCTCCAAATCGAACGTTCATCACGCTCTTTCGATGGAA
Source organism: Legionella sp. (assembly GCA_009995425.1). Taxonomy (GTDB): domain Bacteria; phylum Pseudomonadota; class Gammaproteobacteria; order Legionellales; family Legionellaceae; genus JAALKW01. The sequence continues at coordinate 2,922 of JAACPN010000049.1, read as the reverse complement.
CATGGTGTTGGCTATCATCGAAGCGATATTGGGACTGAAGCCTCAATCCATAATTTTTTTGCGTGGTATTCATATATTGCGGTCTTCCTTCAACAGCAAGTTCTTCGAAATGTGAATAGCCATCGGTCGTTACATTCCACCAGCGTGCGCCAATGCCCATCGATAAATTGGGCGTTGCAAGCCAATTAAGTGCAAGATCCACTTGAGCACCATCACCTATACCCTCAAAAAGCTCACCTCGAATATCGGAGCGTAAATTATGAAAATCATGCCCCAAAAGGTAGGCGTGAATATAGGCTGCATCGGCAGTAAAGATCAAGTTATCTGAAAGCTGTATTTCCCCATTCAGGCCAAGACGTAAAGAATTCCACGACGCTGTATCATTAAGCGCATCCGTGGTATTAGAAAAAGCTAACGTTGTGCAGATATCAGCATTATTCGCTGTTTGCTTACAACCAAAACTATTGTAATGCGTTAACCAATAATGATAACCAATAAATGGACTTAATTTATAACGGTCGTGCTGAATAAGATCATAACCCACATCAAAACTCAGGTAATTTAAGCGCCCATGCTTTTGATCACTTTGGGTTCGAGAATATACATCAAGCGCAGGTGGAAAATCTTCATCAATAAACTCGCCTCCGGTATTAGAACCCGCACCAACATATCCTTTCAAAAATACGCCATCTTGATGTCCAAGACGCCAGAATCCTTCAGCTGAATTTGTGGTGACGTTTTTGTCGGTCAGACGAGAAATATGCTCCCTGCCACTAAAGTCATACAGATTAAACTCAAAATCACTTTGACCAAGCCAATAGCGTATACCCGTATTTAAATACCACGGCGATATTGTGCGCTCTATGTTTTGTGCGTAGGCAATGCTGCATAAACACAATAAAAAAAGTGATTTTAAAATTTTAAAAAAAGACATGCATTTTCTCTTAAGTTAAATAAATACGTATAAAAATCGACTGCAGCGCGAGTCTAATCAAAGTCTTCTCTGAAGTAAAGATCGCCTTGTTGAACCATATTTATGACAAGATAGCTTTATCATAAAACACGTAAGACAAAATATATTCATAATTGCAAGCTATACTACAGTTATAGATGAGTTAAATAGGATTTCACATGACCATGGATGAATATACAAACTCACGCTACAAAGCCCTTGAAAATAATGGATGTAGCATGTGTCGAGCAATGGGTCTACCCGTCTGTCAAGGACATGAAAAACAGAACCAAAACAAGCGTGGTGAGCGTCATCATGCCACACCACAGTCGCTACTGGATACATTTTCAGAAAGTTCGTTGTGGCAATATGAGGAAGGAACTGACGATATTCATAGGTATGATTCTCCCCATGCACTGTTGTCGATTAAGATAGATTTGGGTGCAGGCTTTCTGTTTCTTACTCAGCGCGAGCAAATATCAGCAGAAGAACAAAAAGAACTTGATAAACTCTTTAAAGCCATCGAACATGAAGCAAAAAACAGTCAAAAACAATCCATTGAATGCCATCGAGAAATCAGTACGTTAACCATTAAAATCTCAACACCCGAGTCTTTCGATGAATTTATTCAAAATCTCACTGAACAAAATTTATTGATCACCGATTCTTCCAAGAAAAAACAACACAACAACAAAATAAAAATCAACATAACAACAAACAACCCAAAGAACACTTTAAAGATTCGGGGCAACACGGCGTCAGCTAAAAACCAACACCATGTCATTCAACATAAAAAAATACATCTTACTTCAATCAGGTTATAAGCCAGCGCCATTCACTGATTGACCCAAATCTTTGATAACAACATTATCATCCTCAATTGAGACTAATAAATGTGATTTAGGTTTAGGGTTATTGCTCACAATAAAATATGACAAACTGCCAACCAATTTTTTTTCAATCAATCGCTTAAGTGGCCTTACACCTAAACGATTCGACTGAAGTGAGTCAAAAAGATATTCACTGACTGATGGATCAAATGTCAGGTACAATTTTTTAACATCCAATAATCGTTTGGACAACAGTGATAACTCTCGCTCAATAATTTTGGGGTAAAGCGCATGAGGAATAGCTTTAAAAATAATCGGCGTTGTTCTATTGTAAAACTCAGGACTTAAGTGTGACATAAGATGCCCTTCTACACGCCCTAATATACCTTCATTGCTTAAACCTTCGTTAGAAAGATCTAAAATTTCTTCTGATGCAATATTCGTGGTTAAAACAAAGATGGCGGAATTAAGATTAAACGTTTCTCCCGTGCCACTTGTAATACGCCCTTCATCAAACGCTGATAAAAATAATTTCAAAACTTCTGGCGCCGATTTTTCAATTTCATCTAACAGAATAATTGAGTTTGTTCTTCCACGTAACGCTTCCGTTAACACACCACCTTTTTCTGCACCAACATATCCATGAGGTGGCCCGATCAAGCCCCAGATACTCTCAGCAATAACATATTCACTCATATCAAGACGTGTCATGTTCATTTCGGAGCCTAATAGCTCTTTTGATAACTCTTTCGCTAATTGTGTCTTACCAACACCGGTTGGGCCAACAAAAAGAAAAACACCAATGGGGCGCTTTGAATCATTAATGCCCGCTTGATAATTGATTAAATGGGTCACCACCTCATTGATTGCGAATTCTTGACCCAAAATAGCTTGATTCAACGCTTCTTCTAACTCAAGAATACGATCCATCTGAAATGCAGTGGGATCGCCATGAGGCTTCGGTTTTGGCTCAGTTCCCCACCAAGAAAAATCCAAAACAGCATTAGACTGCACGACTGGCATGTCATTTAATAATGAAAATCTCATTTCGTTTGCTTCAGCCAAAGAACAAAATAAACCCATACTCACCAAACAAAGCGTCAAAAATAATTGCTTCATATTTTTCATAATTAAACCTCA
>JAACPN010000048.1 GCA_009995425.1 Legionella sp. | reverse complement strand
AACCTCATAGCATATAATTAGCCAAAACACAGGCCTGTATCAAGACACACTTGAGCAAAAGCGACGCGCACATCAGCAACATTATAACCATAATCTTGCGTTGCAGCCGTCACGCCACATGCAGCCTCGGTAAGCGTCGTCATGCTTGAATTCCAATAATGTATGTTCGCCTTAAGCATCACATCAAAAGCTTTTCGAATATCCCACCCCTTCGATGTTGCGATAAGATAAAAGGCTTTATTAAAAATCCCTGCACCAGCGTGCACTTCGGATGCATCAAAATCACGCATATGATCAATCGATACACCATCTTTTTTAGGGTTATCTAAATAACGCATCGCACCTTCATTTTTTTTGATATCCCGACCAATATCCCATACGCTTTTTCCTGTCGCATAGTATTGTATTGCAACAGCTGCTTCATCTGAAAATGCTTCATGCAATGCCCCCATTTCGGGCTCCGAATAATCGATATCAGAATGCTGCGAGGTAAAACCGTGGCTAATTTCGTGCGCTGCAACGCCCAACGACGTCAATGGATAAAACCATGAACCACCATCACCAAAGGTCATTTGTTGACCATCCCAAAAAGCGTTATCAAAATTTCGTCCATAATGAACACGCATATTAAGCGGCATCGGTGTTTTACCATCTTCTTGCACGAGTGCAGGCATACCGTACCATTCACGATAGAAATTAATCACGGTATTTGCGCCATAAAAAGCATCTAAACTGGGCGAATACCCTCCGTTTACTTCATCGCCTTTCCACCGCGTTCCATTGTAATCATGGCTTAACCAAAATAGTGAACCGAATTGTCCCGCAACAGAGCAAAGTGATGGGTTCACACCTCCATATGACATATCATAAATCATGACCTCATTATTGAATAACATGCAATAATTCTGTTGAAATGTTGTACAACCCTGCTTGCCTTCATACGCCATAGATTGTGCTTTAACCGCAGGCAAATGACCTTCGGCGCCATCATAAAACACTTCACCTATCTTTTCATTTCCGCCAACGCCGCCGACCAAGACTTCTGATAGCTCCATAGGACTTTCTGATAGAACCCCATCCCATTGACGATAAATTTCTAACGACGCTGCATTCATAATCGATGTAGGCCGATGCGCTCCTGTTTCGCCGTCGTCATAATAAAAACTCACTAAAAATGCATAATGCGCTTGTTGAGATTTATCAATATATACAATCGTTTTTATAGACTCTTGGGTGTAGCCGACACCTGGCCGCCCTAATTTTTCCTCAAACACGTGCTTTGCGTTCTCTAAAGCTTGTGCTCCAGTCTTTGCTTGATGTGATCCTAAATCCTGCTCTAAGCCCTCATAGATAACGCCACTCATCGATGTATGCCGATTCAAATTTGCATATAGACCGAGCTTATTCGTTGCTTTGGGAAGATGAACGATCGCCGTTGCATTCCAAACCGGCACGCCTGCATACATTTGTTGTAACCGTATGTGGCGTGTCTGATTAAAATCAACGTCTTCTCTAATTTGATGTAATTGCGTTGAAGGCATTAAATAGGTTGAATTCGATAAAACATAAGGCTTAAGATAATTTCCTGACTGATGCTTTAAGTCAATTCGTGTGGCCGTTGAGGCAGTTTGACTTAACAATGCGCCTGCAAGTGCGAAGACAAGATTTTTATTCATTTTATACACCACGATAGATTTGTGAGCGGAAGACTAACGTGATGATAAAATAAAAGCAACAAGATTAAGAGGCTGTGTAACAAACCGTAGGCGACATGCTTTGCTCATCATCTTGACGGTTTTTGTCTATATCTATGAATCTATGAGCGTTTGTTTAAACTCTCCAGGTCCAAACACCTTGGATATCTTGATACACTGGACGGTGCGTTAGCAAGGTTTACACATTGCACGTCTGACTGGGGGGCTGTGCTTGATATCACGACTGATAGGTTCGTTGAGTTTGTCGTGCTCTTGGCTTTATGGTCAGTATCGCCTCAAGAAAGAGGTTTTTGTGCTATTTTAATGCTCGGTAGTATTTTGCTATGCATTACGAGTTTTTTAATTGTAGGGATTTTTACAGCCAACGATTCTGACAAAGGGTTCCGCTATAGCCCTGGTATTATGGAGCGTGCTGAGGCCTTTTCATTTTTGGTGATTCTAACAGCCATTATTCGGCTTAAACAGTTTTACTGCTTAACCCATTTGGGCTACCATTTGACCTGACATAATCTATGAGTTTGAGCGTTTACGAGGATTTAAAACATGAAAATCTACAGCAGATTTGCAAAATGTTTCTTTGATAAAGAAAAACGCTAAAATAGCGGATAGCATGGCAAAAAACAATAAAATCAAAAATGCGGTTGTATACGTATGTAAACCAAAATCGGCCACCTGTCTGGAGCGATCAATTATCCAGCCAATCAAAGGCGCATTAATCGCAGATAAAACCATAATTAACGTATTATTCAGCGCAAGACCCACGCCAATAAACTGTGGCTTAAACTGCTCTGAAATAATAGCAAACCCGACACTTTGGCCGCCGGCGGCCATGCCGAGCATGAAACATCCCAGGATGAGACCAAGCTTTGTGGTTGAAAACAAAATAAGACACATTGAAATAACACTCATCGATGCAGCAGCCACAAGAACAGGCTTTCGACGCTGCGTATTGTCTGATATAAAACCAAGCAAAGGGCAACCTAAAGCGTATCCTAGCCACGATAATGTAATCATGTAAGACGCAAAGTTTTCACTAAAACCTTTTAATACAATAAACACACGCCCTTCGTTTTCAGACAGATATTCAATAATCAGGTAAACACTCGCTGAGAATAAAGCGATATACCAGGCCTGGGCGCGTGAAAAAAGCTTTATAATCGATCTTTTTGTGGATTCTGGCCTACGAAGAATGGAGTATTTTTCAGCTGATGCGTGTTTATTTTCAACAAAAAAAGCAATCAAAACAAAAATGACTAAACCAATCATCCCCAACGTTTTAAAAACAAATTGCCATGCAACATGTCCTGATGATGTAAAGCTCTCTAAAGGCCCTGCTCCAAACATAGGCCCCATGGTCCCAATAAACTGAGACAGACCAATAAATAACGCATTATTTCGATGCGGCATCCAATCATTAACAGCAACTAAAAGCGATAAAAAACCAAAAGATGCGCCAAGTCCCATTAAAACACGCGCGATAATAGCAAACCAAAAGGTAGAAGCAGAAGCAAAAGCAAACGAAGCCAACGCACATATGCTCGAGCCTATCATCAGCGCTTTTTTGATTCCTATTTTATCAATAATCAAACCAACAGGAATTTGCATCAGGCCATAGATGATAAAAAATAACGTACTGCTTAATAACGAATACTGAAAGGCTGATAAGTGCAAATCATGCATCAAAGGATGTTGAAAACTTCCTAAAGAAACACGAAGAAAAAACTCATATAAAAAAAAGAGAACGCATACGCTCCAAACAACAAAGCCTTTAACTGTAAATTGTGTTTGCTTTAGCATATTTTATTTAATCAGCTTATGTAGCTATCAGGTTGTTTTTGATCCCAAGCCTCAATAACACTTTCAGCTTTTTCATGATCAAGAAAAGAAGCCATTTTAAAAATGGGCAAGCCTTCGTGAATGAGTGGCGTTGTGTTAATGCCGACCACAATCGCTTCTTTAAGCGCCTTAACAGGCTCTAAAACTTCGGCACCAAATGGATCGCTAATCGTGCCTAACAACTCGCCTTTTTTAACGATTTGCCCAAGCGAAACATCGGGACGTAAAATGCCCCCTTTGTGAGCGACTATCCATGCTTCATCACGTGAAAAAATGGGATTGATTTCTTTAATCGCCGATTTGGCAAGGATATCGACGGAGCGCATGACATTTTTGATCCCTTCAACTCCTAAAACAATCGCGTTCTCATCAAACCGCATAGCCTCACCACCTTGATAAACCAGAAGTGGAATTTGCATTTCTTCCGTAATTTTTCGTAAGCTGTTAGCTTCAATATCAACATTAGTGACTACAGGAGCCTGGAAAGCTTTTGCAAGACTACGCGCCACCGTGTTTTCAAAATTACAATACACTTGCGGTAAAATATTATGATTAAGTCCACCTGTTTGCAGCTCGATGCAATAATCCGCCTTAGTAAGAATTTCTTGTGTTAGTATATGAGCAATTCGTTCACCGAAGGTTCCATTTTCATCGCCAGGAAAGCAAGCTGCAATATCATGCCCAACAGGTAACATCGCTGGGTAATGTGTCAGCCCATAAATATTAACCACGGGAATGGCAATGATTGTGCCTCGTATATTCTCTGGCGTGATTGTTTTCGTGATACGGTTGACAATATCTAAACCGTTGAGCTCAGTTCCCTTCAAGACCGAAAAAATTAATATGCAAGGGCCTTTTAGCTTACTGTGAATGACTTTAATAGGCATATACAGCGGTGAGCATGAATATTGCTCAGGCAAAGGCAAAGCAAGATTTGCTACTTCTCCTGGATGAATCGTTGTATCGCAAATTTTTATTTTAGAATTTTTCATCCGAATAATTATGCCATATTTCTGAATTAAACTCTATGTTTATATTGTATTACCAGCAATTCCCGGCCAAATTTATTAAACTCACGTGCGTGATCTAAAGAAAAACAAAATGATGGCATTATAACATGAAAGATTAATTATCATAATAAACTACCCTTATGAACGTTAAGTCTTTATGACCTTATTTTGACCAAAATTTATTTCAGGCAATAAAACCCATAGGACAGGATATTAATCAGTCATTATGATTTAAAGCTGCACGTTTAAACCAGAAATTTCAGTGGGTGGCGGCCTAGCCAATGGATTACCAACATACACATAAAGACTCTGCCAGCTATCGAATATATTGATACGAATATAAGACCTAATTTGCTCAAATAGCGCACTTAATCGCCCGGTATGCTTTCTAGCTTGTTGATAAGCTTTACAACACAATTGCTGCGCTTGATCGATTAAAAATGACAGCATCATGAGCATCGTCATCACCGAGCAAAGATTTTTATACCCATGCCCATAATTATGCTCAAAATTGTAACCCTGATTCTTGAGTGTGTTAAATGTCTCATTCTCAATTTTCCATCTGGAACGCCCAGCACGCATGATTTGATAAACATTTTCTTCGGTGATATCAAGTTTTGTAACCCAGCTAAAATGCTGTGTTCGTCCATCTTCTTTGGTTTCCCAATAGTCTAAAACATTCACGCGATAGTTATAGTTGGCATCGTTTAATGGGACATCACTATAAACATGAAATTCATGCTGAGTGCCCTTGTCATCTGTTTTTTGGTGCACCGTAGGCGTTAAGTCTTTAATCCAGTCAAATAGGTAAGTATGGTCACCTGGTTTAACTCCAATGACGTAGTCCATTTTTAATGAATCCAATAAGGCTAAATGAGGGTGATTGGATGCCAGACTATCCTCCACAATCAGTACCTTCAAGTGAGGGTGTTCTCGACGCAAATCAGACAATAAACGTTTGGACGCATTTCTCTCGCAATCGTTTTTTGTTGCACCATCGCCTTTAACAATGGGCTCAGGCGCCAAAGGAATAACCTCTCGATGGTCAGGGTGTACCAATACGGCACCTAGCATTTGGTGGTAATATTCAACGGAACCATTACGATGATGTTTTTCACAGCAATTTCCACAATGTACCGTTTTAGATGAATACTGCCCTGTGCCATCGATAGATATGATGTAATGACCATCCAGGTAACGATATTTTTCTAACATCTTACCGCGTTGTAACAACGAAAAAATTTTTTTAAATGGCCGCCTGAGTTGCCTTGGCGAAATTTGATCAAGACGCTCCCTCAAACGAGTATCACTTGGTGCCTGTAGAACTCCATACAGTGTGCGTAAATTGTTTCGAATACTGAATTCCGATGACTTTGCCTTTTCAAATTGCAGCAGAGATGGCATTTTAAAACCAAATACGGCTAATCCAGACATAATACAATCTTGCCAGCTATAAACAGGATTCATTAAAATCGGATACTTTTCCTGCAATACA
>JAACPN010000078.1 GCA_009995425.1 Legionella sp. | reverse complement strand
TTTTGACCGGAGAGGCAGCGCAGGCTAATCGAGAGGTCGTGGCAAAACATAAAGACCCTTTCAGCGTTGCTTTCGCTCTTAAAGCCCTCCACTCCGCAGGACTTTTGACCGGAGAGGCAGCGCAGGCTAACTTTAATATCTTAGCAACACATAAAAACCCTATCGGCGTTGCTCACGCTCTTAAAACCCTTCACACCGCAGGTCTTTTGACCGGAGAGGCAGCGCAGGCTAATCGAGAGGCCGTGGCAAAACATAAAGCCCCTCAAGACGTTGCTAACGCTCTTGAAGCCCTCAGCACCGCAGGTCTTTTGACCGGAGAGGCAGCGCAAGCTAACTTTAATGCTGTGGCAGAGCATAAAGACCCTAAAGACGTTGCTAGGGCTCTTAAAGCCCTCAGCACCGCAGGTCTTTTGACCGGAGAGGCAGCGCAAGCTAACTTTAATGCTGTGGCAGAGCATGAAGACCCTAAAAACGTTGCTAGGGCTCTTAAAGCCCTCAGCACCGCAGGTCTTTTGACCGGAGAGGCAGCGCAAGCTAACTTTCAAGCAGTCGCAAGCAATCCACACCCTTCCACAGCTGCTACCATCCTTTTCCCCCAGATCCAACCCCTAATAAATCAGGTGAATCCTCCATCCACAGGGCGTAATACTTTTTTTAAAGACAGCGCGTCATCTCAGGGCTCGTCAGATGAAGGGACGCATCAGCTAACCCCGACCCCCCAACATTAAAGGCTAAAATTATCGCATGGTTAGGGTAACGCCAGATGGAGCACCATTTTTGTTCCGAGGATTTTTCTGGCATCCCTTCACCGAGGTTATGCTGACAACCGGCTTTGTCGCATGAATATTTAACATGACTTGATTAAAACGTTTTATTTTTTATCATCATGATTATTCTACACCAACCGTTCTGCAAGCTTGGTCAAACGATGTGCTTCTTTATCATTATGCACGGCCATGCCGATTGCTTTTTTCTGACCGATTAATACCACACGTGATTTTCCTCGTGTGATGCCTGTGTACAATAAATTACGGGCTAGCAACGCAAAATGCTGGGTTGCTAGCGGCATCACCACCACAGGAAATTCAGAGCCTTGTGCCTTATGAATGCTAATCGCATACGCTAAATTAATTTCATCCAGCTCGTTCACGCCATAGGTTTTAATTTGATAATCAAATTTTATTTTGACTTCACCTTCATCGAGATCAATGCTTTCAATCACACCGATATCCCCGTTAAACACATCTTTATCGTAATTATTGGTCATCTGAATGACTTTGTCGCCTGGCGCATAAATCGATCCAAAACGTTCGACTTTGGGTTCTGAGCGACCGTTCAAGCGCGCTTGCAATGCGGCATTTAAACTCCGGCTGCCTAATCCTCCTCGATTCATGGGGGTTAGGATTTGAATATCCCGAATCGGATCATAACCGTAGCGTTTAGGCAGACGATTAATCACCACTTCTAGCAATTTGTCATGAATTTCTTCGGGAGTATCGGTATATAACGTAAAAAAATCGCTTTGAGGGGAATCATGGGGTATCGGCATTTTACCTTGGTTTACACGATGCGCGTTCACAATAATATGCGAATGCGCTGCTTGGCGAAAAATTTCGGTTAAACGTACCGTAGTGATTGTCTTTGATGCAATCATATCAGCTAAAACAGCACCCGATCCAACCGAAGGAAGCTGGTCAATATCCCCAACAAAAATAACGGCTGCATCCAACGGGATAGCTTTGAGTAAATGATTAAATAAAACAATATCAAGCATCGAGGCTTCATCAATAATTAAGACATCTAAATCTAATAAATTATGTTGATTATGCTTAAATCCATAGGTTTTCATGTCAAATTCAAGCAATCGATGAATGGTTTTGGCTTCAAGTTGTGTGGTTTCTGTTAAACGTTTGGCTGCGCGCCCAGTCGGTGCGCACAAGCTGATTCGAAGTGACTTCGCTTCAATAATACCCAATAAACTTTTAACAATCGTCGTTTTTCCCACACCTGGGCCACCGGTCATGATCGAAACTTTTGATTTTAAAATCTGTTCAATCGCCTCATGCTGTGACTCGGACAATTCTAGACCTGTTTTTTTCTCAATCATGGGAATCGCTTTCGCGATATCAATCTTTCCCCAAGGTATATGTGCAGTATTTAAACGCTTGAGCTGGGCCGCTGCACGTGTTTCTGCGGTGTAAAGCGATATAGGGTAAATGCATGGCACATCATTTATATTATCTCTAACAAGCTGGTTTTCAAGAATTTCTTGCTCAATACCTGTTTTGATGATCTCTTCGGGAATTTCAAGTAATTTATGCGCGGCTTCAAGTAATTGAGATAACTCCGCCGCACAGTTTCCTTTATCGCAAAGCTCTTGTAACACATGCGAGGCGCCGGCTTGTGCACGCATCAACGAATCTTTTGCTATTCCTAATTTTTCGGCGAGTTGATCCGCGGTTTTAAAACCAATCCCTCGAATATCACGTGCTAAACGGTAGGGGTTCGCCTCGACCATTTCAACGGATTTATCACCGTAGGTTTTATAGATACGTACGGCACGTGCGGTACCTACGCCATGGCTATGTAAAAAAACCATAATGCTGCGAATGGCTTTTTGTTCAGCCCATGCAGACGCCACACGCGCTTTGCGTTTAGGGCCAATGCCTTCCAAATCGAGTAAACGCTCGGGGTTTTGCTCAATCACATCAAACACGGCTTCGCCAAACGCCGCGACCAGCTTTTTCGCAAAGTGCGGGCCAATGCCTTTGACCATACCCGAGCCTAAATATTTTTGGATCCCTTCAAGCGTGGTCGGCTGAATGGTTTTTAGATGCTCGGCTTTAAATTGCATACCATGCGTGCGATCATTCACCCATGTGCCTTGGCATTCGATGTACTCGCCTGCCGTAATCGATGCGGCGTTTCCTATCACCGTCACCACATCACGATGTCCACGTACTTGCGTACGTAGAACACAAAATCCCGTGGCTTCGCTATGAAACGTGACGCGTTCAACGGAACCTTGAACATATTCCAGACGTTGTGTCGTTTTCATGTTTGTCAAACTGGATTATCACTGTCAAGAAATCGATGTTCTAACGCAAATTGCTCGGCCAAGTGCTTGCCCAAAGCATGAATCCCATCACGTTCTGTGGCGTGATGGCCGCAAGCAAAATAATGTATATCTAACTCTTTCGCTTGATAATAGGTACGTTCTGAAATTTCACCGCTGATATAAGCGTCTACCCCTAGAGCCGCCGCATCTATAATATAATCTTGCGCCCCCCCCGAACAAAAAGCTATTTTTTTAATAGCTTTATTTGAGTTATCTGCAGATATAACCTGGGGCGCGCGATCAAATACGCGAGCTAACTGCTGCGTAAAAGCCTGTAGATCGAATAAAGGCTTTGTTAACTCGCCGCTCCATAATAAATCAGGCGTTTTGCCAGCAGCATGGCTTTTAACATGCTTTAGATCGAGTTTTTTAGCTATGCACGCATTGTTACCCAGCGTTGTGTGACAATCAATTGGCAAATGATAAGCCAATAAATTCATATCATGCTGAAGAAGCTTCGCAATACGCGTGCGCTTCATGCCTCGCAAGGTTGGATCTTCACCTTTCCAAAAATAACCATGATGCACAATCAAGGCATCGGCTTGAAATGCACACGCGGCTTCAATCACATCCAAAGATGCTGTAACCGCCGTACAAATACGCTGAATGTTGGCTTGACCTTCAATTTGAAGACCGTTTGGGGCATAATCTTGAAACGCATCGACCTCAAGATAATTCTGTAAATACGTTTCAAGCTCGACACGATGAATCATTTTTTATCGCCCAGAACATCGTTTGATATCAGCACCCAGAATGGAGAATTTCTCTTCAATACGTTCATAGCCTCTATCGACATGATAAATACGCTCAACCCAAGTTTCACCTTTGGCCGCAAGTCCTGCAAGAATTAAGCTCGCGGATGCACGAAGATCGGTTGCCATGACCGGTGCACCGGTTAGATATTCAACGCCTTTGATTATGGCGACATTGCCGTTTAAGCGAATTTTAGCGCCCATCCGTTGTAATTCTTGTACGTGCATAAAACGATTTTCAAAAATATTTTCAATCACAGAAGACGAGCCATCCGCTACGGTATTTAAAGCCATAAACTGCGCTTGCATATCCGTTGGAAAACCGGGGTAAGGTGCTGTCGAGATATCGACCGCTTCCGGACGCTCACCGTACATATCCAACGTCACCCAGTCGTTACCTAAAGTAATCGCCGCACCGGCCTCTTCAAACTTACACAACATCGACAATAAATTATCAGGTCGCACACGTTTAACCGTGACTTTACCGCGCGTCATGGCCGCTGCCGCTAAATAGGTACCTGCCTCAATTCTATCCGGCAATACGGTATAGCTTCCGCCGGTTAGATGAGGCACACCCTCAATTTCGATCGTATGGGTTCCTGCGCCATGAATTTTGGCACCCATGCCGATTAAAAAATTAGCTAAATCGACCACTTCAGGTTCGCGCGCGGCATTTTTAAGAACTGTGGTTCCTTCAGCCAGTGTCGCAGCCATTAAGATATTTTCTGTACCGGTCACGGTCACCGTATCAAACACGATTGTTTTGCCTTGTAAGCGCCCTTTTTTGCATCGTGCTTTAACATAACCATTGATCACTTCGATATCGGCGCCCATAGCTTTTAAAGCTTTTAAATGCAAATCAATCGGACGCGTTCCAATAGCACATCCGCCAGGTAACGACACATCCACCCGTCCAAAACGTGCAAGTAATGGTCCTAAAACTAAAATAGAAGCACGCATGGTTTTGACTAATTCATACGGTGCCACCAACTCTTCACCGATGGTGCTGGCATCAACAGAAACCTGCATTTTTTCGTCAACCACCAAATTCGCCCCGAGTTGACTGAGTAACTCCATCATGGTTGTTACATCATTGAGATGCGGTACATTCGCAATCGTCACCGGCTCGGTTGCCAGCAACGTTGCGGCAATAATAGGCAACGCTGCATTTTTTGCCCCTGATATGACCACTTCACCGAACAGTGGTTTTCCGCCATGAATCACTAATTTATCCACGATTTATCTCCCATTCGGCCTCAGTCCATGTTTTCATTGTTAACGCATGTAGCTCTCCGGAGGTAATATAATCTTGAAGCTTTGCATACACCCATTGCTGGCGTGCAACTCGTGTCATGCCAGCAAAATCATTTGAAACGATGATCAGTTGATAATGATAGCCATTCCCCGAGACTTCGACGTGTTTTACGCCGGCAATCTTCATTAAATCTTGTTCAAGTTCGTGGTTACTTACGGTCACTCAATTTTCTCCAATAAATAAGTTGTCTACCCCACAAAAGGTAGCTAAATCTAAAATCTCTTGAGACATGCCTTGAATACGCAAGTTCATGCCTTGCTCTTGGCACAATCGATAGGCCTGAATAAGCAACGCAAGACCGGCACTATCACAATGCGTCACATGCTCCATGTTTAACACAAGGGTTGAAGCCGCATGTTGATTCACATGCGCCAAAAATCGCGTCAAATCTGACGAAACCGTATCAAACGTTAAAACGCTTGAAGGCATAAATATATGTGCATCACGCATCAGGCAGCCTGACGTTCAGGGTTATTTTGCTTATTTAATTGCATAATAAGAGCATCCATATCGGTCATTTTTAATATTTGCCCAAACTGCGTCCTAAAACTTTGTAACAAGCTCACACCCTCAACGCTCAAATCATACACTTTCCAATCGCCCTGTTTTAATACCAAACTATAACTCAACGGAATCTTTTGCCCGTTGGAGCGTATGATAACACTATTTACACGTGTAAAACGGCCACTGGGCGCTGCGCGTTCAGGTAAAAACATAATTTTTTCATCTGAATATTCAGCCAAGGGCGACGCATACGTTCGCACCACCAAGCTTGAAAACGCCTGTGTAAATCGTCCACGCTCGTCTGGCGTTGCACGTGTCCAAGCATTTCGTCCCAAAACTGAGCGCGCCATGCCTTGAACATCAATATGAGGTAACAAGTGTTCACGCACCGTACGCTGCACAAATTGTGGATTTTTTTTAAGTTGGCCTTTGTTCTTTTCAAGCGTATCAATAATTTGATCGGCGGTTTGTTCTAACATAGGCACCGGTGACGTTGCGGCCCAGGTGAGTGAACTGACCACCAAAAAACAGCATCCCATCAAAGTTTTTAATTTATACATCATCACTCCCTGTAAGCTAGTAACTAGGTTGATTGTTTTGCACTAAATAATAATTGCCCAATAATATTCTCAAGAATAACGGCTTCTTGGGTTCGCTCAATCACATCACCCGAACGTAAAAACGGATGATTAGGCACGCTCTCAAATCCCGGCACAAGACTCACATAATTTGAACCCAGCAGTCCTTCGGTTAAAATACGCGCAGATGCATCATCAAAAGGAATTTTTTGATCACTACGTAATTGCATTTTAACTTTGGCATTCAGCTGCCCCGGCTGCAAATCAATGCTTGTGACTTCACCGACTTTAACGCCAGCAATGGTCACCGGCGCACGTACTTTGAGGCCGCCAATATCCGAAAAATTCGCCGTGACTTCATAGCTTCCTACGTGGGTTAATGCTTGCACACCGCTGACTTTAAAAACCATCACAAGCAAGGCTAGAAATCCAAGTATCATAAAGATACCTACGCTTAAATCCAGTCGATAGTGCTTATCCATTTACCAACCTCCAATCATAAGTGCCGTCAACAAAAAATCAAAACCTAAAATCAGAAGAGAGGCATGCACCACCGAACGTGTGGTTGCTTGGCTAATCCCTGCCGCCGTAGGCGTACTCGTGAACCCTTGATAAACCGCCACCCAACTGACTAAAAAGGCAAACACCATACTTTTGATGATGCCACTTAATACATCCAGTCTAAAATTAACTGCCGCTTGCATGTTTGACCAAAAACTACCGGCATCAACACCCAAGCGCTCAACGCCAACCAGGTACCCACCGTACACAGCCACGGCTGAAAAAATAAGCGATAAAACAGGCAAAGCAATCAAACCCGCTAAAAAACGTGGGTAGACAATACGCGCCAATGGATCAACACCCATCATATCCATGCTGGCTAATTGTTCTGTTGCTTTCATCAAACCAATTTCAGCGGTTAAGGCAGATCCCGCACGACCTGCAAATAATAAGGCACTCACCACCGGGCCCAATTCACGCGCAATACTGAGTGCCAACAATTGCCCAAGTTGACTGGAAGCACCAAATTTCTGCAGGGTATGATGGCCTTGTAAGCCCACAACCATACCAATAAACAACCCAGAAACGACAATCACGATGCCTGATAAAACACCGACGGAATACAATTGATGCCAAACACTCGGACCTATTTTTTTAAAATTGGGTATGCGCAACAATAACCGACACAAGAAAACACCCGCCTGCCCTAAGCGCTGCACAGATGTACGCCCAAACGCTCCTGTTTGCGCTATCCTATCAAGCATCAAGTAATTCCTCCGCATACGGTCGCGCTGGGTAATGAAACGGGACTGCACCATCGGCTTCACCGCGCATAAATTGCCGAATATCCGGTTGTGTCGAATTGAGTAACGCTGCCGGTGTGCCCTCACCTATTACGCGACCTTCTGCTAAAAGATAAACATAATCTGCAATTTCACACGTTTCCTCGACATCATGTGATACAATCATCGTGGTTGTATGAAGTAATTCATTCAGGCGCTTAATTAAACGCACCAACACCCCCATCGAAATCGGATCTTGTCCCGTAAACGGTTCGTCATACATCATCAGTTCTGGATCGAGCGCTATGGCACGAGCAAAGGCTGCACGTCGCGACATGCCTCCTGACAATTGTGAAGGCATCAGATGAGCAGCACCACGCAAACCGACAGCTTCAAGTTTCATCAACACCACATCACGTAATAATAATTCACTTAAATTCGTATGTTCGCGTAAGGGGAACGCTACGTTATCGAAAACTGAAAGATGTGTAAACAGTGCACCGTTTTGAAATAACAGGCCCATATTGCGTCGCGCAATCGATAAGTTTTTACGTGATAACGCATGCACATCGTCACCATCTACACAGATTTTACCTGCATTGGGAGTTAAAACACCACCAATCAATTGCAGCAGCGTTGTTTTACCGGTACCACTTGGCCCCATGATCGCCGTAATTTTACCGCGCTGAACACGAATATCGACCTGATCGAAAATCAATTTATTTTGGTGAGAAAATGTTAATTTCGAAATATCCACCCATGGCTTGTGCATGCCGTATGACTCCTTGTCATGTTTGCTCAATTATATATCCCGGTATGCGCAGATTGCTAGCTCGATATTAATTTAGAGTTCACATAAGTTATGATAGAATCAAAGTATAATTTTATCCAGTTTTGAAACCATGAACTTTTGCACATCCGGTCTAACCGTTATCGAAACCGAAGCCGCGGCTATTTTTGCGCTCACCCAAAAAATTGATCACCATTTTGAACGCGCCTGCGAGCTGATCTTGGCCTGCACGGGTCGTGTTATCGTGACGGGCATGGGAAAATCCGGACATATCGGTAAAAAAATTGCAGCCACACTTGCCAGTACCGGCACGCCCGCTTTTTTTATGCATCCTGCTGAAGCCAATCATGGTGACTTAGGGATGGTCACATCTAACGATACCTTGCTTGCTTTATCCAATTCAGGTAACACATTTGAGGTACTTAATCTATTACCGAGTTTAAAGCGCCTCGGCACACCTCTGATTACGCTTACAGGCAATCCAAACTCAGTCTTAGCTAAAACAGCGACCGTAAATTTAAATCTTGAGATATCAGAAGAAGCCTGCCCGCTAGGACTCGCCCCCACCACTAGCACAACCATCGCTTTGGTGATGGGCGATGCCCTCGCCGTTGCGCTGCTTGAGGCGCGTGGCTTTACAGCAGATGATTTCGCACACGCACACCCAGGTGGCGCACTCGGTAGAAAATTATTACTCACCGTCGATGAGTTGTATCATAGCGGTGATGACTTGCCCAAAGTTACGGAAACAACTTTAGTTCGTGATGCTTTAATTGAGTTGAGTGCTAAAAAACTTGGCATGACGTGCGTGGTCAATACCGAAGGACGCTTGGTTGGCGTATACACCGACGGTGATATCCGGCGAACCTTGACCAAATCCTACGACATTCATACGACCCTCATCAAAGACGTCATGACCCAAGGTTGTCAAACCATCACCCAAGGCATGCTCGCCGCTGAAGCACTTGCCCTCATGCAGCAGCACAGCATTACTTCACTGGTGATTACGGATTCAGAACATAAGCCAACGGCTGTGTTACATATTCATGATCTATTACGTGCCGGTATGCTTTAATTGGAAATTGGTCATGACCAAAGCCATATAATACTTCGGAATAGTCTTGACTTTCTCGAAGCATTATATATATTTAGTCATATACCTTTATCTTAATAAATAGACTGAATCTTATGGAACGCTTGTATCAAACATTATTTGAACAACATTTAGCTGATTATCGACAAATGATTTTTGTCATGGGACCAAGACAAGTTGGCAAAACAACGGTTGCACAAAAAATGGTTGCTCAACATACGCATGGCTTTTATTTCAATTGGGACAACATCAACGACCGAGAACAAATCATTGCTGGTCCCAACAACATTGCTAAAATAATAAACTTGCCATTACTCTCGAATACAAAACCTTTAATTGTTTTTGATGAGATCCATAAATTTAAAAACTGGAGGGATTTTCTCAAAGGTTTTTATGATAGCTATCCCAATAAATGTAATATTTTAGTGACCGGAAGTGCTCAGCTTGATGTGTTTAATCGTGGCGGAGACAGCTTGATGGGGCGTTATTTTCCTTTCCGTTTTCATCCTTTATCGATTGCAGAAATAACACAACGCGGCATCAACACAACTCGTGAGTACTGGGAGATACCCAAACTCATCAGCAATGAACATTTTGAAGCGCTTTGGAATTTTGGTGGATACCCCGACCCTTACTTAAAACAGAGTGCTGCATTTAGCCGACGCTGGATCAAACTCAGGGGACAACAATTATTTTCTGAAGATATTCGAGACTTAACACGTATTCAAGATATTGATACACTTGAAATTTTGGCAGAAAAATTAAAACAACACGTTGGTTCATTAACATCCTTTCAAAATCTCGCCACCCAGCTACGTGTCAGTGACAATACCATCAGAAATTGGCTTGAAACACTCAAAGCACTCTATTATTGCTTTGAAATTAAACCATGGTCAAAAAATGTAAGCCGTTCACTTTTAAAAGAACCCAAATATTACCTTTGGGATTGGACGCTATGCCCTAATGAAGGCATGAAAGCTGAAAATATGGTTGCACTTCATCTTTTAAAAGCGATTAATTTTTGGAATGATATTGGTCTTGGTGACTATGGGCTTCATTTTATTCGTGACAAAGAAAAACGAGAGGTCGACTTCCTTATCACAAAAAATAACCAGCCATGGATTCTTGTTGAAGTCAAACTCAGTCTAAACAAAAGTATTTCTTCATCACTTCATCACTTTCATGAGCAGTTAAAGCCTAATTTTACATTTCAAGTGGTTTGCAACATGGAATACGTTCAAAAGAATTGTTTTGATCAACCTGGATTGCACATTGTGCCATTAAAAACGTTTCTATCACAACTTGTATGAATAACTTTAATTAAGCGATAATACGCTTAACTTAATTAATCATATATTGAGAGAATAACGTATGAAAAGTGCAAATTTACCCAGTGTTATTGAAAAAACAAAAAAAATCCAATGCCTTATTTGCGATGTTGACGGCGTACTGACCAACGGATTTTTGTATATTGATATTAACGGTAACGAATCTAAAGCCTTTCATGTGCTTGATGGCATGGGGCTCAAGCTTTTAATGTCTGCAGGTATCGAAGTTGCCATCATCACAACCTCAAACAATGCCGTCATCGACGAACGTATGAAGCAACTCGGTATCCAACATTTTTATAAAGGGCAGACGAATAAGCAAAAAGCCTATGAGTCACTCAAAAAAAACCTTAATTTGCCTGATGAAGCATTTGCTTATGTTGGTGATGATTTACCTGACTTACCGATTATTCAACAAGTGGGTTTAGGTGTTGCTGTTGGTAGTGCGGTCGATCAGGTTAAACAAGCGGCCGATTTAATCACCACAAAAGACGGTGGTTTTGGTGGTGTACGTGAATTATGTGATTATATTCTTGCAACGCAAGATAAGTTTAATCTTGCCTTAGATCATTACCTCTCGGCATGAGTGATGCTGTATGAATATGAGTAAAGCGAGCACATGGTTTTTCTTAGCCCTCCTCATCATGGCGGCGGCCGCTTGGTTTTTTCTGACGGAATCACCTGCGGCCCTGCTTGATACCCATACGCTCAACAACACCCCCGATCATCGTTTTACATCGCTTGAAATAGAACAGTTTGATGCCCTGGGGCATCGCTTACATGCTTTGCAAACGCCCTATGCACATCATATTCCAAGCGAACAAAACCTTTGGTTAAAAACACCCCGTATTTGGGTCACCGAAACAAACCAACCCAGCTGGACGATTCAATCGCAAGAAGCGGTGATTTTAGATGATGGACACGAAGTTATCTTTAAAAAACAGGTCGAAGTCGAACATACCGCATTCAAAAATACCCCTGCTGGCATTTTAAAAAGCGAGCAAATATCTTATTTTCCAAAAACGCAAATAGCCCATACACCGCTTAAAATTACGTGGCAACAAGAAGATAACGTATTAGAAGCGATGGGAATGCAAGCCGACTTGGCCGAACATCACGTTGATTTACTCCATGATGCACGAGCAACCTATAGGCCTGCTCATGGATAACAAATACTTTTTATTAGGCTTGTTGCTAGGTTTAAATTTATTGACGCTCAATGCTTTCGCATTCACAAGTGACCGTAGCAAGCTGGTATATTTTGCTTCAGGATATGCCTCATTCGATGAAAAAACAGGTGAAGGGCATTATCGTGAAGGCGTATCCATCGACCAGGGTAGCACGCATCTACGTGCCTTTGATGCCATCACCATGATGAATGCACAACACCAGCTCATACGTGCCGTGGCTCATGGCAGTCATCAAGCGCAAGCCCATTTCTGGACATGCACTTCGTCTGATAAGCCCCCTCTTCATGCATATGCCGATACACTTGCGTATTATCCTCAAGAAAACAAGCTTGAGTTAAAGGGAAACGCACGTATTATTCAAGGTGAAAATACCCTAAATGCACCCACAATAAGCTACGACACCCGAGCCGAGCGTCTTATCACAACAGCAAGCCCAGATAATAAACAAGGAACCGTTATACTCATTGACCCCAAAAACATAAGACAATAAGTATAAAATTAGCATATTTAGTGTTGCTATAATAAAAAAAATACGATATGTTGACATTACATTAATAAAGGACGATTAATATGATGATCAACAGCATGACAAAAAACGTGTTATTCACAAGCCTTCTTTTATTAAATGCCTCAGTTCAGGCCGCCACCGTTTCTGTTTATGGCGCGGAGCAAGGCCAAAAGCTCACCCCGGCTCATCAAACCGACAATGAATACATCATTCAAATGGGATCGTTCAAAAACAAACAATACGCAACAGAATTTCGAGACCGTCTCGCCCAAAAAACAAATCAAACGGTGCATCTGGTTTATCACGCCGACGCACCTGTTCCTTATGTAGTTTTTCTTGGCCCCTTTAAACAGATAAGTCAAGTCAATCAAACCAGTCGAGAACTTTTAGGAGAACAACCGCTTGCAAATTCAACACCTGCTTTATCTCAAACAACATTGAAAAAAGCACCCGAACCCACCATGATGCCATACCCTTTACCCACATCAACCATCGATCCATCACGCTCAAGATTTATTACGTTTAATTTTGGACCGGGTTGGAGTAATGCTGGAAAAACACAAACCTTTTCTGTGCAACCTGATATTCAGTCCACGTATGTAAAAACCAACAACACACGTACTGTTGCGGTTGGCGAAATTTTTGCAGGTTTTGAACATACACTTTATCCAGAATATAAAGGTCAAGTGGGTCTTGCCGTACAAGGTGCATCCAACCTTGATTTAACCGGTGATGTTTTAGTGGATTCAGACCCTGATTTTAATAATATGTTTTATACGTACAGCATTTATCATCTTGCCTTTGCACTTAAAGGCAAGCTTATTTCGGAACATGACGTCAAACAATTATTATCGTTTCACCCCTATCTCAGTGGAAGTGTTGGCGTTGGGTTTAACAAATCTCATAAATTTGGCCTCAATGCAAAAATATTTGAACAAGTAGTACCTCCTCTTTTTCAACCAAATACGGTGACTGCATTCACCTATACCCTAGGTGTTGGTCTTCAGAAGCGTATTACTCCCGATTGGATCTTTGGCTTAGGATATGATTTTGCTGATTGGGGCAAAAGCTACCTTGCTGCCGCACCTGGTCAAACCATTGGGCGTGGCCTGGCGCTTAATCATATCTACGTCAATGAACTTCAATTTGGCTTTACGTTTCAGCCTCAAACGGCATAATAAATCAGCTGAATATGTTATGATTCTTTGATACATCTGTTCAATAATTTAATATGAATATTATGAATCAAGAATTATCAGCGAAACATCTCAAAAAAGCCTTCAAAGGGCGCGCTGTTGTTAACGATGTCAGCGTTTATGTGAAACGTGGTGAATGCGTTGGGCTTTTGGGTCCTAATGGCGCGGGCAAAACCACAACGTTTTATTTGCTCGTAGGGCTTCAAGCTGCAGACAGCGGCGAGATTAACTTAAATAATCAAAACATCACACGCCTTCCCATGCATAAGCGTGCAGAACGCGGGATTGGGTACTTACCCCAAGAAGCGTCTATTTTTCGTAAAATGTCCGTTGATGATAATTTACTTGCGATACTTCAGTGCCGCAAAGATTTAAGTAAACAAGCGCGTTTGGAACTGCTCGACAAGCTTTTGATTGAATTTCATATTACACACTTGCGTGATCATTTAGGTATGAGCTTATCCGGTGGTGAACGTCGTCGCGTCGAAATCGCACGAGCACTTGCGACCGAACCGTCGTTTATTTTATTAGATGAACCGTTTGCAGGGGTAGATCCTATTTCTGTCTTAGATATAAAACAAATGATTGCGCACTTATGCGATCGCAATATAGGTGTGCTCATTACGGACCACAACGTACGAGAAACGCTGGATATTTGTAGTCGAGCGTATATTTTAAACCAAGGTCAAGTATTATGTGAAGGCACACCCGCTGAGGTACTTGCCAACGAGCAAGCACGTGCGGTATATCTTGGTGAGTCGTTTCGTTTGTAAATTTTATCTTCATAACCTATGAATTTACGTTATAATCTCGTGTTATCGTTCGATATAAGGGGCACTATGGCAACACCAATGGTCACTGTTGATCTTCTGAAGCAACTTGTCGAAGTCGCTGAAAAAAACCATGACGGTCAAACAGCTAATTATATTCCTGAACTCGCAAACGTGAATAACGAACTCACGGCCATTGCCGTTCAACCGATTCATGGCGAGCCCGTCATGTACAGCAACATGCCTTTGCCACGTATTACCCTTCAAAGCACCTGTAAAATCATCCCATTGATTGGCTTACTTGAAGAATTTGGCCCCGAGCACGTGTTTGAATGGGTGCGTGTTGAACCTTCAGGCGATGAATTTTCATCCATCACACGCCTTGAGCAATTTGGCCCTAAACCATCGAATCCTATGCTTAATGCAGGTGCTATTGTACTCTGCTCACATATTCCCGGGAATAATGAAGAACAATTTGCCTGGCTTGAAAAATGGGTAAAAATCACATTTAACCAACGTCTTGCAATTAATCCTACGGTGTTTGCTTCTGAAAAACGTACAGGCGATCGCAATCGTTCGCTGGCTTATTTACTAAAGAGTCGAGGCTTGTTAGGTAAACCTGTCAAAGATACACTCGATTTGTATTTTACTTTATGCTCTTACGAGACCTCTCTTGAACAAATGCTCTACCTTCCAACCTTGCTTGCTCATGCCGGACGTTGCCCTATAACAAACGAGATGATTCTCTCCAAAGAAACATGTAAAATTACCTTGGCTATTATGTCCACGTGCGGGCTTTATGACGAAACAGGAACCCATATGGTACGTACAGGTATGCCGGCCAAAAGTGCTGTTTCAGGCTATACGATTGCAACCGTGCCGGGTAAAGCAGGTATTGCGGTACTTAGTCCACGTGTGAATAAAAAAGGAAACAGCATTCGAGGCGAAATCATGCTCGAAGGTTTATCGCGCACCATGGAATGGCATTTTGCTTTGCCCTAAAAACGTTTAAATGGAGTTAATATGAGCATCAGTTTATTTGATTTATTCTCCATCGGCATCGGCCCTTCGAGCTCACATACCGTAGGTCCCATGGCTGCTGCCAATCAGTTTTTAGAACAACTCCATACTGGAGATATTTTTCATCAAGTCCATCGCTTAAAAACCGAACTCTACGGTTCGCTTGCGTTAACCGGTAAAGGACATGGCACGGATAGAGCTATTTTAAATGGTTTAGAAGGCCACGCACCTGAAACGGTCGACCCGAGCATGATGGTGCCACGCATGCAGGCGATTATTCAAGAACAGCAACTGAATCTGGCTGGCAAAAAAATAATTGCTTTTGATCCTGCAAACGATTTTATATTATTTCAAAAAGAAATCTTGCCTAAACACACGAATGGCCTACGTTTTACAGCCTATGACGCCAACAATAACGTCTTAATAAGCCAAGTTTATTATTCCATTGGCGGTGGTTTTATCGTTACAGAAGAAAATTTTGGTCTTGATCAACCCGACCAAATCAACCTACCCTACCCGTTTGATACCGCTGAAGAACTGCTCGCGCTATGCAAACATCATCAGCTCTCAATTGCTGAACTGATGCTCGAAAATGAACGCGTGTGGCGCAGTACAGAAGCTATTCATGCCGGCATGTTAAAACTGGCCAACGTCATGAGTGATTGTATTGAACAAGGCTTTCAACACGAGGGCGTACTCCCCGGTGGTCTCCAGGTTAAACGCCGCGCTCCGGGTTTATATCAAAAATTAAATGAAAAACAAAACACTCAACATACCGATACAAGCTCAGATGTTTTAAACCGTTTAAATCTTTATGCGATGGCAGTCAACGAAGAAAATGCTGCTGGAGGACGCATTGTAACAGCACCCACCAACGGCGCTGCAGGGATTATTCCCGCCGTCCTTCGCTACGCACAAAAAGCCCATGGTTACACGTCCAACGAGGATATTTATACTTATTTATTGACCGCAACGGCCATCGGTATCTTATACAAAAAAGGGGCTTCAATTTCAGGTGCTGAGGTCGGATGTCAAGGTGAAATTGGCGTAGCTTCATCGATGGCGGCAGGCGCATTCACTGCCCTTTTGGGGGGCTCAATCGAGCAAATTGAAAATGCTGCTGAAATTGCGATGGAACATCATTTAGGCATGACGTGCGATCCGGTCATGGGCTTAGTCCAAATTCCCTGCATCGAACGTAACGCCATGGGTGCCGTCAAAGCGGTGAATGCCTCGCGTATGGCGCTCATGGGCGACGGCCAACATTATGTTTCTCTCGATAAAGTCATTAAAACCATGCTTCAAACGGGCAAAGACATGCAAAGCATTTATAAAGAAACATCGCTCGGAGGCTTGGCCGTCAACTTTCCTGAATGCTAAGTTGCCATATGGGGCGTTGCCCCTACTGGCCTGTCACACCACAATCCCTCACTTCCCTCATTTTTTCCATTTGCTCAACAATTTTTGTTGATTCTGGATGCATATGCATGTTGGGATATTTAACCTCTGAGTGCTCGGCATCACGATAAATTGCATAACTCACAAACAACCCAACAACACCTAAAAGTAACGGCCCTGCAAGCACACACGCAAGCGATAGCACCCACACAGCCCAACTCAGTACGACCATGGCCTGACTCAAGCGAGAGGGTTCATGGGGGTCACCTGGCTTTAAATTCATGTCATGAATAAAACGCCCATACGCCTCGGGTGTCACCTCACCTTTTAAAAAACCTTCGGTATGTTTTATCGCTGTGATGAGTGCTGCGGTGGGCACACAAGCCTCTTGATGCAATCTGTCCATTTCATGAAGAAAAGTTTCAACGGATGGATGGTAGAGTTCAGCCATCTGCGATTGATAAGCTGCCAATTGCTCCCGTGCATGAACATATTCAGCGTGTATTCGAATACGTTCTTCTTCCAACGATAACGATCTACTAAAAAACATCGACGAGCATCTCCCTGACTAAAGCGTTAAAACATCAATAAAATGATATGAGATGATCATATACATTTTCTTCATCACGGTCTATGTTGCTCTTTTTGTCATATTCTTGGATAATTAAGCAGATTTTTTTAAACTTGAGTAACGCCTGATGTCTAACTTAATTTTTTGCAGCAAACTAAAACAAGAACTCAATCAAATGGAGGCACCTCCGTTTCCTGGGAAGCTGGGTGATAAAATTTTTAATCAAATATCGCAAGCGGCATGGCAGCAGTGGCTACAACACCAAACCATGTTGATTAACGAATATCGCCTGGCTCTGATTGATCCTAAAGCGCGAACTTTTTTACAAGAAGAAATGGAAAAATACTTTTTTGGTGAAGGTTCGACACCTCCGGCAGGATTTTCAGAAAAAAATTAAAATTTTACTTGACTTAAAGACTCACACAGCGTTTAATACGCGCTAAGTGGCCAGATAGCTCAGTCGGTAGAGCAGAGGACTGAAAATCCTCGTGTCGGCGGTTCGATTCCGTCTCTGGCCACCATTTTATGATGATTATAGTTCGGGACTACCTGTTGCCTCATAAGTAAATGTTATTCAAAAGGTTGTTCGTTGCGGCTTTGTTTCCTAGCCCCTCACCCTGGCGTCTTTATCAAAAATTAGGCGGATCTGTAGCCTGCTGGCATCCCTTTCACTTAAATTCTTCCGTCCATAATGTCTTTCTTTTTGCCATCCCATGCGGCCATGATTAAAAATTTCTTCAATATTTCGATCTTTTTCATACCACTGAGATATCGCATCGTCCGATAACCAAACAGTTCGCCTCGACAACGTAACGCGTCATTATATTCAGACCAAGGCACATTAATGTGTTCATTTATTAACCTAGGAAACAAAGCCTCGTGTTGTTGAACGTTTGCTGATGGCGTGATTGCGTTTTATGTTTTCTTGTTCAAAACCAATTAAGCTCCCAATTTTTCAAGATGTTTTTTGCGGCAGGACCCATGACATCATATTCCAAAGCTTTTGGATCATTAAGTATTTGATTTGCTACCGATTGGTCGTAATCAATGTTTGCTAATAATAAAAACGCGCTATCAATCGCTTTGGTTTCTTTGGTGGGGTAAATTGACCCTTGAAATTCAACATAAACAACATGTTTTTCGTAATCTGGTTCATGCAACAATTTTTGGAAAAATTGGCTTGGAAGGTAGTCATTTCGTGGTTGATGAAAACCTAAAATCGCAACTCTAAGTTCAGACCAGTCAAGCTCGGGATATTCGTTTCTCCATTGGAATATTTTGTTCTTAAATTGAGTTAGTTGATCGTAAGCAGCAACATCTAATGCTCCTCTTATGGCTGGTTTGATGGTGTTGATATAATTTTTATACGCTGTTATTTCCGCAGTATTTTCTTTTAGAGTCGCTTCAATGTATACGTTTGTATGATTAAAAATATGAGTCATATACTGCTTTTCAAGAGCATTTAGCTTATTATTAGTAAGGTATACTTCTTGAGCTTTATTTAATGTCTCTTGGTATTGGCTTAATTTAAAACGTGTATCGTCCGATAATGCAACATTAAAACCATCGGTTGAAATTAAATCAAACAACGATAAAGGAGGGTGAGAAATAGTCGCCATCGCCATCACTTTATCTGGGTTCATTTTAAACTTAATGCCCTCATTGAGTCCAGGCAAATGCAGCGACATACTAAGTAAGTCTTGCGTTATCACGGGGTAATGTTGCTTTATATAAGCGAGTCGCTCATTAACAGCATTGGAATGATACTGTCTGAACATGGTTTGAAGAATGTCGATTGGGTTAGTATGACCAGAAAAGCTGGTGCTGCAAAAAATAACGCACAAGAATAAACATGCAATGATTTTTCTTATCATGATCAATTATCCTTTAAAATTTATGGATGGCACCTTAGCCTCTTGCTTTTCGAGCTCATTTTCTTCTAGCCTTTGATTATCCTGGTCAAATTTTTGAAACAATAAGGTTTTATACGTGGCTCTTTTTTCCATATCCGTGTCTTCTTTTGGAACCTTGCTCCACAGAGAAGTGATCCCTTGAGTAATCATTTGTTTCGTATTATTTAATTCTTTTTTACCCGCATCAATCGTTGAAGCATCTTCTTTCATTTGTTGAAAACGTAGAATAATGTGTTGATATGCGTGAATGGCCAATTGAGTTTTCATGCCGCATACAGGTCGAGAATAAATAAATTGCATACATGTTTCATGACGATTTATAAAATCTTGATAGAGTGTATCAATGGATTGCTGTTCATCTGCCATGAGCTCTCGATCATTTCGACTAAAACAGAGTATAAATTTAAATTTTTATTGATTTCAAATTCGACAATATTCCCTTGAGTGAAAGAAGAGACGTATAAAATATTATCTTGATTTGGTGCAAGATCAAACCCAACAAAGTCACTAGAGCTTAGTGCTGATTTAAAAAAATCTGAAATTAACTGAAAGCTATAAACTTTTTTTTCGACGACGTAATCAATAATTTGGACTTTATCCTGCAAGGGTAGCGTTGATAATGCATTACTTTGAATAGCTTCAAATAAAATAGAATATAACCGTGATTTTTTCTCGAATGGAAGTGGGTAAGTATATGATTTGATCTTATAAGAAATCGTATCTTTCCCTGCTTGCTCGGGGCCTAACAACATTTGATTAAATGTTGGGGGATTTAAAAGAGCCTTTTTTTGTTTTAGTTCGTTCATTTTTAGCCTTTAATAAAAAACTGCGGATAAGGTTTTTATTTTAACATAAACCGCATTAAAAGACCAATTTTAACGATTTCCATCCGCTTATCATGTGTACTAATATACTAACAATGGATCTTAATATAGAATGATATCTACTTTATCTAATAGGTGATACACCGACAGGGCCATTGCATTTAGGGCATTGGACGAGCTCGCTCTGCCTAATGACTACCTTTTAAACAGTGTTGCACTTCGTGGTTAAATGGGCCCTGCGAAACCATATTGACTTATTAAATTATTAATTTTAAACTTGACCTATGACTTCAGCTTAAGGATGATAAAATATATAGATAGGGGCATCTAGCATCTCAACGAGGTAATACTTTATGTTTTTTCGCAAAAAAACACCTATGTCTATCTATATCACTCACGGTTCGTTTGCCGTGATCAAAGGTATTGCTCACACCCATTCTCAACATGAACCGGATCTCGTCGCGACATGCGCTTTAGTCAATGGCGAAAAAAACTACACCATTAAAAATATCGAACCATTAATTATTAAAATTATTAATGCAAATCATGCACAAAAAAATAAGCTTGTTAAGCTCGCCCAAAGCCATCAGGGGGCCTCTCTTTCTCAAGCAGATTTCGATCATTTTGTGCATGCAATAAAAACATACTTTAAAGTAAACTATATCAAGCTACATGCTGATGGTAATTTATTTTGGCCTGCTTCACAAAATGTATCGGCGGAGTTATGTTATTTAGTTGAAAAAATCCAACCGCAATCGTTGATTTTATTTTCAGAAACACCTGAGTGCATTGATGATGCACAAAATTACTTGCACAGAAAGCCAACAAATAATCATCATCAATTACCAAATTATCCCTTAAGTGGTGCTGTTGCTACACGAAAAACGTTAAAAAACATTATTGCAAATGAAGCAGAAAACCCTACTTATATTCCTACACAACATTCATGCGTTAGCTTTTTTTACAACAATGCGGGAAGAATCTTAAGAAAACCCAAAATTTACCCAAATGATGAGACGACAATCACCTATGCTAACGACGAACCTAATTCTAAAACATTTAACACTATAGCTGATGATACGCTGGGCTCAAAGCATGTACGGCATTCACCATCGCGGTTACATGTTCTGGAGGAACATCGGGGGTAATCCCATGCCCTAAATTAAAGATATGCCCCGAGCCTGAGCCAAACGAGGCTAACACGCGCGCCACTTCAGCTTGAATGCACTCAGGTGAAGTCAACAGCACCGCTGGGTCAAGATTACCTTGTAAGGCCACCCGCTCACCCACTTCACGCCGTGCTCGCGTCAAATCACACGTCCAATCTAGGCCTAACGCATCACATCCTGTATCGGCCAACGTAGACAACCACTGCCCACCGCCTTTAGTAAACAGTATGATAGGTGTATCTGGATGCAACGCTTTAAGACGCGTCACAATCTGATCAAGATAATCACACGAAAACGCTTTAAAATGAGGCGTGGTTAATACCCCACCCCAACTGTCAAACACCATCAAGGCATTCACACCGGCATCCACTTGCCCACTTAAATAATCAACAATTGAATCCGTAAGTTTAGTGAGAAGCAAATGCATGGCTTCAGGATACTGATACATAAAGCCTAATACCTGCTTGAAATCTCGACTACCACACCCTTCAATCATGTAGCTTGCAAGTGTCCACGGACTACCTGAAAACCCAATTAACGGCAAATTTTCGGGCATGTCTTGACGAATGCGTGCTGCAGCCTCCATCACATACCCCAAAGATTCGGATGCATTGGGGGCACGCAACGCATCAACAGCAGCGGTTGTTCTCACAGGACGCGCAAATCGTGGACCTTCGCCCTCAGAAAACGAAAGACCAAGCCCCATAGCATCAGGAATCGTCAAAATATCTGAAAATAAAATTGCGGCATCCAAAGCAAATCGTCTAAGCGGTTGAAGCGTTACTTCCGAAGCAAGTGCTGGCGTGCGACATAGCGTCATGAAATCACCGGCTTTGGCACGTACTTCACGGTATTCAGGTAAATAACGCCCAGCTTGGCGCATAAACCAAACCGGCGTGCGTGATACAGGTTCACGTCTTAAGGTACGTAAAAAAAGAGATTGATTGCATGTAACCATTCGACACCACCAAACAAAGCATGTTAAAAATACGATAGTTTAACATGAGAATACATCCATGAATATTTTACGCATCGAAGCCCTACGTACAACCACCCGCATTGGCGTGCATGCCTGGGAGCAACGCATTGACCAAGTTTTATTGCTTGATATTGATATTCCGCTCAGCTCAGAAAAGCTCGAACAAACCGATGACGCCATCGAAAATACGCTTGATTACGACGCCCTCTGCCAGCACGTGACCCATTTAGTGGAATCCCATGCGTTTAGACTCATCGAAACCGTCGCTCTTCGTGTCATCAACTCTATTCAAAGCAACTTTGGAATCCAAGCGATCACCGTGCGCGTAAGTAAACCCCTCGCCATTGCGAATGCCAGCAACATCAGCATTACCATAACGCGTACCTGACTCAGGCATAATTTCAGGCGCATCTTCACAACTAAAGCGATAAACATTGGCAAAAATTAAAAGCGTCTGAAGTATCATGAGCGCAGCTCCAACTGCGGGACTCATCATCACGCCAGTGGCAAACAGCACACCCATGGGGGCAAGTACAGCAAGCGCATTATAAATCAAATTAAACCCTAAATTTTGATTGATATGCTCAACCGTACGTTCTGCCGTTTTAAATACTTGAAGTACCGAGAGCAAGCTATCATCATGAATCACCGCTGAAGCTGCCTCTTGTGCCGCCACATGCCCACCGGCATGCGCAACCGCTAAACCAAAATCACTCGCGGCAATCGCGCTCGCATCATTGGTATAATCCCCTATCATAGCCACCGTATGACCTTCTGCCTGGAGTGCTTTAACATAACCTTGTTTTGAATGCTCACCATCAGTCTCACAATCAAACACAACATCGTTGATATCTATCTTAAGCGCCGTCGCATAACGATAGGCTGTGGCTTGATCTGAACCGGTATATAGCCGAATATTTTTACGCGAATTTTGTAATTCTTGCATCACGGTACGGGCCTCGCTACGCAGTTTGTCTTCTAAAACCACATGCCCCATAACAACACCGTTTGATGCTAAATAAACAACATTTTCACACGAACCCACTTTAGGCACCTCAACGGCTATGCCCTTCTGCTCCATCATGTGTTGATTACCCAGTACATAATCCACATCATCCAGTTTGACACGAATCCCCATTCGCTCACGCGAAATCAACTCGCGCCTACCCGCAACACGCTCCCCCGCATAAGCTTTTCGAATCGCTCCCGCCATAGCATGCGGCTCACCTTCTTCAAGCGCTGACATGAGGGCTAATATTTCTTCACTTGAATAACCTTGAACTTTAGGCTCGCCTTCTGTCAAAGTACCGTTTAAATCAAACACGACACAATCAACCGCTGCGGCGGTTTCTAGATGCTCTGGAATTCGAAAAGATACATCTTCGCGCTTAAATTGATTAATACCTACTTGAATCACAAGCGGGGTAATCAACCCAAATGTACACGGGCAGGCGGCAACTAAAACCGAGGAAACGCACTGCAAAGCA
>JAACPN010000077.1 GCA_009995425.1 Legionella sp. | reverse complement strand
CAAATGTTCGAAAAGCTTGCGATTGTCGGCGGCATCGATCCTATCGAAAAAATAGCGCAGCATCGACATATTGAGTGTTTTACCAAATCGGCGTGGGCGTGTGATAAGAATGACTTTAGCGCTATCATCTAACACATCTTGTATAAACAAACTCTTATCCACAAGCGTGTAGTGACCGCTCACAATTTCTTTAAAATCAGAGACACCAATCGGATAACCCAAGGGTTGAATGCTTGTTTTGTTGGTCATGTTTCTTTTGCTCACGACGATGACTTAATTCTTAAATTATACCATAAATTAAGTACCGGACTTTTTTACATGAACATCAATATAATTCAATGTGTTATGTGCCATATCTAATACGATGGGAGTCCATTTTAGAATATCTTCAAACAGACGCTGCAAAGCATCATCCATGTATTCATGAGAAATTTCATTACGCAAGTCTTTGATATATCGGATATCTTCAATACGTTCAAATAACCCTCGCTTATGTGCACGATTCACGACATCAACCAACGTCCCTTGGGTTTCAAACTCAACATCATCTAAACTTCGGAATACTTTTCGTATTAAAAAATCAATCGTCCTCGCATAGCGACTGCATAGGTTCTCAAATGAGTCATATTCCTTCAATGAATACTTTGTTTTTAAACCAATTTTAGACGCTTCATCAAACGAGTGCTTAAGCCAACCCAACTGCTTTTCGAGAGACTTTGAATTTTGTAACAAAACTTCTAGACTCATAATTTGATCGCTTGTTTATAAATTTTAGCTACGAATGGATCTTTAAGATCACCTTGGTCAATAATAAAGTCCATTTTTTGCTCACCAAACTTATCAAAAAAGGCCCAGCGTATCGAGGTTAAATCTGTTCGTGTTATTTTTTTACTGATGATCAATAAATCAATATCACCACCTTTTTTACTCATATCTACCCGAGAGCCATAAAGATAAATTTCAGCCACAGTATCTTGCTTGGCTACTGCCTGCTTTAATATCTGAATTTCTTCTGTGGACAATCTCATAGGTAGTTCAAAGTATAAAGCTTAACTTTCGCATAAATAGCAAGCAGCATGTTCTTTGATTCATAAATCGTGTTGATTTCCCTGCTCATCGCCACGGGTTCATTTTCATATTCATGCGCTAAAGTATTACGCAAACTTCTTAATTGTAACCATTGTTCTTTATCATCAAGAACACCCAGTTGCTCTAAACGATTAAGCTTGTCTAAAAATGGTTGTTGCTTGACAGACTCTTGTAGTAACTCAAGCAATCCAGAAAACAGCCGCTGCCCAATTGCATCTTGTAATTTTGAGAAACGGAAAATAAATTGATCGAGCGACTCAACCTGCTCATCTTTTAAATTTTGATAGTCTTTGCCATCTAATGGCATAAGACACTTTAATTTTTCTGAAGCATAGTTAAGCCGCTTAATATGCAACTCACATTCTTCGATAACATGAGACACTTTTTGTTGGACATAGTTCTCACTCATAAGCATACCTTGGTTTTTGCCGCTTCTTGTTCAATCAATCGATTTGGATCTCGAGCCACGACAACATCTATTTTCTGTAACCCTAATCGTACATGCAACTTTGCTTTTAATCGGGCAATTTTTGCGGTTTCATCACATACATTTCCTGCCTCAACCAGTAAATCAATATCCCCTCCTTTTTTATGATCATCTGTACGTGAACCAAACAAGTAAACACAGGAATCAGGGCCAAAAATAGCGTGTGTTTGTTCTTTGATATGCTTAATTGCTTCTTCACTCAACCGCATTGACTCACACCTTATTCAAACAAGTGTATGCATCTTATCATGGCCATGTGTGGCTACAACAACATCTTCACCAAACCTCATCAACAGTGCCTCAACAATTCGCCGCGCGGCCTCACCATCTCCATAAGGGTTTTGTGCTTGGCTCATGCGTCGATAATGCTCAGCATCGGTTAAAAGGCGTGTCACGCCACTTAAAATAACCTGCGCATCCGTGCCCACCAACTGCACTGTTCCAGCATCAACCGCCTCTGGGCGTTCCGTCGAATCACGCATCACCAGCACCGGCTTACCTAACGACGGCGCCTCTTCTTGAATACCACCTGAATCGGTCAAAATGATATGAGAAGCTTTCATTAAATAAACAAACGGTAAATAATCCACAGGAGCAATCAGATGAATATTAGGCGTTCCACTCAATAATGCATTAACCGGCGCTTGGACTTGGGGGTTTAAATGCACCGGATAAACAACATCAACATCAGGAAATTTTTGCGCTATACGCACCAAAGCCTGACAAATGCGCTCAAAGCCGCCGCCAAAATTTTCACGTCGATGACCGGTCACGAGAATCATGCGGCGTTTAGGTGTCAAAAAGTCAAACTGCGCTGCAAAGCGTTGCTCTAACTCAGGATTTAATTCAAAATTTTTTAACACATCAAACAAGGCATCCACAACGGTATTACCTGTAACTTGAATCGCCGCTTCAGGCACGCCTTCGTTAAGTAAATTTTGTCGAGATAGCGGTGTCGGGGCAAAGTGCTGAACCGCCAAAGCGCCGGTCAACTTTCGATTGGCCTCTTCCGGCCACGGCAGAAAAATATTACCAGTCCTTAAACCCGCTTCAACGTGCGCCACAGGGATCCGATGATAATAAGCGGCGAGTGACGTCGCGAATGTTGTCGTCGTATCACCATGAACTAAAATAACATCCGGACGATAGATTTCAAACACACCGGCAAGACCGATTAAAATACTGGCGGTAAGCTTGCTGAGCGTTTGATTCGGCGTCATCACATTCAAATCAAAATCAGGCTTAATCTTAAATAAATCTAAAAAAGGCTGAAGCATTTGCCTATGTTGACCTGTCACACAGACTTGGTTAACAAAAGCCTTATGCCCTGCCAACTGCTTAACAACCGGGGCCATTTTAATGGCTTCGGGACGTGTTCCAAAAACGCAAAGTGAGTGAATCATCCTGATTCTTTATCCTTTTTTTTAGTCCTTCAAAATTTTAAGCATCCACTGCTTCTTCATCATGATAATAATACGAGTAATTGTAATACTTACCGTAATAACCACCTTTCATTTCTGATTTATGGAAATTAAAAATCGAGCCATCGACATGAACACCCGCATGGTTCAGGCGCTTCAACGTCATCTCAATTTCGTTCGGTGAATGTGCACCTGCCCCCACCACCAAGTAATTGGTCGCACAAAACGCCCCCACAATCACGGCATCTGTCACCAACAATACCGGCGCCGTATCAAATAAAACAACATCATACTGCTGAGAAAAAGCTTTGACCAAGCCTTTGAAACGCTCACTGGTTAATAACTCGGCAGGGTCTTTAGGATACTTACCCCGCGGTAAAACCGTCAGATTTTGATTCAATGTTGAGCGTAATGCGTTTTCCAGAGGTTCTTTTTTATCTAAAATATCCGCAAGCCCAGGAGAGGCCGAAAAATTGAACGATTTATGTAATGCCCCTTTGCGCAAATCCGTATCAATCAACAACACACGCTTACCGGCGGCTGCAAGCAAATGCGCCAAGTTCGTAGCAACAAACGTTTTACCGACACTCGGCGCGACACCTAAAATACCAATCATATTATTATTCGCACACGCCAATGAAACTTGAAGGCTGGTGCGTAAACTGCGTAAGGCTTCAATCGCTAAGTTTTTAGGTTGATGCTGAGCGAGTAACGGAAGGCTTGTGATCTCTTTTGACTCAAAACTCAACGTGTTTTGCGCTTGTTCTTTACAATAAGGCACAATCGCGACATTCGGTAAATTAAACTGCCGCTCACTCCAATGCGGATCGTCGACACGCGGTGAGAGCAATTTACGGACAAATATCATCATCACGCCCAGCATCAACCCAAGCATCATGCCACCCAAGACAATCGCTTTAGCCTTGCTTGGTAGCGGCCTATCCGGAAGCGCTGCGTGTGATAAAACACGTACACCGCTCACCGTACCGGCTTTCACCACTTCAAGCTCTTGGATTTTATTGAGCAGCAACATGTACAGCGACTGCTTCACGTCGACATCACGCATCAAATTTACGGCAACTTGGTCTGATGCAGGAAGTTTTTTAAGCGTTTCTTCAAGTTGTGCACGTTCAAATTTAAGCGCTTTGACTTGCGCCTCTTGCGCTATCCAAGCTGGATGCGTTTTTTTAAACTGCTGCTTCATTTCAATGGCTTTAATTCTTAGCTCACCGAGCTGTTTATCTAAATTAGCCAGTTGGTCTAACAAAAATTGCGTTTGAAGCTTAATATCAATTTTTCCACTTTCAGCACGGTATTGATTGAGCGCATTTTCTGCTTTTTCTAAAAGTTGCTTGGTGACCGGCAATTGTTGATGTAAAAAATCCAGTGTTTGCGAGGCTTCTTCCGATTTTTTTTTCCCATCCTTAATACGCGCCGTTTCGGCAATGGCATTCAGCGTGCGCAGCACCTCTTCTTTTTTTAGACCTTTCAATGATAATTCTAAAACGCCGGTCCCTTGCCCCATGCGCCCCTTACCACTCATTTCTTCGACTTTAAGCGCGGTTGAAAGCGATTTGACGGCGGATGTATTCGAACGCTTTGAAAGCGTAAAAACCGTGCCTTCTGGCAGCGTGGAGGCGCGCTTGGTTTGAAGACGAAATTGGAGGTCTTTTGATGCAAGCACTTTACCCATAGCCCCAGATAAAATCACATCACCCGCTTCGTCATACAAACTCACATGCCCAGGTTTATCCACTTCAAGCTTAAATTTCTGATTGACCGCTGATTTTGGCACATCAAAACGTGAAATTTTAAGCTCTTTTTTATGCATCCAAGGAAATAAACGCTCCTTGAATAACGTGGGTTTTTGTAAAATATGAATATTTAGCCCCAACGACTCAATCACGGGCTCTAAAACAAACGGCGACTGAATAAGCGCCATGTGTGTGGCCGCAGAATCACCGGCGCCGGCGCCACCCAGCAATTGCTGAGCAACACCGCCTGCAGCGCCTCCGCCTCCCGATTTAGTATCCACTTGCAACAAGGCCGTGGTTTGATACTGAACAGGTTGGCGCTTAGCAAAAAAAACACCCAGCGTTAACCCAATCACCGTGGTCAATAACAGCAACCACCGATGACCCCAGAGCTGATGGAGTAACGCCGCTAAATCAATTTCATCGTCATGCGAGCCTTGTACCATCCCTATGTTGTTATTGGTTGATTTGCTTAGCATCGTACTCATAACATCCCCAGCCCTATCAATGATTATGTATTTAAATATTATTTTTAGATTGCTTAATAACGCTTTGCGTAAACCATACGGTTTGAACAATCGGAAGCAATTGATCCAGCACACGGTTCATTTGCGCAATAGGAGCCGCAGATACAAACAGGACGTCATTCGGTTGCAGACTAAAATGCTCGGCCAACAATAATTTGTCCGGTGTTCGCCCATTCAGCCAAAAGATTTGAGGTTGTGTGTAATCCCCGCGAATCACATAAATATGATTAGGATTGGCACTCTTAGAATCCAACCACCCCGACTGTGCTAGCGCATCGGCAATCGTGAGCTGTTGATCGGTAATCGGTAAAAAGCCTTTTTTCACGACTTCGCCCAACACATACACCTTGCGCCCTCTAAAATCAGCCACACGTACGTTTACTTGTGGATTGGGGATATATTTTGCAAGGCGATGGGATACTTCAAGCCGTATTTCATCCAACGTTTTATCAGCCACATGCACGTAACCAATTAACGGAAAATAAATGCGTCCACGCGGATCAACCAAGTACCCAGACATACCTGCGGCACCCTGAGCACCCGCCCCCATCGCCATACCGGATTGACTTTCCATTTCAAATTCAGGGTGCTGCCATACGTTTACGTGCAACACATCCGCCGGTGCCACATGATAAAAATAGGTATTCACGGTTTGATCAGCAATCAACGTCGGCGTAATCGGTATGAGGGTAGGCTTAACCTGAATACGTTCTTTTTTCACATGCCTACGCATCGAATACGTATTTAAATCTTTCATCCCCGGCACCCAGTTTTCTGGATTCAACGGAGATTCGGCACAACCACATAACATCAATGACGTGGTTACTACACCCACTTTTGTTAATAATTTTACGCCCACAACTTCCTGTGCCATTCTTTAATCCCTTGTTCTATCAATATGAAAGCTTGCTCAAATGCGGTCTTAGGACGCTTAAATGGATCTGGAATATCATATTCACCCCATTTCCCCAAACGATGCACACGTCCACATGCCCCGGGGTATTGCTGCTCGAGCTGCCGCGTTTGCTCTGTACTCATGGTAAGAATTAGATCAGCGTTAAAAACAAGCTCGGGTGAAATTTGTCGTGCACGATGCACGCTAATATCGATGCCACGCGCCGTCATAAGTTCTTGCGATATGGGATCGGCTGGCCGGCCAACCAACGCGCCTAAACCAGCAGAACTCACCACAACCTCTGGATGTGTCTTTTGAACAGCTACCGCGAGAAGCGCTTCTGCCATGGGACTTCTACAAATGTTGCCTATGCAGATGATCAAAACATGATTCATCACTGATTACCTCGAACAACCCTGTTCTATGTCGTGAAATATTATTTGCATGCATGATAACATGCGAAGTGTCTAGACTTTACCGAATCAAACCAAAAACAACAAGAAAAAATTATTTTTTAATCGCTAAAAATTCTGAGTCTTGTCGGCTAAATATTGCTTCATCAAAATCATATGTGCTAAAATTCAGCAAAATTTTATGCTAGGGGGGTATGTATTGAACGAGTATTTAATGCTTCAAATCGAGCAATCGCCTGCAGTTACACTCCTTCGTAGCGATCATGCTGGATTTATCCTGAGTTTTTTTCAGTCTATTTTTGGTGAAACACAGCGTTTTCAAATTGGATACCATGCATTCGTGACCTTGCTCGGCCAATATAATGAAGCTCACGGCGCGCCTCTCTCACGTCGCCCAAGTGATTATATTGAAATTTGGTCTGACGAAAAGCATCGGTTTTTACGCAAATATTATGTGGATGGTCACGACGAACCTCAAGTTGAACTTGCTTACGAAGTTTCCTCGATGATGTCATGGTTACACAACCAAGGCGTTCAAGATTTTGTAGGAACAGAATCACGCGTTTCAAACTTATTTCAGATGATTGATAAGCTCGCAAGCCACAGTGATACCGATCCTAAAGCAAGAATTTCAAAACTCAAGCAAGAACATAAAGCCATCGCAGAAGAAATTGATCTCATCAAAAAAACAGGCACCGTGCTGGGCTGGGATGATTTGCGCAAGCGTGAATATCTTGCGCATATTATGGAGGATTCTCGACGCTTACTTGCTGATTTCGCATTAATAGAAGACATTTTTAAAGATCATGCTCGGCAATTAAAAGAAAAAATGGTCGCTTCAGACCACTCTAAAGGTGAAATTTTAGCCCATGTGCTGGATATGCATGACGCCCTAGAAGAATCAGACCAAGGTAAAAGTTTTCGCGCTTTTTGGGATTTTTTGATTTCCCCCACAAAACAAGACGAGCTCAGTCGATGGCTCGAAAAAATTCTCCATGATTTGTCTGACAAACCCTATCTCAAGGGCATGCAGTACAAAGAATATGTAACCCGTTTAAAAAAATTTAAAGCCCATCTTCTTCAACGAGGGCGTAAAGTATTAGCTAGCCAAAATCGCCTCACACGAGAAATTCGCACCCTGCTCGTCCAAAACTCGAATCAAAACGCCCGGGCTATCCAAGCATCGATTACAGACATCAAAACATGGTGCATTACAAACCGTGAATATTTTGATCACATTGCTGGAGAAAAGCTGATTGATCTTGAGCGTAAACCACACATTCTTCTTCCCCTAGAACGCCCTATGTGGGCTGAGCCGGTGAGTGCGCAACTTAACTTAGGTGATGCGCTCAGCGAATCAGCTGTAGATGCAACAGATATGCACATCAAAGAACATGCCGCCTTGGCTTGTTGGCAACTTGAAGCGCGCGTTAACAGCTTACTTGAAGAACGCGTATCCTTTACGCTACCTGAACTGATGGATGTTTACCCACCTGAATTCGCACTCGAAGAATTGGTGGGCTATCTATCGGTCGGTATGAAGGGCCAGGAGCACCGTGTACAACACGATGAAGCCATGCAACTCCATGAATTTTTATCACCACAGATTATTTTTAATCGTGCGACCCAAGAGAATCATCATGTCTAAATTAAGAACTAAACAAGAAAGTTCGGAACTTTCTGTTGTCCTTATCAAATTATTGCAAGGTTTTTTGCTGCAGGAAGATAAACAAGCCTGGGAAACCTTACAGCTTCAACAAACAGCCGTCCGTGATTTTTTTACGACCTTGGGCTTATACCTTCACGTCGATGAACATGATGGTTATGCTTTTTTACGATCCATCCCCATGGACGAACATGATGATGGCAAAATTACTGGCGAATCCGTAATAGGTCAAGCGCAATACGACAAAAAAGTTGATAAAAAAAAGCTCACGCTCATGCGAAAAACGCCGTTGAGTTTTGAAGTCTCGCTGCTCTGCTTGTTACTGCGCGAAGCACTCGACCAATTTGATGCAACCGTGCACGATGATCATCGTCTTATTATGACAAAATCGGATATTTACGATCTACTCAAGCTCTACTTCCCCGATAAACATGATGAAACCAAATTAATCAAACGCTTAGACAGTATTATCAATAAAGTTCTTGAGCTCGGATTTATCCGAGAATTAAAATCCGACGCCTCACGTATCGAAGTGTTACGTATTATTAAAGCGATGATTGATGCCGAGCGCGTAGGGGAAATGAAACGCAACATGCAGCGTTATGCTCAGCAAAAATCAGAATCCAAAAAATCAGAATCCAAAAAATCAGAGAAGGTGACCCCATGAACAGTGGCTATCGTTTAATCGACCTTGAAATTTTCAATTGGGGTACCTTTGATAATGCCATATGGCACATGGCATTAGATGGCCATGGCTGCTTATTAACGGGCGAAAATGGCACGGGAAAATCAACATTGATTGATGCTTTTCTCTCCCTTTTGGTTCCAAATAAACGACGAAGCTACAACATGTCATCCGGAAGTGCTCGTCGGGAACGTAACGAAACCACCTATGTTCGCGGTGCCTTTCAACGCGAAAAAAACCGCTGGGATCAAATCCAAGTAAAATACCTTCGTGATGAACAATCACTGAGCGCCTTAGCCGCACATTTTGAAAACCCGTTAACAAAAGACAGGATCACCCTCGCACAATTTTTTTGGTTTGAATCAGGTGATTTACGAAAATGCCTGGTCATTTCTCATGATACTTTTTCCTTAAAAAATGTACTTGATGAAGTCAAAACACCGGCTGATTTACGCCATAATTTAAGACAATTAGCGCACACCACCATTTTTTCAAGCTTCCAGGAGTACCAAGACTATTTTATTCGATACATGGGGTTACGTTCTTCTAAAGGCATGGATTTATTCAACCAAGTATCAACGATTAAACAAATTGGCAACCTCAACGAATTTGTCAGACAAAACATGTTGGAAGAAACCGATATGGAATCACTCCTCCATGAATTTTTTCACACGTTTGAAGATTTGACCCTCGCACATCAAGCCATTCTTCATGCGAAATCACAAATCGAAAGTTTGGACGGTATTGATAAAGATGCTAAAAAATTTAGCGACACAACACAAAAATTTGAACAAACGGTACGTCTTCAAACATATTTACCCCGCTATTTTGCCGCGAAGCAATATGAAGCCCTCACCGAACAACAGCACGCATTAACTCAGGCGATGGCTTTGCAGCATGCGGAGATCCAGGTCATTGAGCAAACCATGCAGCATACCCAAGAAACATTACTCGCGTTAACACAAGGCCTCGATGGCAAAGGCCGTGATGAACGCTTAAGCATCGTTCATCGCGAGCTGAAAGACGCAACACTTATGCATGAACGCTGCCAAAGTGAGCGTAAAAAATTAGATCATGTTCGTGCAGCCTTGGGTTTCACCACGCCATTAACACTGCAAACCTTTACACAAGAACAACACCAGCTTTCTGCCATAAAAATCAAACTTGAGACGGATAAATTAGCAGCATCGCCTCAAATTTTTTCCCTCAGGCAGACAGAAAATCAATTGCAAAAGCAACTACAAACACTCAGCGAAGAATTACTGATCACACAAAAAAATAAAACGCTCATCCCCCATCACTATCTTGAATTACGACGCATGTTGTGTGAAAAATTAACCTTACCCCCCCTGGATTTACCTTACGCCGCTGAGTTAATGACGGTGAAAGAACACGAAGCCGC
This sequence comes from Legionella sp., assembly GCA_009995425.1. GTDB lineage: Bacteria > Pseudomonadota > Gammaproteobacteria > Legionellales > Legionellaceae > JAALKW01. The sequence goes on along the minus strand of JAACPN010000077.1, from coordinate 13,744 downwards.
TTGGCGACCTGCACTAGAAAAATTATTGCGCCCACTTGCATTGAAACTTTTAGTACCGGCAACCCACTTTATGGAAGCCAATCAAATTCTTAAATCGCAAAATATTGGCATGAAAATCATTTTACAACAGATTGATCTTGAGTACTCGCATCACATAACAACACCTCCTTTCCAAGAAAAAGACCTGCTCATCACGAAGCTGGAGTTTCTGCCTAAGGCAAAGCAAGTCAATTGGCTACAAGCGCATATTCGTGAACAATTTGCTTACTTATGTGTGCATAATATGCGTGATTTTCAAGCTGCATCACGTGCTATCACGGTAGAAGGTTTAATTAAACGCCACCGTCATGTCAGTGAAAAAGATGATAGAGCAACCCCACATGCACACCATCTTTTAGGCTGGGCGCATGAAGATAAGGTGCAACGTCTCACCCAGGAAAGTAAACAGCAACGGGTACAACTTCAAAAAATTCAACAAACATTACAACAACTCGAAGCGGAAACAATACACCACGATCAACAGCTAAATTTATTAGCTCAACGTCAACTATTCGATACGTTTGATAGCGTCAATACTGTTTTATGGCAAAACAAAATCAAAGCACTTGAAACGCAACGCAACACATTGATAAAACAACCTGAAACAAAAGAAATCAATACACTGCAACAAACGCTCAAACAATTAGCGAACGATCGTGACGATGCCTTAGCGCAGAGTGCTGTTATCCGCAATGACTTAGAAAAAATACCGGCTCAAATCGACCAACTCCAAGCATTATTAAAAACATGTGCGAGCGATGAAGTATTGGATACAGCCTTAAAACAGCTGATGGATGAACATGTAAAAAAAGCAAGTCAAGCTTCAGCCTCTCAACTCGAGGGCCAACTGGCTGAAATGTTACGCACACGTTTAACGGCACTCACGGAAACCAAACATCACTTAGGGATCAGTTTAGTGCGAAAAATGAGCGTTTTTAAAGCAAAATTTCCTGAAATAACTATCGATATGGAAGCGTCGCTTGATGACTTACCCGCCTTCCTACAAAGGTACCACATGCTTAAAAAAGAAGACTTGCCTACGCATGAAGCACGCTTTAAAAAATTAATCAGTAAACGCGTGATTACAGATTTAACAGCGTTCAAATCAACCTTAGAGCTCAATGCAGAAACCATCAAAGAAAGCATTGAGCACCTGAATACAGCGTTAAAAAATATCGCCTACACAGAAAGCAGTTATGTACAAATTCGCATGACGAAAACAAAAAATACTGAAATTCGTGAATTTCAAGCCATGTTACGTCATGCAATCCACATGCAGGGTGGACAACAAGAAGCACTCGATTTAGAAGAAAGCTTCCAACGCATTAGCCGCATGATTACACGTTTAAAAAGTGATATGAAATGGAGTGTGCGTGTTACCGATGTTCGAAACTGGACCGATTTTTTTATGGTCGAGCTTCATCAAAAAAATCACGAAGAAATCAGTTTCTACTCTGACTCTGCCGGTTTATCAGGTGGGCAAAAAGCAAAACTCGCCTTCACCATTCTGGCTTCTGCCTTAGCGTATCAATATGGCCTCAACACCGAAACAGCCCTAGAAAAATCATTCCGTTTTGTCATGATCGACGAAGCTTTTAGTAAATCGGATGATCGTAATGCTCAATATGCATTAAACCTTTTTCAACAATTGGGGCTGCAGTTACTCGTTGTCACGCCACTCGACAAATTAGACATCATCAAACCCTACGTACAACGCATTTTTGTAACTCAAGTTGCCCGTAATCAACATCGTTCACAATTAGCGATGATCAAAACAACCGACACCTCCATGGTAACCGAATGCGATGGATAATAATTTCAGAGATCGTTTAAGTTTTAGCGGATCCAACCCGACATCCACTGAGCGTGAAAACTGGCGAGAGGCTTTGGCGTCGCTCCCAGATCTCACCGTAACACCAGCCGCCGATGAGCAAACCTCCCCGTTACTTATCAATTTACCAAACATTTCAGCAAGCGTTGCCGAAGTTCCCTTCTTAACCTGGGGCATCACAGAAACAAGCCATGCAACATGTATTAGATTAGTTGCTTACTGTAGCGATAGCATGACCACCTACCGTGTTCCATCGTTAAATCACGCATTGAATCATCTTACACTCAGTGCTTTTGATAAGGCTTGGCTCAGGTTTTTTACGGAGCACTTTGCTCATGACAATGTCAGCGTGATATTAGACGCTGATAGACTTATTCATGCCGTTCTTTGGGCGCTCGCCCGTGAACAACGCTTACGTTTAGGGTCGCACACAATGCTTATCCAAATAGCACCCCCTTTACAGTTAAAAGCCCGACTACGCTATTCTGAAGAATGGGCGCTATGGACATTAGACGCCGCATTGATGACCGAGTCAGGCGAAATTATCTCGCCTGGCGATTTAGACTTCATCACGCAATCAGGCTTGGTGATTTACGATGGGCAACTCTTCCCCTTACCCAAAGGTGCAACCTGGGTGGCGCACCTGTTAACCGATGGCACATGGTTTATTGCGCAAAAAAATTTAGGCGAAGCACTTTATCGCTTATCGCACAAAATTCATGATGGTGATTTTCTACGTCATCTTTCCGAAGTGCATTGCGTACAAACAGCACCTTTACCCGTCATCTATCTCAGGGCAAAACATTTTGACAAACAAACGCCTGTCACGCTTTATCTTGCCTATCGCTACGAAGACTCTGAGATTTTTTCGGTATGGCATACTCAAGATGAAGCCGATATACCCATTCGTTTTGAATCCAGCGATGAGACCTGTACCTTGTATTTTCGAGATTTTTCAAGCGAAAACGAAACCGAACAATGGATGAAACAAGAAGCAAGTATAGCCTTTATGACTAATAAACGTGCTTGGACCGTGAGCCTATCAGAATTATGGCCCTTCATTCATGCTTTACTCGGGAAAGGTTGGGAGGTTTGGGCTGAAAAAAATAAGCTTGAAGCATTATCCTCATTTGGTATCAATCTAGCATCGGGGCTCGGTTGGTTTGAGCTCCAACCGATGGATACACGGACCCAATACCGTATTGACCCTTTGCAGCTCATTAAATACCTTAAGCGAAAGGCACTTTTTATTCAGTTGGGTCATGGTCAATACGGTGTGCTTCCCGAACGCTGGATAACACACCTCACACAATTTTTGGATATTGGTCAATCTAATCAATCTAAACATAATCATAGCTGGAATTTTTCATCGATTTATGCACCCGAGATGGAAGCCCTCATTGGCGATGAACCGACTTTTCAAGCGGATCATGCCTTCTACTCTACCGTAGAAAAAATGCGTTCGTTCGAAAGTATAGCCCCATTAGCGCAACCTGAGGGTTTACGTGCCATGTTACGACCTTATCAACTTGAGGGATTAACCTGGCTCAATTTATTATGCGACTTACACGTGGGTGGCATTTTAGCGGATGATATGGGGCTAGGTAAAACCGTACAAATATTAGCTTTGCTACAACATCGAATCATCAACCAACCTCAGCTCGCACCTCAAACGATCTGCGTCATCTGCCCCAAATCAGTGCAGCATCACTGGCTTGCACAAGTAAAAAATCTTGTGCCTCGATTGTCTGTTCGTATACTTCAGGCACGTGATCTTTCAACTCATCCCCTGCCCGCACAGCAGCATCAGTTGCTCTTGCTTTCTTATGGTTTGGTGCGTCACCATATTGAAATACTTTCAACCTGGGTATTTGATTTCTTAATTTTAGATGAAGCTCAGATGATTAAAAATCAGTTCAGTCAAATAACACAGGCCATCAAACAATTGCATGCGACACAACGCTTTGCATTAACCGGAACCCCGATTGAAAACCGTTTTGAAGAATTGGTCTCTATTTTTACTTTTTTAAATCCTTATGCTCAACTCACGTTAGCGCCTTCTGCGTCAACAGCTGAGGCTGTGCATGATTTAATGCAACGTGCGCTTCATCCTTTCGTGTTGCGCCGACTAAAAGAAGATGTGTTACCCGATTTGCCTCCCAAAATCATCCAAGAAATTACATTACCGATGATGCCGGAGCAAGAGCGATTATATCAAGAATTACAAGACGTATACCGTCATGAAATAGCCAAACGTCAACGTGATCTTGACTTACCCACCGAAGCAGAATCAGCATTTTTTTTAGAGGGATTATTACGTTTACGGCAAGTGGCAACCCATCCTCAACAATTACTAGGCGATGCGTTTCAGCGCTGTGCTTCTAATAAGCTCACCTACCTCTGTGAAACCATTCCTCATCTCATTGAAAACGAGCATCGCATCGTTGTGTTTTCACAATTTTTAGGTTTCTTGAAAGACCTATCCGGTCACATGCAGACACAGAATATTCGTTATAGCTACGTGGACGGAGAAACAACCGACCGTGAACGTGAAATCACGTTATTTCAGTCCAATACGGCTATAAAAGTGCTCCTGATTAGCTTACGCGTAGGCGGCGTTGGTATTGATTTAACGAACACAGACGTGTGTATTATCGCCGATCCCTGGTGGAATGAAGCCGTTGAACACCAAGCGATTGATCGCCTGCATCGTTTTGGTCAAAAAAAACCAGTGACCGTTTTACGGTTAATTTCAGAGGATTCTATCGAACAAAAAATGGAGATATTAAAACAAAATAAACGCGCATTAGCTGATGCCCTTGGCAAAACACACCCCGATTTTTTAGATAACTTAACATGGAACGATTTCACAGAAATTTTGTAGGGCTCAAAGCAATGCTGAGATTTGATATAATTGCATGCATGTGCTAGCATTATTCATGGAAGCCTTCATCCTCATAGTGGAGAGTAGTATGGCAAACCTTAGTGTAAGAAAATTAGACGACCAAATATATGACAGACTTCGCATCCGAGCAGCTGAACATGGTGTTTCGATGGAAGAATAAGCTCGTCAAATCATATCTAAAGTTGTGTCTGTGCCTAACCGCATGAGTGACGTGTTTAAAAAACACTTTGGGCAAACTCATGGTATTGATTTAGATATTTCCGAACAACGTAACACCCCACATAACCCCATAGACTTCGACTTCAATTCATGATTATTCTAGATACCAACATTATTTCAGAACTCATGAAAGCTATTCCAAACCAGCAGGTTACGACCTGGCTTGATCAACACGATCCCATAACGCTATTCACCACATCCATCACCGTTGCAGAAATATTGTATGGTATTAGCGTACAGCCAGAAGGTAGTTGACATACCGATAATATTTGGGCGCATCACCATCCCCACAAGCGCCACAGGCGGTAGGACAAGACCTTTGTTGTTGCGCATCAACCTGCAACACACCACGCGCCACCCAAACATCGAGCATAGGAATCAACGCAGTGGTGTCAATATTAAACTCACGAGCAAGCTGTTTAAGACTCACATACTGCTCTTTTGCGAGATAATCACGAAGTTGTAACAACACGCGAGCCTCCCGAAACATGATGTGAACGCATAGAGGTAATCAGCAAGCCCAGCAGTAAAAAAATACTGCATACCCAAATCAATGTTTGTGCTGGATGCTGATTAACCGTGCCTAACTGATAAAATAAAACGGCTGTACTGTAAGCAATGGCACTGGACCAAAGCACTGAGAACCACATCACACGGCGGCCAGCTTCCGTTCGAATCACGGCAACGGTCGAGGCGCACGGAATATAAAGCAACACAAAAAGCAAATAGGCATAGGCTCCTACAGCCCCGTCAAATGCTTGTGCCAAGCCTGTAAGCGATCCCATACTTGCATACATGCTGTTGAGTGAACCAATCACCACTTCTTTGGCCAGCATACCCGTGATTAAACCAACCACGGCAGGCCAATTGTCGGGAGAAATACCCATCGGCGCAAACAGCGGTTGAATCCATTGCCCAAAGGCTGACAAAAGCGAGTGATTGGGGCCCACAGAAACCACTTGAAGTAAACCAAGCAACGCACAGACGGGCAAAATAAATTGACCGGCACGCCATAAAAACGCGCGTAATTTACGCACGGTTCCACGCAATAACACACGCCAAACAGGCCAATGATACACCGGCAATTCAAGTAATAACGGCGAGGCCTGACCAGGAAATACCGTTCGACGTAACACAAGCCCCGTTAAAATTGCAATTAAAATGCCTAAAAGATACAACGAAAACACGATATTATGCCCACCACTTGGAAAAAAAGCGGCCACAAATACTGTATAAATCGTAAGCCGCGCACTGCATGACATGAACGGACTCATGAGAATCGTTAAACGCCGATCACGCTCAGAGTCCAGCGTACGTGCCGCCATAACCGCAGGCACATTACAACCAAATCCGACAATCAGCGGCACAAACGCTTTGCCGGGAAGGCCTAAGAAACGCATCAAACGATCCATCACAAAGGCAACCCGGGCCATGTATCCCGACTCCTCCAGGCATGCTAATAAGAAAAACATCAGGCCCATCACAGGAATAAAACTTAAGGTTGTGCTTATCCCTCGACCAATACCATTCGTGAGCCATGCGGCCATACCTGTCGGACAACCGAGATATTGCAAAACGCGTGCGCTGCCTTCAACAAACACCGCATCACCCAGTACCGACAGGTGATCTTGGAAAAAACATCCAACCCCAATTACCACAAAAAATAGGGCATACATCACCGCAAAAAAGCATGGAAAGGCCCAGAAACGGTGCAATAACACGCGATCCAATTTAGCCGTAAACTGCTCGCGAACTTCAGTTGCGCGATGCTCGACACGTTCGACCAAAGCATGAATGGCGGTGTAACGTTCATCCATCATGGTAAGTTCATCGTCGGTACATCTGAGCCCAAACGCTTTCGGCACCTGAAGCGGTTCTTGAAGCGCCTGCTTAAGTGCATCACATTGCGCATCTTGCGACTCTGCAACCACGGGGCAACCTAACGCACGTGAAAGCATGGGAGTATCAATCTTAATGCCACGTTTTGCAGCCTGGTCCATCATGGTTAACACAACAACCATCGGGCGTTTAAGCTCTAAAAGCTGACTGGTTAAATATAAATGACGTTCTAATTGGGTCGCATCAATCACATTAATTAAACAATCAGCTTGATTTGAAGCGATGGAATCCGCGGCAACTTGCTCATCTCGACGTTCCGTATTGGACACATCTAAAGCATACATACCGGGAAGATCAATCAGCTCTATTAAGGTATGTTCTATTGAAAAATTCGCTTTTTTTTGTGCAACCGTCACCCCCGACCAATTGCCGACACGCTGAAACTCACCGGTTAAGGCATTAAATAACGTGGTTTTTCCTGCATTGGGATTACCGACAAGCACGCATTGCATTACACATACTCCCACTCGAGATGTAGCGCTTCGTGGGCTCGTAACATCAGAGCTGTACCTCGAATATCCAACTGTATAGGACAGCCGAGCGGTGCGCGACGTACCACATGTGCCTCCACCCCTCGCGTCATGCCAAACGAAAATAAACGTCGACGATAGGCAACATCCGTATCGCCAAAACCAACCAGGCGAACACGGTCCCCACGCACGAGATCGGCGGTTTTTAAAACGCTTATTTCATCTTGAAGTTCGAACACTTGGCTAAGTACCTCGGCATACCAACAAAAAATCACGAGCTATTTAAACATTCTAACACAAACGCAATCGAGAATCATTCTCAAAAAAACTATTATTTAATCACTTTGACGTCGGCCGTGTCGCCAGTAATCCGCAGACTGCATTTCTTGAAGGCGACTCAAGGTACGCCGAAACATCGTGCTCATCGGCCCGTCAACATAAAGCTGATTTAACGGTACTTCAGCCAACAACAGCAAACACATGCCTTGGTCATACATCACATCCACAAAACGAATAAACAAGATAATACGCGCAGGTTCATCGGCACCAATCGCGGGAACATAACTCACACACACGGTATCAAAATGCTCGGTAATTTCTAAATAATCCAGCTGACTACGTGGCAAATTACAAATCACATCAAAATCAAACCATATCACGCGCCTTGAACGCTTGATGTACGGGATAAGACGCTGCTGGATGCTGATTTCACCCGCTTCATTCACCACACCACCATCAGCCTGAACCTCAAACTGTGTAAGCATTTTGGCAGTATTTTTTTCATTGATCGGATAAAAATAAACTTCGGGTCGCGCATCACGTCCCAAACGATAATCCCGATGATCATCCAAACACATGTCATCACACTGCTGTTTGATCAAATTAATCGCCGGTAAAAATCGCTCACGATGCAACCCATCCAGGTATAAATCATCGGGTTTTGTATTCGCCGTGGCCACCAAAATCATGCCATGCGAAAAAAGCACACGTAAAACCTCGGCAAGAATCGATGCATCCGCCACATCTTCTACTAAAAACTCATCCAAACAAAGCACATGAGCTGAACGCGCCAAACGCTTTGCAATAAAGCGTAAGGGGTTGCGTCGGCCTTGGTGGTGACGAAGCTCATCATCAAGATATTGCATAAATTTATGAAAATGAAACCGTCGTTTATGTGACTCAGGTACGTGCCCATAAAACATATCCATGAGATAGGTTTTACCTGCTCCAACGGGGCCATGCAAATACAAGCCTTTCGGTGAATGAACACGCCACCATCGCTGCAATAACCGCCGCCACCACGGTGTATGATGCGTGGCATCAATCGCATCCGCCACGGCTTGCAGTTTATCGAGTACCGCACGTTGATTGGGTGAATCATCGAGTTCACCGACAGCAACCGCTGCTGCGTAATACTCACTCAGTTTTTTCATTTAATTATTTCACCAACCACATCAAGCAGCTCAGCTTGCAAATCAATCAGCTTCCCATGAAAAAAATGCCCCGTATCAGCAAAGCGCATCACGTAGATATTTCGTGGTTCAGCAAATTCAAGCACAAGATTGGCTGGAATCACCTCATCCTCATCACCTTGAACTAAAATCCAAGGCGTAGGATCCTCTGAAAACGCTGTAAAATCAAAATGATTCACCGGTGGCGCCACCGTCAGTAATAACGCATGTTCAATTTGTGCAGCAGCACGGTACGCAACAAACGAGCCAAACGAAAACCCTGCAAATAATAATTGAGCCTCGGGCAGAGCTTCTTGGCAGAGCTGAGCCAAATTAAGCATATCATCACTTTCACCCAGTCCGGCATCATAGAGCCCCTCAGATGCGCCAACCCCTCGAAAATTAAACCGCAGGCTCGGAATGCCAAGATTTTTGAATACTTTGGCAAGCGTCGTGACCACTTTATTTTGCATGCTTCCGCCTTTCAGCGAATGCGGGTGGCCTAATAACGCAAGAGATTGTCCTGTGATTTGATCAGGCACCGTTAAACATGCCTCAAGCTTACCCACGTGCCCTGGCAAAAATCCCCGATGTTCTCCTGGCGTATGGCATAAATCAGCTAAATTCATCATGTGTCTATTTTAGTTTGTCATCATGGCTTCATGATAACAAGCCTTGCCTTGGCGCGCTATTTGCATTTTTTCACCAACCGTTTATGATTGCTCCTACGCATCGACTCACGCCGTGAGCGGTGACCATTATGAGGATTTATTATGAACATCGTTGACTTTAAACGCAAAAAAGCTGCGCGTGAAAAAATTAGTTTTATTACGTGCTACGACTATCCTTCTGCTCGTACCGTTGCAGAATCAAACGTAGATGCTATTTTAGTGGGTGACTCGGTCGCGATGACCGTTCACGGGCACCCAACCACCGTCATGGCGACCATGGATATGATGACGCTTCACACCGAAGCGGTTGCACGCGGCCTAGGTAAACAATTTCTTGTGAGTGATTTACCCTTTTTAGCGCATCGCGTCTCGCATGCTGACACCCTGCAAAACGTCCGTCGTCTGATGCAAGCAGGTGCGCATGCTATCAAACTCGAAGGCGCCGATGCGCATACCTGCGTGACCATTGAAACCATCGTCACCGCCGGCGTACCGGTCATGGGGCATATTGGTTTAACACCGCAATCGGTTCATCAACTGGGTGGCTTTAAAGTCCAGGGTAAACAAGAAGCACAAGCCTTAAATCTAATTGAGCAAGCGCGCGCACTCGAAGCTGCTGGCTGCTTTGCCCTGGTGATTGAATGCGTACCTGAAGCGCTTGCAAAGCGCATCACTGAAGCGCTGAGCATCCCCACCATTGGCATTGGTGCCGGTGTGCATACCGACGGTCAAATTTTAGTTTGGCATGATTTGCTAGGCTTACAAACCGAGTTTTTACCGCGTTTTGCTAAGCAATTTACAAAAGCCAAGCCCACGCTGCTTCAAGCCCTCAATACCTATGTATCTGAGGTGAACCAAACGACTTTTCCATCCCCTGAACATACGTATTAAAATTAAATCAAGAGCACATATCATGCAAATTTTTGAACATGCGCTCGCCGACTGGCGAGCAACACGCGCGGCCCTACCAAAAACCAGCTCCCTCGGTTTAGTCACCACCATGGGAAATTTACACGCAGGGCACCTGAGCCTCGTGAAACAAAGCCAACAGGATAACGATAAAACAGCCGTCACACTGTTTGTGAATCCCACGCAATTTAATCATCCTGATGATTTTACGCATTATCCCCGAACAATCGACGCAGACATTGCTTATTTAGAACAAGCCGGTGTTGATTATTGTTTAATTCCAAGTCCAGAACACATGTATGCTGATAACTATCGCTACCAACTTGAAGAAAAGCACGAAAGCCTCATTATGGAAGGCAAACATCGCCCAGGACATTTTACCGGTGTGCTGACCATCGTTATGAAACTCTTTAATTTAATTAAACCGACCCGCGCCTATTTTGGTGAAAAAGATTATCAACAGCTAAGCCTTATCCAAGGCATGGTCGACGCATTTTTACTTGATATTGAAATAAAAGCCTGCCCGATCATTCGCGAACCGAGCGGCCTTGCCTACAGCTCGCGAAACACGCGACTAAGCCCTAAAGGGCGCAAGACAGCTGAAGCCTTTGCACGTATTTTTCATCAAGCCACATCATGCGAAGACGCCATTCACCTGCTCAAAAATATCGATATTAAACTTGATTACATTGAAGAGCATGATGACCGCCGATTTGCTGCTGTTTTCGTTGAAAATATACGCCTTATTGATAACTATGCATTAGATAAAAACATCTTGAAATAATAGCTTTCCAGTCGAGTATGTTTTTGTTACGATGAACAAAACCTCTGTTAATTGAGCTGTGTTATGCGCTTTACCGTTGCAGATGTAGAAAGGTTTAAGAACTTATTGAAATATGCTGAACCAACGTATTATCTGTGCATGCCTCCACCTGATTATCAGCCGAGCTCTTCTCCTGATACACACTATACACTTTACTTCGCCGAAACATTTCACGACTTTCTCAACCTATTAACCAAGCATCACGAGCACATGGCACGCTACGTTTTGACAGCTTCAGGACACCTCTGCTTTGGACGCGAAGGCGAGCCTGGTAAACGCATTCCAGAGCATTGGCAAATGCTAGGTCAAGAAACCCACATCATTGCCGCAGGCAATATTTTTGTCAAAAACGGCGTCATTACTGGCTTGAACGACCAAAGCGCGCAGCCTACAGGCTTATTAAGTTTGATTTATACCCTACGAGCATTACACAACCACGCACTGCCTTTAGCAAACAACATGGAACTTATACAAAGCGCTCCAGAAAACAACAGTGAATACAGCTCGTGGATAACGCGAGCGACGCTTCAAGCAATCATCGACGACGGACTGCTTCTCGAGAACGCCCAAAAACCAACGCTGAATCGCCTTGGTTTTTTTTATCACGACACAGACGACAGTATACGCATCAACCGGGGGCCGTTACAAAAGTCCGAGTATGTCGACGTGCTTGAATCCAGGACCACAGAAGGGGTGGTGCCGACATGGTAATTAAGCCCAAAATCAGTGTGGTTTCATAACGCGCGATACCACCCACATCAATTCCTTCTGGCGGCATAAAACTCACCACGAGTGTCGTAATCACACCCAATAGACCCAGCCCTGAAACCAACACCATGCCTGCCATGCCGCCAGGAATACAAAACGGACGAGGCTGTTCTGGCGCCTTCATGCGTAACTTCATGGCTGCCAAAAACATCATTAAATACATTAGCATATACAATTGCGCGGCAAGGGCTGTTAACAACCAATACGAACCGTTCACACTCGGCATAAACAAAAACAACGTCGATAAAAGCGTCACTAAAACCGCTTGAGCAATCAGCAAGACCGTGGGTGCACCCGCTGTATTTTCACGTTGAAAAAATTTGGGTAAATTGCCATCTTGTGCGGCCACAAGTAAACCTTTGGTCGGCGCAATAATCCAATTATTAACACCACCCAAGCCACCCATGACCAACATCACCGCAATCACCGGCATAAGCCACAACAGATGATAACGCGCAAAAAATGCGTCAAACGCCTGCATAATTCCCGCCACTAAATTAATATCCCCTTGGGGTAAAACCACAGCAATGGCAAGCGATCCCAGAATCAACGTTCCTAAAATAATGAGCACAGAATACGTGAGGGCTTTTGGAAATGCACGTTGTGGATCGCGCACATCATTGGCATGTACGGTTGCAATTTCAATCCCACAAAACGAAAGCATAATTGCCGTAAGTGATACCCACATCGCATGATCATGAACATGCGGCACAATGCTTGGAAGATCTAATTTTATTTGCATAGGATTACCACCAGCAATCCATAACGCACCTAAACCAATGATCAGTCCCATCGGTAAAATAAGCCCCGATAAGGCGCACACATTACTAAACAATGCAGATGATCGCATCCCTCGTAAATTAATCAGCGTCACCCCCCAAAACGAAGCAACCACCACAGACCAAAGAAAATACGGATTGGAGGCCAATTGTGGATGAATTAAATAACCTACCGTTCCGGCTACAAAAGCCAAAATGGTTGGATACCAAATCACGTTTTCAATCCACTGCAGCCAAATCGCTAAAAATCCTGCTCGCTGCCCAAACGCTTCTTTCACCCAAACATACACCCCACCCTGTTTAGGCCAACCCGAAGCCAGTTCAGCAGAAACCAACGCCGTCGGAATTAAAAAACAAAGCGCACCCAGCACAAAAAAAGCAATCAGCTGACTCCCAAAGAGCGCTGTCGCTGGCAAGTTGCGAATACTATCAACGGAACCTACGGTTATCATCGTCAATGTAAACACCGTCAATGCGTGTTTATTCTGCTTCATAGCACTCCTTTTTAAAACAAATGAGAATAAATCTTAAAAATTTTGGCTTATTGTATCATAAATGAACGTGATTAGGATTAATTAGAAAAAAATCTTCCGGTTAATTTTTTAATCTAATTAACTTAACATAACACGTCTTGAATGCTTGATTAATGCACGAGGCGCTGAGGCCAAACTTTAATTGCTTCTTGGTGCGAATTTTTAGGCTATTTTACTGAACCGTTCAAATTCATGATCAAGCGCTTGGTTAATGAGTGCATTTAAACTTTTACACCCTATTTCTCGGACAAGCAGCGCTGCTTTCTCATGCCGTTCGCGCCCAATTCTAACATTTAATGAGCCTTTAAATGGCATTTCTGGTTCAATGCCACGCGCAACACAACTATTTAGATAATCATCAACAGCCTCTTTAAAAGCAGCATCAATTTCTTTGGCCGTTTCCCCCTCGAAACTAACAAGCGCATGAATAAACTCTACTTTACCATA
>JAACPN010000035.1 GCA_009995425.1 Legionella sp. | reverse complement strand
GTTGAAAAATTTAAAATTAGAATTGCTGACGTTTTGGAATAACCGACTTATTATTTTTTTACTGTTGATGTAGAATTGTTATATTGTTATTTTTTTGATGTGCCTAAATTTTTATGCTCAGTGTTGTGATTATTACAAAGAATGAAGCACGTCGTATTTCACGATGTTTAGAATCGGTGCGTTGGGCTGATGAAATCATAGTACTTGATTCGGGCAGTACGGATGAAACCGTTGAGATTGCAAAAACCTATACGCCGCATGTTTTTATTAATACCGATTGGAAGGGGTACGGTGTTCAAAAGCAGCGCGCTTTATCCAAAGCCACCGGTGACTGGGTGCTTCATCTGGATGCTGATGAGTGGGTGGATGAAAAACTCAAAGCAATCTTTCTTAAAACTATGCACGAAGATAAGCATGATGCGTATCGTGTGCCCATTCGTTTATGCTTTTATGGCAAACCATTGCGCTATTCATCGAGCCCAACGCGACATGCACGGTTGTTTAAACGCGCAGGAGCAAGATTTAGTGATGATTTAGTGCACGAAAAAATTATATTGCCAGCGGGTGCACGCATAGGGCAGTTAAAAGCGCCTTTGCTGCATGATTCGTTTTTAGATATAAGCCATGCCATTCAAAAAATGAATCGTTATTCGTCGTATTCTGCACGAATTAGCTTGGATGAAAAAAAACGTATGAGCCTATCTCGCGCATGTCTCGGTGGGATCTGGATGTTTTTGCGTTGTTATCTGCTGCAGCGTGGGTTTTTAGATGGCCGCTCAGGCTTTATACTTGCAATTTTAAACGCACAGGGGAGCTTTTATCGTGGCATTAAACAAATTTACCCTGACCAATCTGGTTGAGACAAATTCAGAAAGCTTACGAAGCTTGTCGTTGTGGTCGTCTTTTTTTATTATTCTTACGGCGTTTACGATTCCTATCAGCTCAACGCTAAGGAGCGTGGGGGTTGGTTTGAGTGTGATCTTCGTGCTGCTAGATGCATCGCGTCATGCTGATTTAAAAAATTTTTTTAAGCAACCTGTGGTTTTGAGCGCGTTTGTTTTTTTTATGTTTTCAGTATTGGCATGCTTTTGGAGCACAGCAACGCTATCTGAGCAATGGATCGTGCTCGAAAAGTACAGCAAACTTCTGTGTTTACCGTTTTTTATGCTGATATTGCGCGATCCACGTACGCGTTATTTGGTACTTCATGCATTTTTATTAGCGATGGTGATCACCTGCGTTCTTTTATTATTAAAAGCGGCGGGGGTGGTGCATTACGGGGGCGATGATCCGGGTCAAATGTTCCGTAATCACATTATGACGGGGTACATGATGGCGTTTGCGGCCTATCTAGCCGCTTATTTTGCCTACCATGCTTCATACCTCGTTTATCGCATGGCCTATGGATGCTTAACATTGCTACTGAGCTACCAAGTGTTGTTTACAGGCACGGGACGGATGGCGTACATCGCTTATGCACTTTTGGCTGCGTTATGGATTTTTCAGCTCTTCTCCTGGCGAAAAGCGTTTATTATAGCCGGTGTAGGGTGTATTTTGTTGGTAGGTGCTTATGCTATCAATCCGACCATGCAATTCTTAGCGCATCAGGTGCGGGATGATTGGACGTTATACCATCAACATAAAAGGGATACCTCGCTTGGTTTTCGTCTTCAATTTCATACCTATGCATATGATTTATTTAAGCGCCATCCGTGGTTTGGCAATGGCATCGGGAGTTTTTCACATTTGTTTAACGTTGAAAATCCTGTACCTGAATGGAGTGAATCTCGGCCTAAGCTTTTGGAGCCCCATAGTCAATATTGGATGGTGGCTTCTGAACTGGGTATGACGGGTCTGCTTTTATTTGTTTTACTGCTGGGTAGTTTATGTGTGAGCTGTTGGCGTACACCCGAGACGCGCGCGCTTGGGTGCGCTATTTTATTACCGATGTTGGTCGGTAACTTCACTGATTCATTGCTGCTTTATTCAGGCACCGGTTATTTTTTCTTGTTGTTTGCAGCACTCGCGCTCGCTTCTCACCCTAAAATGTCCAGCACGTTGTGTAATCCAGTTGCCGCATAGGATGCTGCAAGGCCTGCTCCGTTACAAGCCAAGGCAGGTGCGATTCGAACATAAAGGCCAGCGTGTTTTTATAACATACGGGTTTAAGTTTTTTTTGTATGGCTAGGCGATAGCTATCAGCATCGGGTCCGTGGGGTGTCATGCAGTTATGAATGCTTGCGCCACCAATCAAAAACCCGTGTTGTTTGGCATCATATGCTCCTGCGATAAGCCCCATCAATTCACTCATGATGTTACGATGAAAATACGGTGGTCTAAACGTATGCTCGGCCACCATCCAACGTGGTGGAAAAATAACAAAATCTAGATGTGCGACACCCGGTGTATGACTGGGTGAGGTGAGTACGGTAAAAATAGAGGGATCGGGATGATCAAAACTGACCGTGCCCATGGTATTAAATAAGCTTAAATCATAGCTATACGGTGCATAATTACCATGCCAAGCAACAACATCTAATGGTGATGTGTTGTTGTGAGACACCCATAATTTATCTTGATATTTACAGATCAGTTCATGGTGATTCGCCTCTGTTTTTTCAAAGCATGCCGATGGATACATAAAATGTCGAGGATGAGCCAAGCCGTTAGCGCCCATAGGCCCAAGCTCGGGCAGCCTAAGCGGCGCACCACCGTTTTCACATAAATAACCGGCGGCATGTTGATGTAATATATCTAAAGCAAAGCTTATACCGCGCGGAATCACAGCAATTTGACCGGGTTTGATGTTTAAAACACCCATTTCAGTACGTAAGATCATTTCGCCTTGATAAGGCACGAATAATAATTCACCATCACGGTTATTAAAAAACCTGTTTTTTTGACCCATCGATTGCGTGCACTGATATAAATAGGTATTTAAGCCTTGATTACCCGCCAGATGAAACAGCCCGTCAATAAAATCATGCTGAGCATCCGGTGTTGGGTGTGGTGACCAGCGCAGCGGGTTGGGCGGTTGCGTCGCGGAGTATGGTTGTGTGGGTTGTTTTGAATAAAGCACATAATCATGATGATCGACTGAGGGTCTAAGGCGGTAAAGCCAACTGTGCAGATTAGCGTGCCTTGATTGGGTGAAAGCGCTACCGTTGAGTTGCTCGGCAAACAAGCCGTGTGGGCACTGTTGAGGTGAGTTTTGATTGTTGGGTAGTGCGCCAGGTAAGGCTTCTGTTGAATGATGATTTCCAAATCCGCTTAGCATCATGCTACGCTCCATAGCGTGCTCTTATATATCTATATCTTATGTTTAAAGCATACTATAATTCAAAAAAAATTATCTACACTAAGGGGTTTGTACGTGGCAGGGCATAGTAAATGGGCGAATATTCGTCATCGAAAAAATGCGCAAGACGCAAAGCGAGGAAAGATTTTCACGAAACTCATTCGTGAAATCACGGTTTCTGCACGCCAAGGTGGCCCCGATGAAGCCTCGAATTCACGTCTCCGCGATGCGGTAACCAAAGCACTTAAAGCAAACATGAAGCGTGATACGATTGATAATTCAATTAAACGTGGTGTGGGTGATCTCGACGGCGCTGAAATGATTGAAATGCGCTATGAAGGCTATGGTCCTGCGGGTGTCGCCATTTTAGTGGATTGCTTATCCGATAATAAAAATCGTACGGTATCCGAAGTACGTCATGCGTTTACCAAATATGGTGGAAATTTAGGAACGGATGGATCAGTCGCGTATTTATTTAATAAACAAGGTGAAATTTTGCTAGCACCAACCGCTGAGCATGAACGGGCGATGGATGTTGCAATTGAAGCGGGTGCGGATGATGTATTATTAGAAGGGGATCAGTTGGAAATCGTCACGCCGGCGGATAGCTATCATGCAGTTCTTGCTGCGCTTGAATCGGCTGGATTTGAGGTGGAAGAATCACAACTTACCATGCGTGCACAAACCTCAGTTGAATTGCCAGAAGATAAACTCGAGACGTTAGAAAAATTGATCGATGCTTTAGAAGATCTCGATGATGTTCAAGAAGTGCACAGTAATGCTGATTTTGCTGTTGATGTCTAGGAATTATTCTCACTATAATGAGAATAATTTGAAAAAATGCTCGAAAGAGCTATAATTCTCATTATAGTGGGAATATATAGGGTTTACTTATGGAGACACGTATTATTCAAAGTAAGAAAGAATTAGCAGAAGTACTTAAAATGAGGCGGCATCAATTAAAAATAACCCAAAAATCATTGGCTGACTTTTGTAATCTTTCTCATAATGGTATTAGTCGTATTGAGCTTGCTCAATCCGATGTTCAGCTGTCAACACTATTAAAAATGTCTAAAGTGCTAGGTTTTAAAATTGTACTTGAGATGGAATCGTGAAATCCCTTTATGTTTTTTATGAAAATCAGCGCGTAGGTATTTTTTCACGTGATGATAACTTAATTTCTTCTTTTTCTTATAATGAGCAGTGGCAAATCGGCAAGCATAGCTTCCCCTTAAGTTTGGCCATGCCATTATCTACCCAAACGTTTAATAATAAAATTACGCTGTCTTTTTTTGAAAATCTTCTTCCCGAAGGTGATGTGCGCGACGTATTGGAACGTGAGCATCAAGTTTATGGATCTTTTGAATTTTTAGAACACTTTGGTCAAGATTGTGCTGGTGCTGTTACTGTTACATCAGATGAATTATTTATATATAAACCTCACGCTACTGTTTTTAAAAAAATAGATATATAAAATATTTATGAGGCAATCAGTAAAAAAAGATCGGTTGTTGAAGTGGTGTCTCATATGGAACCAGGGTATCTTTCGTTAGCCGGAGCACAAGACAAATTTGCAGCTATTTTAAACAATGGCTATTTATTTTTACCTTCACATGGAGCGCCGACGACTCATATTATCAAAACACCCATTCTTCGCCACGGTATTAAAGAATCTGTATATAATGAGTTCTACTGCATGGAGTTGGCGCGTGCTGTTGGTTTGAATGTTGCTTCTTGTGAAGTTTTAGAGGGTGCATATCCTTTGTTTGTTACAGAGCGATACGATCGCACCAAAGATAAAGAAGGGATTGTACACAGGCTGCATCAACAGGATTTTTGCCAAGCACAGGGGATTGTTAGCGAGGAAAAATATGAATTTAAAGGTGGGCCAAGTATTAAAGCAAATTATGAATTGTTACTTCATCATGTTACCCCAACTCAACGTATGCAAGCGTTGCAACAACTTCTGTCTTGGGTGAGTTTTAATTTACTGATTGGTAATAACGATAGTCACTCTAAGAATCTCTCATTATTATGGGTTAAACATAAAAACGAGCTTGCTCCATTTTATGATCTTTTATGTACGTCGATCTATAAGAGCTTACATAAAGATTTTTCTTTTAAAATTGGTGATCGATATACTTTTTCAAAAATGGGACTGAATCAGTTTACGCTTCTTGAGGAAGCATTAGGGATCAAAAAAGGTTCGTTTACCCAGCGAATGAAAGATATGAGTCAGCTTATCTTAAAGCATAAAGATCGTGTTCTTGAGCAAGTCATGGATAAACACCCCAAAGCTAAAATTCCTAAGCGCATCAGTCAATTGATTGATAAACGTATCAAGGGACTCAATCAACAAGGCATGTCATAACCTACTACCTTAAATTAAACAAAACGGCGATGATGCTCATGCCTCCATAAATCAGGGGGCTGAGTATCCAGCTTAAAATATGGGTTAATAACAACGCAAGAAGAATAAAAAATCCGTACGGCTCTAATTTGTTGTATTGATAGGCATGTTTGGGTGAAAGACAAGAGGTTAAAACACGACTACCATCCAGCGGTGGAATAGGAAGTAAGTTTAAAAAAGCAAGCACAAGATTGATTAAAATGCCCGCTTGGCCGGTAAGCACGAAGTATAATGCAAGTACAGATGTCGTCGGATTGAGCATAAGCCCTATTTTTAACAATACAGC
>JAACPN010000076.1 GCA_009995425.1 Legionella sp. | reverse complement strand
TTCAAAGACGCTTATCAACAACTGCCTCTCTTAAAACACGCGCTGCATATGGCCCCTAAAATAACCAAGCGTGCACCCTGTCAAACCTATGTGATTGAAAAAGGCGAGGTTGATTTAACCCAACTTCCTATCCAAACCTGTTGGCCTGATGATGTCGCGCCATTGATTACCTGGGGCTTGGTCACCACTAAAGGCCCGCATCATTCACGTGAAAACATTGGCATTTATCGCCAGCAAGTACTCAATAAAAATCAACTCATCATGCGTTGGCTTGCTCACCGTGGTGGCGCGCTGGACTATTTAGCCTGGCAAGAGGAACATCCTGGCGAGCGCTTTCCTATCGCCGTCACACTGGGCACCGATCCGGCAACACTTCTAGCCGCCGTGACGCCCGTTCCTGACACACTGTCTGAATATGCATTCGCAGGCTTGCTACGTGGTAAACGTACGGAATTAGTGAAGTGCTTAACCCATGACTTACACGTACCTGCTCGCGCTGAAATTGTGCTTGAAGGCTACTTAGAACCGGGAATACTGGCCCCTGAAGGCCCTTTTGGTGACCATACGGGTTATTACAACGAAGTGGAATCCTTTCCTATCTTCACCGTCGAATGCATCACACATCGCCCTGATCCAATCTATCACAGCACCTACACCGGACGACCTCCGGATGAACCTGCAATTTTAGGGCTTGCGCTGAACGAAGTGTTTATTCCGTTATTACAAAAACAATTTCCTGAGATCATCGACTTTTATTTACCTCCCGAAGGCTGTTCATATCGGCTTGCCGTCATCACCATCAAAAAACAATACCCAGGACATGCTAAACGGGTCATGATGGCCGCATGGTCTTTTTTAAAACAATTCATGTACACCAAATTTGTGATTGTATGCGACGATGATATTGATGCGCGCAATTGGCACGATGTGATTTGGGCGATGACCACACGTATGGATCCCGTGCGTGATACCGTCATGATAGAAAACACACCCATGGATTATTTGGACTTTGCCTCGCCAACCTCAGGATTAGGGTCTAAAATAGGCATGGATGCCACCAATAAATGGCCCGGCGAAACCACACGACCCTGGGGAAAACCCATGACCATGGACCCCGATATTTTAAAACAGGTCGAAGATTATTGGCCTGATTTAGGAATCAATTTATGTCCAAAGAAATAACCTCTGCACACGTTACCCAAGCGATACCTCTCACGCGCAGCTTATTACGTGTCACACTCACACCTGAGCACTATATTCCCTACGAAGCTGGGCAATACTTACAAATTATTTCTTCCATCGAAACACTGTTTTACTCGATTGCTAATGCACCGCTGGGGTCACATACGTATGAATTACACATCCGACACACGCCCAACAATCTTGAGCATCAACATATTTTAAATTCGCTCAAACAACAAGGCCGTGTGATTCTCAATTTACCGTTTGGGAAATGCACATTAAACGCGCTTGATCCCAAACGCCCCATTATTTTTATTGCTGGTGGAACAGGTTTTGCGCCCATTAAAGCCATGATTGAACAACTCTTGACAGATGGAGATACCCGATCGTTCGAGCTCTATTGGAGTGCACGCTGCCAAGAAGATTTGTATTTAGATGAACAAGTTTTAATCTGGAAAAAACACATCGAGCATTTTGATTATATTCCCCATATCAAAACATCTCATCAAACAACGCTCATTAAGCGGATTCAAGAAAAACACCCGCATGATTTAGCCGACCACCAAGTCGTACTCGCAGGCCCGTTTGATTTGGTTTATTCATTACGTGATGATTTAATTAAACAAGGCTTGTCTCCAAATCAGCTATTCTCAGATGCGTTTGATTTGGAGACTTAAAGTCTATTCAATATGTTATACCATCTGAATAGGTCCGGGATACTTAGCAACCAGCGCATCGTTGGTTAATAAAACAATACCTTCAACCGTTGCTTGGGCAATTAATATGCGATCAAACGGATCTTTATGAAGGGGAGGCAGGCTACTAAGACTCACTGCATGTTCGCTACATATCGGTAATTCACAATAACCATTATCTAATAACCCACGGCGTAACAAGCGTGAATCGACTTTGAAATCATCACGACCTAATCCAGACTTAATCACAACCTCCCATAGAC
This sequence comes from Legionella sp., assembly GCA_009995425.1. GTDB lineage: Bacteria > Pseudomonadota > Gammaproteobacteria > Legionellales > Legionellaceae > JAALKW01. The sequence goes on along the minus strand of JAACPN010000076.1, from coordinate 22,016 downwards.
TCGCTGCACTAAAAAATAGCTCATTTTCTTTTGTATTGATTAACGTGTACGCATTCGATGATAAACGATCAGGATCGCCCGCAGCCCAAAGCAAAAGATGTGTATCAAGCAATAGTTTCATAAATTTTCACCAAACATGTGCTCAATATCAGAGTCTCCCATCCTATCAAAATCATCTGGGACGCTTATTTTCCCTGTCATAAAGCCTAATCGCTTTTGCTCGTTCACACCTGTCGCATTCAAAGCCATCACTTTGACCAAGGGCTTTCCTGATTTTGCAATAATAAACGGCTCCCCATGAATTGCTTGCTCTATAAGGCGAGATAAATGTGTTTTTGCTTCATGAATATTAACCGTTTGCATGATGCACTCACTAAACTAAACCAATTAAACTAAGTCTATATAAAAAATACTTTTTATGCAAACAATAACTTTGTTATGTCGTAGCAATACGGTTGAGTGATAGAATACTTCATACAATATTCCTCTTAATTTGGAGACTTAAAACAGATGAACACCATGTATCAACTACTTGCCCTCGTTGGAGCGGGCCTTATCGGCTGGATTTTGTACCGTACGGTTAAAAACAAGCCTGAACAGTTTAGCCGCGAAAACATGATGAAAAGCTTTTCAAGCATGGGATTTTTAGCACTCATTCTTATTGCATTTGTCGCGTTTTTAGTCATACTCACACGGCAGTAAGCACCTACAATGAGAAAGCTACAACCCCGGATTTTCGAGACTTAACATGCCTGAATTAAAGTCATACGCAAACAACTCGGCATAACGACCCCAGTCAATCATAGTCCGTAACACGCGATCGGCTTCTTTCTCACTTAAAAAATCTTCAAGCTTGGTTAAAAACCGTTCTTCTGAAACACGATGCCGGACTTTTTCATCTAAAACACGCCGAATATGGGATGCCAAAGGAATGGTCGCGACCAGTTGTTTTGCAAAAATATGTTTTCGCTCTTGCAAATCTGCTTCAGAAAACTTTTTACCAAGTGGCGTAAGGTGAATGTCACCTTCGAGCACTTGAGCAAAACCCAACACTTCGAGTGTTTCTAAAATAGGGAATAAATCATCAACATGAATCGTAATTTCGTCCGCAAGCTCGGGCAAATCAATTTTCTTCGATTCAAACGACTTCATCGTCTCAATCAAACCCGAAAGCTCTGAAGGATCAACATCAGGCAGCCGATAACCTAAACCAATTTGCCGTGCGCGCTCAGCATGCTTCACTTTTCCACCGACCGCGGTCGTCATCAATTTATAAATACGGTCAACAAATTCACGACACTCCGGTACATCCAAATCACGCGAAGGCAAAGAATCTAAGCGTAAATCTGCACGCACACAACCCGGATCGCTCCCTAAAATAATAATTCTATCTGCAAGCGTAACCGCTTCTTCAATATTATGTGTGACCAAGAGCATCGCATTGGTATTCGTTTTTTTATCACGCCATAACTCGAGTAAATCTGATTTTAAATTTTCGGCCGTCAGAACATCTAACGCTGAAAAAGGTTCATCCATCAGCAACACATCAGGATGTACAACCAAGGCGCGTGCAAAACCTACGCGCTGGCACATGCCACCCGAAAGTTCACGAGGATACGCCGATTCAAAGCCATCCAACCCAATAATATCGATCGCTTCAATGGCACGCGTGCGACGTTCTTCACGCCCCACACCTTGGGCCTCAAGACCGAGCTCAACGTTTTCGAGTACCGTAAGCCAAGGCATAAGCGCAAACGATTGAAACACCATCGCAACCCCCGGAACAGGGCCTCGAATTTGTTTGCCTCGATACGTCACACGGCCACTGGTTGGCGGAACAAGACCGGCCATAATACGCAACAACGTTGATTTACCCGAGCCTGATTTTCCAAGTAAGGCAACAATTTCACCTTTTTTTAACGAAAATTTAATATCTTCAAGCACCAGCAATTCTTTTGCAGCTGATTTTTTATAGGCTTTGCAAACGTGGTCAATTTCAATAATTGTTTCTGTCATGTCAACCTCTATCATATTGAAAACGCGCCTCGGCTAAGCGATATAATGGACGCCAGAGGAATTGATTAAACAGTAAGACATACACGCACATCATCGCTGTTCCTAAGGCAATCTGAGGAAAATGCCCGCTTAACGTATTCGCCTGAATATACTCACCCAGCCCTGTTGCACGCAACGTTGTATCGCCCCAGCTCACCCATTCGGCCACAATGCTCGCATTCCACGCGCCGCCAGCCGCTGTGATCGCCCCCGTAATATAAAACGGAAAAATGGACGGCAAAATTAAACGGCGCCACCACTGCCAACCCCGTACGCCAAAATTTGACGCCGCCAACGTCAAATCACGCGGAATATTCGAGGCTCCTGCAATCACATTAAATAAAATATACCACTGTGTGCCAAGAATCATCAGCGGTGTCACCCATACCTCAACGTTAAGCTTGAACGTCACAATCGCAATCACAAACAACGGGTAAAATAAATTAGCAGGAAATGCTGCGGCGAGCTGAATAAGCGGTTGAATCTTTTGAACCCATTTAGGACGCAAACCTATCCACACACCCACCGGGATCCACAGCATTGAACTCAAAACAATCAAAATAATCACACGAGTTGCTGTCGCCATGCCCAAGAGCGCAACATGCCCGAACTCATGCAACGTGATCGTCGGTGAAATAAATAAAAAAGCTTCGTAACCTGAAAAAAATAAAAGCCCCCAAATAAAACCATTCCAAAGCCAATCTAGCGTTAGGCGTTGCTTCGTACTTTTTTCATGCCGAACATCATCTTCTGATGCATATATGTTATGTCGATGTCGACGAAGCCACGCCGCATTCACAAACCAATCTTTAAAATACGCAAGGCCACTGCCTAATGAACGCATGAGTAAACTTTTACGAAATAAATCAATAAACCAAGACTCATAAGGCTCATCATCTGGCAAAGCATCCAGTTTAAATTTTTCAGACCACGCGATTAACGGCCTAAATACAAGCTGATCATAAACACCAATCACGATAATCATCGTCAAAATGGCATAAGCAACCGCATGCAAATTTCGCTCTTGAATGGCTAACGCGATGTACGAGCCCACACCTGGCAAATCAATCTGCTGATGAGACACCACAATCGCTTCTGATAACACCACAAAAAACCAGCTGGCCGACATCGACATCATTAAATTCCAAAGCAAGCCCGAAAGCGAGCAAGGCACTTCAATTTTCCAGAATTTCTGCCATGCGGACAATTGGAACATGGTGGCCGCTTCATGCAAGTCGGCCGGTATTGTTTTAAGTGATTGATAAAAACTAAGCGTAATATTCCAAACTTGCGCTGTAAAAATAACAAAAATTGCAGCACACTCAGGCCCCAATAAACTTCCCGGAAATAAATGAATAAACCCGGTCACGGTAATCGCTAAAAAACTCAAGACGGGAACGGCCTGAAGCACATCAATCATGGGAATAATGATACGTTCAGCACGCCTATTTTTTGCAGCCAACGTTCCAAAAATCAATGTAAATAATATTGAAATACCGAGCGCTATGAACATCCGTAACACGGTTCTTGAGGCATAAAAAGGCAAAGCTGATGGATCCAGTGAAATCGGTAATGATTGCCCGAGCGCGTAGGGTGTTGCCATACCCTGCCCAGCACGTCCCAAAAAAAACAAACCAAAAACCACAATCACAAGCAACAGCACATCCCAAGCATTCATGAAGCGATTGCTTGGTGCACGATTGATACTATAAACGCGATTTTTATCCACGCAACAACCCCATGAGTTTCATCCGGTGATTTTATCCTGCTTTGCTTCAAGGTTAAAGTGACATCTTGCTCACAAATAGCATCTAAGTATAAGATAGGGGTCTTCTGACACACTCGAAGGGATTCTCGGGCGATGATCAAAAACACACCGCTTCATGCAGCGCATCTTGCTTTAAACGCAAAAATGGTTGCATTCCATGGCTGGAATATGCCACTTCATTATGGATCACAACTCAAAGAACACGAAGCCGTACGCACACAGGCGGGCATGTTCGACGTTTCCCACATGACCGTGATTGACATTTTAGGGGCCGGTGGTCGCCAATTTTTACGTAAGCTATTAACCAACGACGTGGATAAGCTTAAGCACGTAGGTCGTGCACTCTACACGTGCTTGTGTAACGAACACGGCGGGATTCTTGATGATCTCATCGTGTATCAACGCAGCCCAGACAACTATCGTTTAATTTTAAATTCAGCCACACGTGCTCACGTTTTGCCGTGGATTCATGAAAAAAGCGCAGGGTTTTCTATCGGCATTCAAGAACGTCACGAACTCGCCATGCTGGCCGTACAGGGATCTGAAGCCATCCAAAAAACATTAGCACTTCTCACCCCAGCCGAAGCCGATGCCGTATCAACACTGGCACCTTTTGAGTGCGTTGATGTCGATGATTGGTTTTTTGCACGCACCGGCTACACAGGCGAAGACGGCCTCGAAATTGTGCTCCCTGAAGAAGCCATCACACCGTTTTGGAATAAACTACTTGCCGCAGGTATTACGCCCTGCGGACTTGCTGCACGTGATACCTTGCGCCTTGAGGCAGGCTTATTGCTGTATGGTCAAGATATGGACAAAACTACCACACCACTCAACTCAGGCCTAAGCTGGACCATTGCGTGGGAGCCCCACGATCGTGATTTTATTGGCATGACGGCTTTATTATCTCAAAAGCATCACGGTGTAAAACAAAAACTCGTCGGCCTTAAATTAAACGAACCTGGGGTCATGCGAACAGGACAGTCCGTTTTACTAAATGGCCATCCTGTCGGTCTGATTACCAGTGGAACCTATTCACCGACATTACAATGCTCCATTGCATTTGCACGGATCTCTCAAGAAGTTGGCCATGATGCCCATGTCGAAATTCGCGGCAAACACTTGCCCGTTACCGTCGGAAAACTCCGCTTTGTTAAACACGGCGCACATTAAGGATCTCGTTATGAAATTTACATCAACACACGAATGGATCAACACCGACGAAACACCGGTTGTGATGGGGATCACGCACCATGCTCAAAGCTTACTCGGTGATCTTGTTTTTATTGAACTCCCAGAGGTAGGACAAGAAGTGCAAGCAGGCGATGAAATAGGCGTGGTTGAATCGGTCAAAGCTGCGTCTGATTTTTATGCTCCGATCAGTGGCACCGTAGTTGCTATCAACGAACAGGTGAAAACCAACCCTGAATGGGTAAACCGTGACGCCGAGGGTGCAGGATGGTTACTAAAAATTGAAGCCAGCACCCCTGAAGACTTAGAAACCCTGCTGGATGCAACTGAATACAAAAACATCATAACTGAGGAGCATTAAATTTATGCCCTACATCCCACACACCCCCAAAGACACCAAAAGCATGCTGGAGCGCATTCCTAATGCATCGCATATCGAAGCCTTGTTTGATGAAATTCATCCCGAATTACGACAAAAAGCCTACAAGCATCTACCCGATGGCATGAACGAAATGGACATGCTAAAGCATGCCGAAGCCCTCGCGAATAAAAATAAAAGTACGATTTGCTTTCTTGGTGCGGGTAGCTATGAACATCATATTCCGGCCGCGGTGTGGGATATCGCCTCACGTGGCGAATTTTTAACGTCGTACACCCCCTATCAGGCTGAGGCAAGTCAAGGCACACTTCAGCTACTGTACGAATTTCAAACCATGATTGCGGAACTGACCGGCATGGATGTCGCCAATGCCTCAATGTATGACGGGGCCACAGCACTTGCTGAAGCGATCCTCATGGCGATTCGCATGAACCGTAAACATCAAACACGCCGCGTACTCGTGCCAGAAACACTGCACCCGCTTTATCGAGAAACGCTTGAAACCATTTTGCAACATCAAGACGTCACACTCATCACGCTTCCCATGGATACAACACAAGGGATCACAAACCTTGAAGCACTCAAAGCGTATGAGCATGATGACATCACGGCCCTGATGATTGCACAACCTAATTTTTTTGGTGGCTTAGAGCCGGTGGATGCTTTAAGCGACTGGGCCCATATCCACAACGCCATCAGCATTGCCTGTGTTAATCCTATCTCGCTCGGGCTTTTAAAGCCACCAGGAAATTGGGGCACCCACGGCGTTGACATTGCCTGCGGTGAAGGGCAACCGCTGGGCGCACCCATGGCTTCGGGCGGCCCGTACGTTGGATTTTTTAGCACAAAGCGTGCACATGTACGCCAAATGCCAGGACGTTTAATTGGCAAAACCACCGACCAAGAGGGTAAGACGGGTTACACACTCACCTTACAAGCACGTGAGCAACACATCCGCCGCGCCAAAGCCACGTCGAATATTTGTACAAATCAGGGACTTTTAACAACCACAGCCACCATTCATATGAGCTTATTAGGCCCTGAAGGTCTTCGGCGCGTCGCGCATCACTGCCACCAAAACACGCATAAACTCGCGACCATGCTCACCAAAATTCCGGGCGTCAGCTTGGTGTTCAGCGCACCGTTTTTTCATGAAGTCTTACTTCAACTACCGAGCTCCGCCGACAAAATTCTGCATACGCTCGCACAACAAGGCTTTGCCGGTGGCTATCTTGCAGAACAGCATTATTCACATCTCCCCAACACGCTTTTAGTCTGCGCCACAGAGTCACGAACAGATGTCGAACTAGAAGCCTTCGCCAACGCGCTTCAGCATATTCTCGCCACTGAAAACCAAAAGCAAACTAAAAAATCTCTCATGGAGACACCATCATGAGCTCAAATCATACCCGTTTAATTTTTGAAAAATCGCAATCAGGGCGCTTAGCCACGGCTCAGTCACCAAGCATCAACAAGCAAACACCTCATATTCCTGAACATTTGCTTCGTAAAACCCCGCCCCGTTGGCCAGCATGCTCTGAACTTCAGGTCGTCAGGCATTTTACCCAATTATCACAAAAAAACTTCGGCATTGACACGAACTTCTACCCCTTAGGTTCGTGCAGCATGAAATATAACCCGCGTGGTGTACATCGAGCAGCGTCGCATGCAAACTTCACCCGCTGCCACCCACTCGCACCTACAGAAACAATCCAAGGTACGTTAGAAATTTTATATACCCTACAAAACTATTTAGCTGAAATTACAGGTATGGCGGGCGTTTCGATGACACCGATGGCAGGCGCTCAGGGCGAATTTTCAGGGGTTGCCATGATCAAAGCCTACCATAAAGCTCGTGGTGATCTTGAACGCGATGAAATGCTCATTCCTGACGCAGCCCATGGCACAAATCCAGCCTCGGCCGTTGCATGTGGTTTTAAAGCCATCGAAATTCCAACAGCGAAAGATGGCGATCTTGATTTAAACGCATTGCGTGAGAAGCTTGGCCCTAAAACTGCTGGCATCATGCTCACCAACCCATCCACACTCGGTTTATTTATGCGTCAAATTAAAGAAATTGCAGTCATGGTGCACGAAGCCGGCGGCTTGCTTTACTACGATGGTGCAAACTTAAATGCCATTTTAGGTAAAGTCAGGCCGGGTGACATGGGTTTTGATGTTATGCATTTGAACCTACATAAAACCTTTGCCACACCGCATGGTGGAGGCGGTCCTGGCTCAGGTCCTGTTGCTGTGAGTCAACGCCTGGTGCCTTTTTTACCAGAACCTACCGTACTTAAAACAAACGACGGCCATTACCGTTATGCCACATATCAAGACGCCCCGCAAAGCATCGGGCGTTTATCGGCATTTATGGGCAACACCGGTATTTTATTGCGTGCTTATTTTTACATTTGCATGTTAGGCAAGCAGGGCCTCACGCGTGTGGCTGAGTTTGCGACACTCAATGCCAATTATCTGTTAGCTGAGCTCCAGCGCGTGGGTTACACCGCGGCTTACCCAACACGACGGGCAAGCCATGAATTTTTAATCACCCTTTCACCTGAAAAAAAGCAGTATGACATTCAAGCCATGGATGTTGCAAAGCGCCTCCTCGATTATGGCTTTCATGCACCCACCACGTATTTTCCTTTACTGGTACCTGAGTGCTTGCTGATTGAGCCAACAGAAACCGAGTGCAAAGAAGAGCTCGATAACTTTGTATCCGCTATGGCGAGCATTTTAAACGAAGCGACAACCAACCCCGATATGCTTAATAAATCACCACACACGCGCCCAATTAGACGGCTTGACGAAGTGAAAGCAGCCAAAGCTATGGATTTTAATTATTTTTTATCTCACGTAGCCACGCCTTAAAAAATAGGCTATAACAACTATGTTTTCATTAGTCTCATTGTCTCATTGTCACGGATTGACACTTATTGCATAAAATAGGTCAGGGAGCGATCGAATGAACACCAAAATCTTTTCACAACGTTTTAACCGAGAATTATCCATGATGGGCCTTCCGGATGATTTAAACGAAAAAATCAAAGCCGTCTCCAAAGTTTTTTCAGTTACACGTCATCTTGCAAACGCCATGCTTTTTGGTCAAAGCGCCCCCTCAGGTGAAACACTCGACAGAATTGCTCAAATTCTTGAAGTGTGTCCACAGTGGTTGTCCGGTGAAACGAGCCGACGGAAAGCCTATCCCGAACGCATGACATCTGAAGAAGCCTAACGTTTTATGGTATCATCAGCCTATAACTGCTAAACCAACATGATGGGTGTGATTGAATGGAATGTTTGAGTTTTTGTGTCGCCGACTGTATTGATCTCGCTCGTCTTGATCATCATTATAAATCGGTCTTGATTGGCTACACATCCGCACGATCGCGTGATGTGCTCAAAATATCGCCAAGCAATACCGTGGATGTTCTTGTTTTTGTTTTTAAAAATGGAACCGTTGTCACGTGGGGGCTGAAACGCCACCAGGTGCAAGCTTACATCGACAGCATCTTACTGTTTGCTAACAAGCCAGCCAACTTTAGAGCGCACGATGAATTTACTTACCGTATAGGCGACGTAACGGCCATTGAGCCTCATGATTATTTTGATGTGGATTGCCTTTCGATTGAAGAAGGCTCTGCGCACAATGATGAACTCAAACTCAGCTTATCCTATGGTTTTTCACAATCGGTAAAATTGCAATATTTTGAGACGATTATCGAGACGCTGATTGAAAAAAATATGCCTCACATTCAAAATCTCTCCAAAAAAGGCAAAAAATCTATTAGTAGCTCAAAAATCAAGGCCGTGATTGGGGAAATTATTTTAGCCAAAAGCGAAATGAATCTTATTAGCAACTTTTTTTATCATCCTAAATATTTCTGGCAGCATCCAACGCTTGAAAAAGATTACATTATGCTGGAGCATTATTTACACATTCAGCGTCGTGTGAAAGCCATCAATCATCGCTTAGATACGTTAAACGAAATTTTTGATATGTTTCATCACTACCTTGACAATCACCATGCTCATGTTCTCGAGTTGATTATTATTGCTTTGATTGCTATTGAGATCATTTTTGGCGTCCTAAACTTGCACTTTTAGGTATTTATGCTTTTACGAACCCAACAACTCGATCACGCATCCCTCATCGCTTTACAAGCACTGCTCACCGCATGTCGAACAACCGATGGGCACGCCATCCCGGTGTACCCTCATCTGCTCACAGAGCATCGTTCAGGACCTCCAAGCCTCTTGTTTTATGACCATGATGAGCTTGTGGGCTTTCTTGCTGCCTTTCATTTTCATCCACACACGTGTGAAATAAGTTTACTGGTTGAGCCCTCTCATCGACGACAAAATATAGCTCATCTACTCTGGCATACCATGCTTGCCAACCTATATACCATTCGACCGTCGATTACGCAGCTGATTATTTCAACCCCTCACGCGTTTCATAACCATTTGCTCAATCATCATGAATTTTATTTTGATCACAGCCAACACGATATGGAGCTTATCGATTTCACATCATCGCGCATACCCGACACACCCCTTATCATTTATCCTGCAGAGCATGCTCATATCAGCAACTTATGCCTCATCGATAAAGCCTGTTTTGACCCTAATCGCCAACACCCTGAGCTACGATTTCAGCGTGCCATCGCAACCCCCAATATCCATGTGTTTGTTGCTGAACATGCAGGACAAATCATAGGTCAAGTTCAGCTCACGTATGAAAAAAATCAGGTTCGCTTAACCGATCTTGCGGTGCTCCCGGCATGGCAAGGACGAGGTTTTGGGCAAGCCCTGGTTGTACACTGCATAAACCATGCGTTCAAACATCATCAAGCGCATATAACCTTGGTTGTCGCTGCAAAAAACCAGTATGCGCTTAAGCTGTATCAACATTTAGGCTTTCAAATTTATAATACCGTCGATTACTACAAACATGACTTGACAGATTTTAAGCGAGGCCTTTAATATTGCGTCTTACGATAAGGGAGTATTGCCGTTTATATATGGAGATCAGGGCATGAAAAAACGGGTTGTTATCACAGGTATGGATATTGCCTCCTCCATTGGACATGGGCTTGAAAATTTTTGGCAGGCTGCATCCACGGGCCAGTGCGGTATCAAACGCATTCAAGCTTACGACCCTTCTGATTACACCACGCAAATTGCCGGTGAAATTCGCGATCTTTGCTTAAAGCATCTGCCCCAATTTGATAAACAACGACGCTACCCACGTGTCGCACAGTATGCTTTGTTTTGCGCACATCACGCCATTGAACGCTCAGGCCTCACCCCGGAAGAGTTACGTTCAGCCGGCACGTACATTGGTACAAGCTTAGGTGGTAGCCCTGAACTGGAAGCAGCCTACAAAACGTTTTATACCGACAGCTGGCGAAAAATTCCGGCGCTCACCGTGATACGTGGCATGCCCAATTCTGTTGCTAACCACGTTGCCATCGCCTTTGGTTTAGGTGGGCCTAATTCGACGGTATCCAACGCCTGCGTCTCCTCAGCTGAGGCCATTGGCCATGCTTATCAACACATTTCAAACGGCCAACTCGCTGTTGCTTTATGCGGCGGAACCGAATCGCTGGTTTGGGAAACCATCATGGCCGCTTGGTGTAAATTGCGTGTGATGTCGACCCAAAACGAAACACCTCACGAGGCCAGCCGTCCTTTTGATGCACATCGCACCGGCATGGTCATGGGCGATGGCGCAGGTATTTTAATTTTAGAAGATTTAGAGCATGCTGAAGCACGTGGCGCGAAGATTTATGCAGAGATTATTGGCTTTGGCGCCAGTTGTGACGCGCACCATATCACAGCCCCCAGCAGCGAAGGCCAGGCACGGGCTATTCATTCAGCCTTCGATGACGCACGTCTCTCACCCAGCGATATTCAATACATCAGTGCTCACGGCACCGGTACGATTTTAAACGACGTCACCGAAACTGAAACCATCAAAAAAGTATTTGGTGAAAGAGCTTATGACATTCCCATTACGGCGCAAAAAGCCATGACTGGGCACACCATTGGTGCTGCTGGCGCCATGGAAATTATTGCAACGGTTTTGAGTTTACAGCACGATACACTGCTTCCGACCATTAATTTAACCACGCCCGATCCGGTTTGCGATCTTAATTATGTTCCTAACGAAGCTCAAAAAAAGCGTGTTGATTTAGCGCTATCAAACCACTTTGCTTTTGGTGGCGCAAACGCGGCTTTAGTGCTTCGGCGTTATTGATTCGCGGATAGAACGCTTAGTCAGGCTTTATTTTGTTGGATGAGACATCAACGTCATGCTCATTTAAATCATCCGTATTGAATTGCTTCAACAAACCTTCTTTGTAGCGTTTAAATGCTTCTTTTTTTTGATCGCTTGGGTTGGGTGTTGTAGCTTTGCTGTTTGTTGTATAGATTGATTGTATCAGTGCTATCATGGCCGCTTTGAATCGCTCAAAAAGCTCAATAATATTTCGTTGAAACCAAGAATCTGGAACATCCGGATCAGAGGCTAATTGTGCTGAAAAATTATCAAGCAGCAACTGCGTTGCATCTTTAAAAACCTTAAGATTTTTTGTTTTTTGCAAGCTATCCACGGTCTCGTCTAATGCTGCAATCAGTGTATCTGCGTCTCGCTTTGCCTTATCGGTATGCTTCGTCTGCGGCAGCGCATCCATCATCGCTTTAAAATTATTTTTTAATGTCTGATGTTCTTTAGAAATCTCTTCTATAGTATGCTCAAGTTCTTGCTCTGTGCTTTCATAAAGCCCTGTTATTTTTTGAATAAGCCTGTTTTTCTCCTCTGGATTAAAAGGCGCCCTCGACACGTTTCCTCTTATTTTTTCAGCAAAACTTTTGATTTTACTGACTATTGACGATTCATTTTGTGCTTTTTTAGATTTTTGCGCGCACCATGCTTCTGTAAATTCTTTTAATTTTTGATAGGCTTCAATTTTTACATTAAGATCAGGTAGTTCAGCAATGGTGTTAAGCTCAGCATTTGCATAATTAGAAAGATGCTCGAATGTCGTGATGGATGTCTTAGGCTCAGAAAGGACATATTCTCTCACGTCTGTTACAGATGAATACGCCATGATTTTTTCACGTAAGGCCTTCTGTACGCGCGCAAGATTTTCATCGTAGTGATCCGGGAAAAAATCTTGAAGCATGTCAAATACGGTAAGAAATTTTTCTACAACCTTGTGATCTTGAGTGCTTTGTATATTCATTTTTTCAAGATCTAACCGGCTCACCTCGTTAAAAAACTTTTCTATTCTTACAGCTAACGTTTCACGTCCTGACGAGTCAAACAGACTTAGGATGCTTATTTTGTTACTGGTAATATACGTTCTTTCCATCTCGCTTAAAGAAAGAATCGTCTCTACATGTTCTAAAACATGCTGTATTGTCTCATTTTCTTTAGATTCACGAGATTCACGAGCCAGTTCGTCTTTAAAATTTTTTAAAAACTTATGGCTCGCTTGTGCATGACCACCCAATGCATTGATGTTGGAGAGCTCTATTTTTATCATAAAAACTCCTAAAAATTGTTTCTCTTATGTGCTGAACTTGGCGGCACATAATCGGCTGATTCTTTCAACGCTTGTTGATACATCTCGAAGGTTTTTCTTTCTGGAATGGATTTAAATAATGCGTGTATTTTTATTTTAAACTTCTCAAATGGTTTCATGACGTATTTCTGAAACCAAGTCTTTGTGCCATTGACTTTAAATTTAGCTTCCTCTGGAAATCCCCTCATTATCTCATTCACCACCGGATTGAATTTATCCAAGATGGGCAGAACACCAAATTGCTTTGCTTTGTCTTTAGCGCCCGTAATTTTTTGAAGCAAAGCCTCTGATGCTTCAAGCTCAGGTAACGTATTCGGCGGTTTTTCCATCATCACTTCTTTCACAATTAGCTCGAATAAAAATTATCCATAAACAAACTGTAGTTTACGCACGCTAAAATGCAAGTTGACCTCGAAACCACATGCGCTTCGCGTTATACTAGCGACCATATTAAAACCAAGGAAATACCATCATGCACGCCTCTTTAGCTGATATTGCAGCGCTCGTTCAAGGGACAATTGTCGGGGACAAAAACCTCGTCATAACAGCCCTGTCACCTATTGATGAAATCAAGCCCGGTTCACTGATATTTGCCGACGGAAAAGATAATCTTGAACTAGCCGAAAAATCTGAAGCGGCTGCAATTCTTGTGGCAACGCATGCTAAGTCAAGCGCCAAGCCGGTGATTCAAGTGGCTGATCCTTTTAAAACGTTCATGCACTTGCTTCAGCATTTCTATCCGTTGATTCAACCCGAGCCAGGCGTGCATCCAACAGCGGTGATTGCGCCCGATGTTACACTTGGACAAAACGTATCGATTGGAGCCTATGTTGTCATCGAAGCGGGTAGCCGTATTGGCGATAACAGCGTCATCAAAAGCCATGTTCATATCGGCCATCATGTTAAAATTGGAAACAATACTTGTATTCATGCTCATGTTACTATTTACGACTACTCTCACATCGGCAATCACGTCGCGATTCATGCATCATCCGTGATTGGATCAGACGGCTTTGGGTATACCCCTGAGAACGGCCAACACGTTAAAATTCCTCATGTGGGCCGTGTGGTCATCGAAGATCACGTTGAAATTGGCGCAAGCACCATTATCGACCGTGCCACCATTGGTGAAACACTCATTGGAGAAGGAACCAAAGTGGATAATTTGGTTCAAATAGCGCACTCGGTTAAATTAGGCAAACATAATATTTTATGTGCTTTTACCGGCATTGCGGGCAGCAGTAAAAGTGGTGATCATGTTATTTTCGCAGCAGGGGTGGGTGTGAGCGATCATGTTCGTATTGACGATGAAGTGATTCTTGGCGCACGCGCCGGAGTGCCCCCTAAAAAGCATTTAAGAAAAGGCTTAATTTACCTAGGAAGCCCGGCAAGACCACGTGAAAAAGCCATTGAACATGAAATGTCGACGACCCGCATTCCACTCATGCGAAAACAACTCAAGCGCCTAGCCGACCAAGTCGCAGAACTCAAAGAGCACATCGAATGCTCTGAAAACATGGAATAAGATACGCATGCAAACACCGATTGTTCTTGTTGACGGCTCGTCTTATTTTTTTCGTGCTTTTCATGCGCTTCCTCCCCTCACCAACCGTGAAGGTCATCCAACAGGCGCTGTGTATGGCGTGGTTAATATGGTGCGGCGGTTGCTGAAAGACGTCTCACCCACGCATTTTGCTGTTGTATTTGATGCACCTGGTAAAACGTTTCGACATGATTTGTATCCTGACTACAAAGCCCATCGCCCCCCCATGCCTGACGATCTGAGGCGCCAATTTAAGCCGTTGATTGAAATCTTAACCGCCTTAGGCTTTCCGCTCTTGATGATTGAAGGCGTTGAGGCCGATGATGTGATTGGAACACTCGCAGAGCAAGCCCGCCAACAACAAAGGCCGATACTGATTTCGACCGGCGATAAAGACATGGCGCAGTTGGTGAATAAATACGTCACGTTAATTAATACCATGAGCCGTCAAGTCCTCGATATTGAAGGCGTATCAACAAAATTTGGTGTGCGTCCCGACCAAATCATTGATTATTTAACACTTGTTGGTGACACCAGTGATAATATTCCTGGTGTGCCTCAATGCGGACCTAAAACAGCCGTCAAATGGCTAACAGCACATGATACTTTAGATAACTTATTGGCTCATGCCGACACAATCGGCGGAAAAATAGGCGAACGTCTACGTGAAAGCATGCCGATACTCCCATTATCTAAACAACTGGTGACGATTAAAACCGACGTTGAGCTACCTAAAACATTAGAAGAGCTTATACCAACGCCACCTGATCGTGACACCTTGCTGACCCTCGCACGGGAACTTGAGGTGAACGTTTGGCTAAAGGAATGGGGTAGTGACGCGGTCGAGAAAAAACCTCCGTCGCTACCCACCGAACAACCTGCATTTGAATTTACATTTGATATTGTACGTGACCAAGCCGCACTGGATGCATGGGTAAAACGACTTCACGCATCAACGCTTTGCTGTCTTGATACCGAAACGACGAGTCTTGATCCGATGAACGCGACATTGGTTGGACTCTCACTTGCCGTGGATGCTCATCATGCGGCTTATATTCCGATGGCGCATACCGACGGCACACCCCAATTAGCATGTGAACATGTACTCAACGTACTTAAACCTTTTTTAGAAAATAAAAATCATCCAAAAGTCGGACAAAATCTAAAATATGATTATGAAGTGCTCAAACAATACGGCATCCACTTAAACGGCATCAGCTACGATACCATGTTAGAGTCTTATGTGTTAAACAGTACCGCCGGTCGTCATAATATGGACGCACTGGCCTTACGGCATTTAGGCTATCAAACCATCGCATTCGAAGATGTGGTTGGGCGTGGTAAAAAAGCCTGTACGTTTGACGAAGTTCCTGTAGAACAAGCTGCAGCGTATGCAGCAGAAGATGCCGCAGTTACACTCAAGCTCCATCAAATACTGTATCCAAAACTTGATACGCCACTCAAGTGCGTTTTCCATACGCTTGAGATGCCGCTTGTACCGGTTTTAGCGGACATTGAACGCCATGGCGTGCTAATTGATACCGCACAACTCAAAACGCACGGTGAACGTTTAAATATTCGTATTGAAGCTTTAGCCAACGAAGCGTACACCCTGGCCGGCAAAGTATTTAATTTGAATTCGCCCAAACAACTTCAAGAAATTTTATACGATGAACAGCAACTCCCTGTGCTTTCAAAAACACCGAAAGGCCAACCATCCACAGCCGAATCAGTCCTCCAAGAGCTGGCATTGCAATACCCATTACCTGCCATTATTCTTGAATATCGCAGCCTGACAAAACTCGTTTCAACGTATATCGAAGCCTTACCTAAGCGCATGAATACAAGAACAGGACGTGTTCATACGTCCTATAATCAAGCGGTCACAGCCACCGGACGTTTGTCATCCAGCGATCCTAATTTACAAAATATACCGATTCGCCATGAAGAAGGCCGCTTGATTCGCAAAGCATTTATCGCGCCTCCTGGCCGTGTTTTATTGGCTTCGGATTACTCTCAAATTGAGCTCCGTATCATGGCGCATTTATCAGACGATCCTGCCTTAAAACGTGCCTTTGAAAACGATTGGGATGTGCATGCTGCCACAGCCAGTGAAATTTTTGCTGTGCCACTCGATACGGTTACATCGGAACAACGACGACGTGCCAAAGCTATCAATTTTGGTTTGATTTATGGCATGTCAGCTTTTGGCCTCGCAAAACAACTCCATGTTTCTCGAGAAGAAGCACGTGACTATATGACCCAATATTTTGAACGTTATCCGGGTGTGCACGCGTATATGGAAAGAACACGTCGGCAGGCGCACAGCCAAGGCTACGTTGAAACCCTGTTTGGACGTCGCTTGTATTTACCTGAAATTAATTCAAATAACAAAATGCGTCAACAAGCGGCTGAACGCACCGCAATTAATGCCCCTATGCAAGGCACCGCGGCTGATATTATTAAAAAAGCGATGTTAGCCGTCGCCACGTGGCAACAATCAGCCCCAGGACAAGATGCGCGGATGATTATGCAAGTCCACGATGAATTGGTGTTTGAAGTTAAAGCGCATATGCTGAATGATGTCAAACCGGCGATTCAAACGTGCATGGAAAATGCAGCGATACTATCCGTACCGCTGCGTGTTTCCATGGGTGTGGGTCAGAACTGGGACGAAGCACACTAAAATACGTCGATGCCATGCGCGCGCGCGATCATCACTTGATCGGCTGAGCGCTTGGCAAAAATTCCATTCTCAACGACCCCAGGAATCAGCTTAATCGCGTCTTCCATGGCCATCGGCTCATCTAAATTGAGGTTATGGACATCCAAAATATGATTGCCGTTATCGGTAACAAACCCTTCGCGATAAATCGGGTCGCCCCCGAGCTTCACCAAGGCACGTGCCACGAAACTTCGCGCCATGGGCAGCACCTCGACTGCAACAGGAAATACTCCTAAACGTCGCACAAGTTTAGATTCATCCACCAAACATATAAATTTTGATGCTGCATTCGCAATAATTTTTTCTCGCGTTAATGCACCACCACCGCCTTTGATCATGCTTCGATGCCGTGTCACCTCATCCGCGCCATCCACATATAAATCAAGCGGATCGGCCGACGCAAGGCTTATGACCGGTAACCCTGCTGCTTTCAATTGTGCTTCAGTCGCGTTTGAACTTGCGACACAACCATCAATACGGTGTTTTATTCGGGACAATGCTTGAATAAAATACGTGATGGTGGTGCCCGTTCCCACACCTAAGATCGTGACACGTTCCAAATGGTCTAAGGCGGCATCGGCTACGTGTTGTTTCAAACGATCCATGACTAACGACTTATGAAGCAAACCGATACTCAAGACCTAGCATCGCTGCATCTAACGATGGGCTTGCAAGTTGCAATTTGATTCCACCAAAAGAATTATCTGTAAAATCAAGCGCAGGCAGCGTCACCTTCAACGTTGATCCAAACGCATGCATCCAGGATGCCGTGATTAACCAATTCTCTTTAACACGATAACCACCGCCTAACCGCAACATAGGTAAAACATTCACCATGGTTTGATGGGCGATATACTCTCCTGTGAGTGTTGTTGCAACACGTCCACCCCGGTTACCCGATATCGCTTCTAAGCCAGCCGGATTAGCATTGATTTTCGTCTGAAGGTTTTGAACTAAGGCACCCACTTTAAAAAACAGATCATATTTTGGTTGGTCATAAACAAGACCCGCCAAGAGATCAACGCCATACTGCCTCATGGACATACCTGCATCCACCGATGGAACAGAGACCGTGGCGCCACTCGCCAGGTGAACGACGGGGTCAAGATTCATTGATCCGTAGTATCCCCAACCCGCTTCAAGACTCCCCGAAAAAGCTTCAAATCGCCCTTTCATAGGGTGCAAAAAACCACCAGCAAGACGCCCTCCCCAACCGTCATTAACTTTGTTGGAGGTCATCAATAGATTTTGTACTTGACCACCAACCGAAGCATTTGCAAGTGTAATATTATAACCATCCACTTGAGGCCAGGTGTACATCCCTTCACCAGCAAGAAAAGGAATAAAAAAAGGTGTCGGTTTTTTCACCGGACCCATGCCACCCGCATGTAATAATGTCGATGCACTGCATGCAGACAATGCAACTGCTAAAAGAATCTTTGTTTTCATGACCGTCTCCGTGTCTTTAAAAAATCTCTACATCCAAATTTAGATTGCCTCAGCGCCCCAATATTAAAGAATATTAAAGACACGTTTGCAAGCAAAGAAAAACATTTACCTAGTTACGTTAAGTCAATTCATTCTAAAAAGCAAAAGCTCATGCCAAAAATTTCAAAAATATTTTTTTTACGCTTTATTACAGGAAAGTATTGTCTAAATTTGAACAAAATGTTAGATTTAAACAATACCTTTAAATTATGTTGTGGTGATGTATGTTATTCACAGAAATAAACCCAGTCTTTTTTTCCAACCAACAAGATGCCGTGCCCGCAACGACGCCTTATGCATCACTCATATCTACGCATCACGGCATCAACGATTTGAACGAAGAAATCACGCTACTTGAGGCCGCGCTTAAAGCATTAGATCCAGAAGAAAAAAATGACGCGTATAAACCACATCGTACATTGATTGATCAAGGCAAAGAACTACGTCAACGCTATGACGCCATACGTGGCAATGAAAACATGTCGTTTCGTGACTACCTTTTTCATCTGCATGCGTACCGTATTTCACTGACGTTCGCACGTCTCGATATTGCTCAAACGCTTTCACTTTTCTCGTTTGACCAAATCGTGATGATCTTAGAGGCTCCGGTTCAGGCATTGTGTTTTTTAAGCGTTGCCCTGCCTGGCACCCGCCTGTTACTTAACCTGCTTCATGTAGCTCAGCACGTGCTCGCCCCCAGTCCGGATGAAGAACAAGGGCTACCGTCTATCTACGATCGTTTTTTCTACGAGCTTTCACTTAATTTTATGCAGATCATGAATGATCTTATTTGGACCAGTGCAAATTTATTCACCAATTATCCTCAAATCTTGGGATTATCCACCCCTGTTGTGAATGCTATTTTGTTGATTTGCCTCACGTTCGATCTTGCTTCATCCGTTTATGCCTACGACCAAAACGAAAAAGCTTTTGCAGAAAAATCAGGTAAATACCGGCAAGCCTTAGAACAATTGAACCGCACGGACATCGATTACGTTGTCATTTCAGAAGAATTAAAGCAACTTGAGCTCCGTTATCGCGGAGACAAAGCTAAACTCGAGCAATTTCTTACCGCAGGTGCTGTTATTTTACTCGCGTTTTCATTGATTGCCTCATCGGCTTACCCGTTTTTTCTACCCCTGGGAGCGGCATTATGTGTCTTTGGCACAGCCCTTTACCTTACCGCAGGCCAGCGTGGCGTGTGTGTTAATGCGCCATCACCCGAGCATGATGAGGCTTATTTAAGTTCACTTATAAAACACACGGTTTACCCGCTGCTCTTTATGGTCGCAGCCGCCAGTGTTGGATGGCCTGTTGCGATACTTCTCGCAGCACCGGTGATGGTCTATGAAAACAAGGAAGCCATAGAAAAGTTGCTGGAGCCAGCAGAGTCCATGCGACCGCATAGCGCCTAAAGCGTATGTTACCGGGTGAACAAGCTTTTATGCATATGATGCATAAAAAAATTTTTTTCTTGCTCATGCTTCTCTTATTTTGGGGCACTACACCCGCATGGTCGCTTACACACGATAATAAATTCTGGATCCCCGTAACGCTCAATGGAAACTACGGTACGTTTTTATATTTTGTTGAACCCCAGCTACGCCTGATTGAACCTAAAACATCTGCTTCCGCACAAACAAGCAAAATTTTCAATCAGTTTTTAGTTAATATTGCCGGTGGCCATGAATTATTTCCTGAGTGGCAAGTGTGGTTTGGACAAACCATCACAACAACGGCACAGGATGCGAGTGAACAAAGCCGAGAAGAGTATCGCTCTTGGGAACAGCTGACGTGGAATCATACAACAAGACAAAATATTAGCATTAATTCACGATTTCGAGCCGAGCAACGAAAATCATTCGATTTTCCTGAGTGGGCGTTTCGCCTACGTGAACGTTTGATTTTTAATATTCCATTAAAAAACAATCTGTCTTATGAACTCAGCGATGAAGTTTTATATAATCTTAATTCCACGCCCTGGGTTGACACGACGGCCTGGGATCAAAATCGATTTTATATTGCGCTGGTCCAGCGTTTCTCGCTCCGTTATGCCTTTGCGATTGGTTACATGAATCAATATTTATTTCGCGATGCACCGCTCGCACAAGAAAACCATGTTTTATGGCTAAATATTCGATATAACTTACCGACTTGACATCTAAAACTAGGAATTAAAATGGATGATTCTATATTGCTTTATCAAGCTGAAGATGGAAGTTTAAAAACTGAAGTGCCTATTCATAATGACACTGTGTGGTTGACACAAAAGCAGATGTCGGAGCTGTTTGCGACATCTACAGATAATATTGGATTACACGTAAAAAATATTTATGCAGAAGGTGAGCTGCCAGAGCAGGCAACTACCGAGGATTACTCGGTAGTTCGGCTAGAAGGGAAAAGACGAGTTAAACGGCAGGTAAAACACTATAATCTGGATGCGATTATTTCTGTTGGCTATCGTGTAAACTCAAAAAAAGGTACCCAGTTTAGAATATGGGCAAACAAAGTACTTAAAGAATATTTAGTCCAAGGCTATGCACTCGACCAAGAGCGTTTAAACAAACAAAAACATCAACTTCAAGAGCTACAAAAAACAATCGATCTGTTTCAAGAAGCACAATCAAAATTATTAAGTCAATCCGAAGCTACAGGCCTATTATCGGTATTAACAGATTATGCGCATAGTTTTGTTTTATTAAATCAATATGATACAGGTAATTTTCCAGAAGAAGGTTTGAATACACATATTACTGCTGAAATAACGCTTGTTGAAGCTATGGCAGCCGTGCAGGATTTAAAACAAAATCTGATGACTCAACAGGAAGCGACCGAATTATTTGGTCGCCCTAAAGACCAAGGTTTTGCAGGAATATTAGGTAATATTGTGCAAAGTTTTGGTGGTGAATATTTATACCCAAGCATTGAGGAGCAAGCGGCACATTTGCTTT
Source organism: Legionella sp. (assembly GCA_009995425.1). Lineage (GTDB taxonomy): Bacteria > Pseudomonadota > Gammaproteobacteria > Legionellales > Legionellaceae > JAALKW01. The sequence goes on along the minus strand of JAACPN010000076.1, from coordinate 318 downwards.
ATTTTATTATCAAGAATCACCCATTCACCGATGGAAATAAACGCATTGGTGCCTTTATGTTTGTCTGGTTTTTGCAACGCAACCAACATCATTTAAAATCAACAGGTGAAGCTAAAATCAATGATAATGCTCTGGTTGCCATTGCATTACTCGTTGCACAAAGTGATCCTACACAAAAAGACACGATGATTAAATTGGTTGTTAATTTAATTAAAGATGCATAACTTAAGCTTGGACTTTGGACAAAAATCCGTTAAATAAATGGCAGGATATTTTTTTCCACACGAATTGACACAAAACATAGCAACCTGGTTATTT
>JAACPN010000034.1 GCA_009995425.1 Legionella sp. | reverse complement strand
CTTGGGGCGTCGTGGCGCACATTCTGTGACCATTGCAGGTGTTGCTGTTGCATTTTGCGCTGCAATGTATGTTGCTATGGGCGTGTTTGGTCAAGGAACCATCCTTGATGTGAATGCTTACACCTGGGCCAGTGCACCCGCGCCGTTTGCCTATGCTTTTCACTTAGGTTTGCTTATCGATCCGCTTACCGCGGTGATGATGGTGACCGTAACGTTTGTTTCGCTTTTAGTGCATATTTATAGTATTGGCTACATGAGTGATGATCCTGGTTACCAGCGCTTTTTTAGTTATATTTCGTTGTTTACGTTCATGATGCTCATGCTGGTCACCGCCAACGGCTTCTTACAGCTTTTCTTTGGCTGGGAAGGCGTGGGGCTTGTGTCGTATTTGCTGATTGGATTTTGGTTTGAAAAAGAGTCAGCCCTTCAAGGTAGCCTCAAAGCATTTTTAGTCAATCGCGTCGGTGATTTTGGTTTTATTCTGGGTATTGGTTTAGTGCTGATGTATGTCGGCAGCTTAGATTATGCGACCGTGTTTGCGAATGCAGGTGCGTTGTCTAATAAAACCATCCATATTTGGGGTGATAAGTCTTGGTCTGTGATGACCGTGATTTCTATGTTGCTCTTTGTGGGTGCTATGGGTAAATCCGCTCAAGTGCCGTTACATGTCTGGTTACCTGAATCGATGGAAGGCCCAACACCGATCTCCGCGTTAATTCATGCGGCCACCATGGTTACCGCCGGTGTCTTTATGGTTGCGCGCATATCGCCGTTGGTAGAATACTCTGAAACCGCGTTAAGTTTTATTTTGGTGATTGGTGCAACGGGCGCTTTATTTACAGGATTACTGGCCATTGTGATGAATGATATTAAGCGCGTTGTGGCTTATTCAACACTCTCGCAGTTGGGGTACATGATGGTCGCTATGGGCGCGTCGGCTTTTAGTGCGGGTATCTTCCATTTATTAACGCATGCTTGCTTTAAAGCCTTGCTGTTTTTGGCAGCGGGATCGGTGATTATTGGCATGCATCATGAACAAGACATGCGAAAAATGGGTGGGCTATGGCGTAAAATGCCGATCACCTACATCACCTTTTTAATCGGAAGTTTGGCGCTTTGCGCTGTACCACCGTTTGCGGGCTTTTTCTCAAAAGATACGATTATTGAAGCAGCTAAGGCATCCAATATTCCAGGCAGCGGTTATGCCTATGTATGCGTTGCGCTTGGAGCGATGGCCACGGCGATTTATTCTTTCCGTGCGCTGTTCATGACGTTCCATGGAGCACCTCGTATGACAGATAAAGCGTACAGTCATGTGAAAGAATCGCCATGGGTGGTTTGGTTACCGTTGGTTGTGCTTGCTGTGCCATCGGTTGTTCTCGGATATTTATTATTTGAACCGATGTTATTTAAAACACCGAGTTTGCTCGCGCCATCGATTACCGTGTTTGAAAAATACGATGTACTCAAAGAAATTGCAGCAGAAGGTGTGGTGACACCGATGGCCGCTGTATTGCATGCCTATCATTCACCGGTATTTTGGTTGACGTTAGGTGGTATTGTATTCGCATGGTTTGCTTATATTGTATCGCCAAGCTTACCTGCACAGTTTGTTCGTGTGTTTTCTGTGCCGTATAAAATTTTAGAAAATAAATACGGATTCGACAAATTTAACGATTGGTTTTTTATCCGAGGTGGACGTGCTTTAGGTGGCTTGTTTTATCGAGCGGGTGATCAGGCTTTGATTGATGGTGGCATCGTGAACGGATCAGGGCGTTTAGTACGCTGGACAGCTTCAAAGATGCGCGTGACTCAAAGCGGGTATGTGTATCATTACATGGCATTGATGGCCTTTGGGTTGTTGGCTTTTTTGGGTTGGTTATTGCTCGGGTAAAAGCGATCTAAGCACAAGATTTAATGAAGGGGATAACATGCGGTATATGCTGAGTATTTTGATTTGGCTCCCAATAATTGCGGGCGTTGGTATTTGTCTCGTTGGAGACGATGCCCGTCCCCATCGGACACGTGCGCTAGGCTTGCTCACTGTTCTTGTGAGTTTAGCCTGTTGTGTGCCGCTCATGATGGGGTTTGATTCAACAGCGCAAGGTATGCAGTTTGTTGAGGATTATGCATGGGTTCCTGCGCTCGGTATTCGTTATCATCTAGGCATTGATGGCTTATCGCTTATTTTAATTGTCTTGAGTGTGTTTACGAATCTCATCGTATTTCTCGCGACCTGGGAAAGCGTTAAAACACGCGTGTCGCAATACATTGCAGCCTTTCTTATCATGCAGGGGCTTTTGGTCGGTGTGTTTGCCGCGATGGACGTTATTTTATTCTATGTGTTCTGGGAAGCAACGTTGATTCCTATGTATTTAATTATTGGAATTTGGGGTTCAGATAACCGCGTCTATGCTGCTATCAAGTTTTTCTTATACACGTTCCTAGGTTCTGTTTTAATGCTGGCTGCATTTTTATATTTAGGCTATCACGCCAAGTCGTTTAATTTAGATAATTTATATGCGTTAAAACTTAGTATGACGGCACAAACGTTGATTTTTATTGCTTTTTTCTTTGGGTTTGCCATCAAAATCCCGATGTTTCCGGTGCATACGTGGTTGCCTGATGCACATACAGAAGCGCCTGCCGGTGGTTCTATTATGTTGGCTGCTATTTTGTTGAAACTTGGTGCTTATGGATTTTTACGCTTTGCGTTGCCGATTGTGCCGGATGCGTGCCAGTACTACGCCCCTGTTATCATTGTTTTATCGCTCATTGCGGTTGTGTATGTGGGGTTGATTGCGATTATTCAGAAAGACATGAAGCGTTTGATTGCTTACTCATCAATATCACACATGGGTTTTGTGACGTTGGGTTGCTTTGTTTTATTTGCGATGGTGGATAAAAGCAACTTACAAAGTGCGGGTTTGGTTTTGGAAGGCGCCATTGTCATCATGATTTCTCATGCGTTTGTGTCCAGTGCGATGTTTGCAGGGGTTGGCTTTATTTATGACCGCATGCATTCACGTCAAATTGATGATTTTGGCGGTATTGTTAAATCGATGCCAGTGTTCGCGTCGTTTTTTATGTTGTTTGCGATGGCCAACGCAGGCTTGCCAGGTACCTCAGGTTTTGTGGGCGAGTTTATGGTGATTGTCGGAAGTATGAAAGCCGGCTTCTGGATTGCTTTTTGGGCTGCAACAACATTAATTATCGGTGCCACGTATACCTTGTGGATGTATAAGCGTGTGATTTTTGGACCTATCACTAATAAAAAAGTTGAAGCACTTCAGGATTTATCAGGATTTGAAGTAAGTGCTTATTCGTTGCTTGCGGTCTTCGTGCTTGTGATGGGTATTTATCCTAAGCCTATGTTGGATTACGTTCATCAATCCGTCAGCACCACCTTGGCGCAGGCCGATCATTCAAAACTTCAAGCAAAAATTCAAGGTTAAACAATCATGACTGGATTACTCGATAACATCTGTTTGGCTCTTCCTGAAATGACCTTGCTGGTTACAGCATGCGTGGCACTTTTAGGCGACTTATTTTTTCCACGAAAAAGCAGTTTAGTTTTCGCTTTTGCATGCTTCGGCGTGTTACTTGCGGCGGGTGAAAGCTTGATGATGATTGGGCAAGCTAAGCAGGTCCTCTTGGCCGGTGCATTTATCAGCGATGATATGGCGCATGTGATGAAATTTTTTATTGGCCTGACGGTGTTTTTAAGTTTGTTTTATGGCCGGCCGTATCTAAAAGAACGTGGGGTTTCTTTGGGGGATAACACGGTTTTAGCGTTATTCTCAACCCTGGGTATGATGATTTTAGTGTCAGCGCACTCGCTGCTGACAGTGTATTTAGCGCTTGAGTTATTGTCTCTGCCACTTTATGCCTTAACGGCCATTCGCCGTACGGAAGCCGATGGGCCAGAAGCTGCCTTAAAGTATTTTGTGATGGGTGCCATGGCATCAGGTATTTTACTCTACGGCATGTCGTTGCTTTATGGTGCAACCGGGGCGTTAACGTTTGATGCGATTAATGCAGCATTTACACCGGAGCTTTTTAGTACGCAATCGGGTTTACTGACATTTTCGCTTGTATTTTTAGTGGTGGGTGTTGCGTTTAAACTTGCCGCCGCACCGTTCCATTTTTGGGCGCCGGATGTGTACGATGGCGCACCAAGTGCGACGACACTGTTTATTAGTGCTGCACCTAAGATTGCCGCGTTAGGTATGGCCCTTCGTTTACTTACGCTGGGTTGGGGGGACATGGTGCATCAATGGCAGCAATTGGTTTTGGTGCTCGCATTGCTATCAACCGGCCTCGGTAATATCTTGGCGGTCGTTCAAACCAAAATTAAGCGTTTGTTTGCTTATTCTGCAGTCGCTCATGCAGGCTATGCGTTGTTTGGTGTGCTTGCTGCGACTTCAGCGGGTTACTCAGCAGCTTTATATTATGTGGTTGTGTATGCTTTGATGTCATCCGGTGCATTTGGCTTGATTGTGCTGTTATCTCGTGGTGGTGTTGAAATCACGGATATTGATGATTTACGTGGTTTAAACAAACGGCAACCTTGGCTTGCCTTTTTGATGCTGCTGATTTTATTCTCTATGGCCGGCGTACCGCCGTTGGTTGGTTTTTTAACAAAACTACTGGTATTAAAAGCATTAGTTGATGTTCATATGATATGGGTTGCGGTGCTTGGGCTTGTGTTTGCTGTGATTGGTGCGTTCTACTATTTGCGTGTGGTTAAGGTCATGTATTTTGATGAGCCCGCGGATGCGTCCCGTATTCATCTTTCAAAAAGCGAACAGGTTATTTTTTCGTTGAATAGCTTATCGCTCTTATATTTAGGCTTATTTCCTAGTGCCTTGATTGCGTTGTGCTTGGGTGTGTTTGCGTAGTTGTGATATAAGCCTATGTTCAGCTCGTGAAACATAGGCTTTACTTGTGTTTTTATGCAAAAAGATTGAAAGATCTCGCTTGTTCAAACCAAGAGCTCTCTGTGGTTGCATTAATGTCAAATACAGCAAGCACGCCAATTGCCAGCAATTCCCGCCCAATTTAATTAAATCCCATTGGATGCGCTATAGTGAAGCTAGATGACATAATTTTGCGCTTGTGGTTTGGTTCTTATGAAAAACGTCATTTTGAATACCCGTCGCATGCGTTCTTATTTTAAGTAAAAATAAATTTTGACAATAGAATGCCTTTGTAGGTATTTTTTTAGCCTTAATGATTAATTATTACATTGTTAAACCACAAATTTCAGTGGCGGGGGTCTAGCCGCCGGATTACCAACATATACATAAAGACTCTCCCAACTATCGAAGATATTGATACAAATATAAGACCGAATTCGCTCAAATAACGCGCTTAATCGTCCGGTATGTTTTCTAGCTTGTTGATAAAAAAGTTGTACCCCTGATTTTTGAGGGTATTATGATTTTTGAGGGTATTAAACGTCTCATTCTCAATTTTCCATCTGGAACGTCCAGCACGCATGATTTGATAAACATTTTCTTCGGTGATATCCAGTTTTGTAAACCAGCTAAAATGTTGTTTTCGTCCATCTGCTTTAGTTTCCCAATATTCCAAAGCATTCATGCGATAATTATAGTTGGCATCGTTTAATGGTATATCGGTATAAACATGAAATTCATGTTGGGTGCCCTTGTCATCTGTTTGCTGATGCACGGTGGGGAGTAGGCCTTTAATCCAGTCAAATAAGTAAGCATGGTCGCCTGGTTTAATGAATCAAGCAAGGATAAATGAGGGTGGTTAGACGCCAGGCCATCTTCAACAATCTGTAATGACCATCCACGTAACGATATTTTTCTAACATCTTTCCGCCCCTCAAGCATGTATCACTTGGCGCTTGCTCAACCCCGTACAGTGAGCGTAAATTGTTCCGGATACTGAACTCCGATGATTTGGCCTTCTCAAATTGCAGTAAAGACGGCATTTTAAAACCAAACACGGCCAATCCCGACATAATACAATCTTTCCAGCTATAAACAGGATTCATTAAAACTGGATACTTTTCTAGCAATACACGATCGCGCACACTTTTTATCAAGGCATCACCTGATAAGTGCTTCTTTAAACCCATAACTAAGCATCCATATTTATATTGAGTACAAAAATTTTGAATGGAGGTACCGAGCTTAATGTGGCATGGATACCCCCTCTCCCGACGCGGAGTATGAGCAGTGCTCTTACTTTTTTCGGGAGAGGGATGGGGAGAGGGCTTTATAAATAACACGCAAAATATCATCTG